>DXVZ01000065.1:9619-16330 GCA_019417125.1 Phascolarctobacterium sp.
GCACAAAATTTTGGTTAAACACTTGGGCGAAACGGCAACCCAGCAGTACGAAGAAGCAGTTGCCAAGCTTGACATAGCCAAATAAAAACAAACCCGGCAGCGTACAACTGCCGGGCTTTAACTTAAAGGAGTAAATTATGCTTGATTTTTCCGTACTCGACCCATATCTGCCGCTTTTAGCCTCCGCGGTGTGGATTACCATTAAATTTACATTTTTCTCCACCCTCATCGGCTTTTTGGGCGGCTTCATTTTGGCGCTTATTACGCTTTCACACAACAAATTCTTTTCGTTCCTTGCCAAAGCGTACATTTCTGTATTCCGCGGCACGCCGCTTTTAGTCCAGCTAATGCTGATTTACTTTGCCACGCCGCAGCTGACGGGCTACACCATCAGCGCGCTGGAAGCAGGCGTACTATCTTTCGGGCTTAACTCCGCCGCCTATATTTCCGAAGCGCTGCGCGGCGGCATTCTTTCCGTCGACCGTGGCCAGTGGGAAGCATCGATGTCGCTGGGCGTACCGACGCACCGTTTTATTTTGGATGTTATCCTGCCGCAGGCGATTAAAAACGCCCTGCCATCACTCGTTAACGAAAGCATTATGCTGCTGAAAGATTCCAGCCTTGTTTCCGTCATCGGCGTTGCCGATACCCTGCGCTGGGCGGACTTAATTCAGGCAAAAACCTTCCGCGCTTTTGAAGCCTTCATCGTCGCAGCGGCGGTTTATTATGTGCTGGTAATGCTGCTCAATCTGCTGGGCGCTTACCTTGAAAGGAAGGTGCGCGTCAGTGATTAAAGTTGAACACCTTGCCAAAAGTTTTGGCAATTTACAGGTTTTAAAAGACATTTCGCTCAACATCAGCAAAGGCGAAGTCGTTACCATCATCGGCCCAAGCGGCAGCGGCAAAAGCACCCTGCTGCGCTGCCTTAACCTTTTGGAACGCCCCGACAGCGGCAAAATTATTTTTGACGGCACCGACATTTTAAGCGGCAAAGTTAAAATCGAAAACATCCGCAAAAATGCGTGCATGGTTTTTCAGCATTTTAATTTGTTTGCCAATATGACGGCGCTGCAAAACGTTGCCTATGCTCCGCGCGTAGTTAACGGACTGAGCCGCGCCGATGCCGAAGAAAAAGGCTTAAAACTTTTAAAAATGGTCGGCCTTGGCGATAAAGCCGGGCAATATCCCAGCAGGCTCAGCGGCGGGCAGAAGCAGCGCGTAGCCATTGCCCGCGCCATGGCAATGGAGCCGGAAGTTTTGCTTTTGGACGAGCCGACATCGGCGCTGGACCCCGAAATGGTAAAAGAAGTTTTGGACGTTATCAAAGGGCTTGCCAACACCGGCATTACCATGGTGCTGGTAACGCATGAAATGGGCTTTGCCCGCGACGTTTCGGACATCATTCACTTTATGGACGAAGGGTATTTAATTGAAAGCGCTCCGCCGCAGGAGTTTTTTGCGAGCCCCAAAACCGAACGCGCGCGCAAATTCCTTTCCACCATTTTATCGTGAGGCAGCCCATGAAGATAATGATTATCAACCCCGATTACGGCATGACACAGGAAGAAATGGACCTGCGCTGCCGCATTTTGCAAAACTATGTTTCGGCAGATACTAAGCTTAACATGTGCTGCCCACAGCATTCGGGCGTGGAACTGAACTCCGCACTGGACGTGGTGCTGGCTGCGCCGGAGATTGTGCAGCTTGCTGCTGACGCGCAGAACTCAGGTTACGATGCCGTTGTTCTGTACTGCTTCAGCGACCCAGCCATCGACGCCTGCCGCGAAGCGCTGCGCATTCCCGTTATCGGCGGCGCACAGGCGGCGTGCCTTACGGCGCTTAACGTGTGCCGCAGCTTCAGCGTAATATTGGCTGACGCCGCACGCCTGCCGGAGAAGAAATTGTTTTTGCGCACGCTCGGCGTCAGCCCGGAACGCATCGGGCAAATTACAGCCGTTAATTTAAACAGCATTTCGCCCTGGGCAGACAGGGACGCTGCTTTTAAAAAGCTGGCTGCCTGCGGACAGCAAATGCTGCGCGAAACACACACCGAAGCCATTGTTTTAGGCTGCCTGTCGTTTTTAGGATTGGCAGAACCGCTTAGCCGCGTGCTTGGCATTCCTGTTATCGATCCAGCAATAGCTGCTGTCAGCACCGCCGAAAGCATCGCACGCCAGCGCCTGTTAACCAGCAAAGTAAGCTACCCGCTGCTGTGCAGCAAAGCACGCGAAATTATAAGGGAAGATTGAAGTAAAAAAGTCCGGCCTATACCGGACTTTTTTATTAAAACCATTTATAATGAAATTTAGCTAAATTAATCAGGATGGACATATTATGGAAGATTTAACAAATTACTATCTTTTGGCACGCAAGGCTATAAAAAATGAAGAATATACTGATGCAATCAGCTTCTATAAAACAGTTCTTACATATAACCCAAATGACTGGGAAGCAAAATTTTATACCAATTATGCTAAAATTCAGCTCACTGATTTTAATACATTAGATGAAAAGCTCTGGAATTTTGGTGACATACTTTATACAATTTTTTCAGTACTTGCCAAAACTCCTATGCCAGAAGAATGGAAAACTGATAATATTTTACAATGCTCACGATATGTAAGCGTAATGTTGCTGGAAATAAAAGATAAATATATCGATGCACAGCAAGAAGCATTTTCTAATATGAATTATGCACAATCACAGTATTGTACAAGCCAGCATTGTTTTAATATGCTTGCTTATTACCGATTTGGTTATTGCTATTGCGATGCAATTGAATTTTATTTTGCAGGCAATACAGTTATTCTAAAAGACATACTGGAACTGCGTAAATTTTTAGCAGACCAGCACAGACATGACCATGAAAATTATTTTGAACCTAATGACACAGAATACAGCAAAGAATATTTAGATGAGAATATAAATAAACTGCAAAAGTTAAGCTTTAAACTTAATGTATGATAAAAAATAAAGCGTACATGAATGTACGCTTTATTTTTTTATGCAGCTAATGCATTTTTGTTTATTGTTTCTATAACTTTTCTTATACCAACCCACAAACTCATATCAGCAAACACATCTACAATACTGCCCTGGTCTGTAAACGGAGCTTCCTGCAATACAGAAAAGTCTTTCATCATGCCGTTATGCACAATATATTCTATAATCTGATTTACAAAATAAATCTGGCGGCTATCCAAATTAACATTATTAAGATATTCAGCAAAAGCTTCTTTAGCAGCATTCATGTCAAGCCCGACTATTTCGCGCACAAACTCTCCCAAAGGCTTCTGTCCATATTCTGCTTCGTAATCAGCTTTAGTGCCAAGTTCGCTCCACAGTATTTTTTCAAGCGAAGCTATATCTGCTTTAGTAAGCGGCAAATTGGTACGCAGCTTTTTAATAGCAGTCTGGTCCTGATTTTGGCGTACATAGTATTCCGCTTTCATTTTGTAATTTTTCAAATCATCATTTTCAAGCTCTGCCGGTTTTGTTTCTTTAGTAAGGATATCGTCAATAAAATGCGTATCATATTTAGATCCACCATTAGGTATATACTTAATCAAACCACGCAAATTTTTACGGATTTCCTCAAATTCATTTATACCGGCGTTTTCAATATAATCCGTATGTATCAGCTTGTTCAAAAAATCAGCCTGCGCCATAATTTCAGGTATATTGGCAACACCGGCAACGGCTTTTACTTTTTTATCTAAATCACTGCGTCCTTTGCTGTAAGTTTTACCTGCCAAATACGCCAATTCAATGCCATACATCAATGCATCAAAACGCACAGCTTTAGGTTCATCTTCATCAGGCGTAATCAGCGGTGCAAGTTCTTCACCCATGGTTAAAGTGTTTTCATAAGTAAGTGTCCTATAATTGTCCGGGTTACTGTAAAGTTCAACATATCTTAAATGCTGGCGCACGGCAAAATTTTTCCTGTTCAATTCACCAACCTTACGAACCATATCATCAACCAAAATTTTGCGGAAAGCAATCAAATCATCAGTCTGGTACGCCAAATCCTGCAATTTAAAAGCAATCTGAGCTTTTAATTTAAAAATAGCCCCCTGCAAAGCCAGCATATTGGCAGTTGCTTTACCCTTATTCATGCGGAAGAATTCAAAGTTACCGCAAAAATCAAAAATATAAAATTTTTCTTTGTCTTCGCCATCAAGCAAACCGGGGCACAACCGTGTACCGCGCCCAATCATCTGCCAGAACTTGGCCTTACTCATTACTTTCTTAAAGAAAACCAAATTCAAAATTTCCGGAATATCAATGCCCGTATCAAGCATATCTACCGAAATCGCAATCTGCGGCATTTTTTTCGGGTCAGAAAATTCATCAATCGCGCTTTGCGCATATTTAAGTTTGTTATCAATAACTTTAGCGTAATCCTTTAAATGCGGATATTCCTTATTAAAAACCTCTAAAATCTTTTCAGCATGGTCATGATTTTTAGCAAAAATAATAGTTTTGCCCAGCTTTTCACCATAATCAATCCTTAACCCATCCTGCATTAAAATATTCAGCACTTTGCGGATGGTATCTTCATTAAATACCCAGTTATTCAATGCCGATGGAGCAATTTTTTCGGGAAGTTCTCCGTTTTCCATGGTAAAAGTCTTTTCATATTCTTCTTTTTCCTCAGCGGATAACTCATCGTAAGCAATACCCTGCTCAATAAATTTAAGCTCCGTTTCCACGCTTAAAAAATCAACCAAAAAACCGTCCTGAACTGCCTGCGCAAGCTCATAGCCATAAGTAGGTATGCCGCTTTCCAGTTCAAAAATCTCGTAAGTATTTTTATCAATATCATCTTTCGGCGTTGCCGTAAGCCCAACAAGCGGCGCATCAAAATAATTAAAAATATCCCGGTATTTATTATAAATAGAACGATGCGCTTCATCACAGATAAGCAAATCAAAATGACCACAAGTAAATAACTTACCCTTATCATCTTTAATATCGTCAATGCAGCCCATCATCGTCTGATAAGTAGAAAATACACAGCGTGCATTGGCATTTTGTTTATCTTCACACAAATTGGTTAAAGATAAGTCCGGCATTAAATTGGTGAAACTGCGCTTGGCCTGCGTAACAAGGCTGGTGCGGTCAGCTAAAAACAAAATATTTTTAACCCAGCCATGGTTTAATAAAACATCACAAAGCGCCATTACAGTTCTTGTTTTGCCGGAACCTGTTGCCATAACTAAAAGCGCCTTACGGCGGTTCTTTTCATCAAAAGCCTGGCATACTGCTTTAACGGCAGCTTCCTGATAATAACGCCCGGCAATATCTTTATTAACCATAATATTCTTTAAACCTGTACGCATTGATTGCAAGTTAAACAGTTTTTCCAAATCACGTTTAGAATAAATAGTTGCAACCCTGCGTTCCGGGTATTGATTGTCCTGTATTCTGGTTTCAAAACCATTGGTTAAAAATATCACAGGCCTGCGTCCATGCTTTTTCTCCAGTAAATCAGCATACAATTTTGCCTGCTGCCTGCCAACGGCAACATCAACACAAGTACGTTTTGCTTCAATAACAGCCAAAGCCTTGCCGTCGTCACCGTAGAGTACGTAATCGGCAAAACCTACATTGCTTTTATTGGGCATACCGGTAAGCTCAACCTCGTTCAGCCAATCCTTGCCTTCCGTCCAACCGGCATCTTCAAGCATAGCGTCAATATAAAGTTTACGCGTCTGGTATTCTGTTATATCCAGCGGTTTAGGCACATAAGTCTGCTGCTGCTCCAAACGTCTGGCGGTAAGTTCTTCTTTTAATTTTTTATTTTCGGCAATCAAAGCATCTAAATCAACATCCGGGATATGCATAACCGGCCCCGGTTTGTTAGTCTGCTCCTGCAACAAAGATTTATCAAAACTTCTTTCGGTATATTCCTTACCGTAACAATACGCAATAAAATCCAAAAAGATAAATAGATTTTCCAAACATAAAGCTGCTATATCTTTAGTTATTTCGTTATCCTTATGAGCAACTTTATTTCCCTTTACACGTATATAATCCATACGTTTATAAAGGTCAGGTCCAACAATATCCCTAAAATCCTCATTGGACATTAAATTCCAAAGTTTATCCTGCCATGGTTTAACAAGGCTGTCATCAACAGAATACATCCACTTAACGGCAAACTCCATTGCGCGGCGGCAATTAAAAACACATGCCGACGGGTCAATATTAAAAATTCGTTCCGCAGATATTGCAACCGGCGCAAATGCAGCAAATTGCGAATCTGTATTAAAGACATCAAAGTTAGTCATGGCGTTCACCCCTTAATATCGCTTATCTATTTCTTCTTGTACAATTTTTGCATTTTCATTCAAATTTTCCATTTCAGATATAAGATCTTCATAAAAAGTTTTCAAATCCCAATCACCTAAAATAGAAAATACTTGACTATTTTCAACCGCAATTTTCAATAATGTTTCTTTTTCTTCTTCAGTCCAATTTTCTACTTTTTTTATTTTTCTAATAATATAATGTGTTGTAGCAAAATTAGAACTATTTTCTAATCCTATTAATAAATCTGTTTTCTTTCTTTTATCCTCATCATTCAATTTATCTACATCAAGATATTCTTTTTTGCATGAATAATATATATTTTCCAATACTTCATTTGTTACTGTTCTATCAATAATAGCTTTAACTAACTTATCTAATTCAGAGCCTTCATTA
>DXVZ01000066.1 GCA_019417125.1 Phascolarctobacterium sp.
TTTGTAATGTATGCTTTTTCGTTCTTGCGGTGAATAATGCTTGCTGCGGAAATTTCACTCATAATGCTCGCTCCTTTAATCTATGTTTAAATTTGTGGTAAATTCGTAATAATCGCAGGGCTGCTGCCGCAGGCAGAACTCAAAAGAGCTGCCAAAAGCAAAAACAATGCTAAAAACCATTTTAATATTACTGCCGGTAAAAGCAAAAATAAAAAGCCATGAAGAAGCACCCGCTCTCGTAAGCGGTTACAGCCTTCATGGCTTAATTTATGCGTTTAATAAAGAAAAACGTTTGTGGCTGCTCCGGCAGCCTGTTTATTGCTCGTGCAATCAGTAATTTTATTATAAATCTTTAAGCTGGTTCCATGTCAAGCCCTGCTGCTTAAAAAAGATACAAATTTTACGTGGCGGTCCATATATTCGCCTATAGCGCCGATAACTTTGCCCATGGTAAAAGCGGCAAGCACCGTGCCGAAGCCAAGCCCGTCCACGCGCCCAAGGAACACAAAGGTCATAACGGCGGTAACGGCAAGGCAGATAACGTCAAAGCCGATTTTAATGCGCGCATAGCTCCAGCCGGTAATGGCAGCAAGCTCGCGCGGAAATAAATCCGTCGGGATAATTGGCAGCTGGCAGCGGTTGGCAAGCGCTACGCCAAAACAGATAACGATATAACTGATAAGAAAGTAAATAACGTCCAGCGTTAAGCTTTGCGGCAGCTGTTTAATCCACAGTTCGTGCACGTCAATCATCGCGCTGAACGCAGAGCCAACTACGAAGCTGAACAGGTACACCGGCACAAAGCGTTTGCTTAACAGCATCAGGCTCAGCACCAACGAAACTTGGAACACTTCCGTCCATGCGCCCAGCGTGATAACAGGCAGAACATCGGCAAAAGCGTACGGCACGCTGGAAATTGCCGAAATGCCAGAACCGGAATGCAGCATTAAAACTACGCCCAAGCTATTGATAATGATGACTAAAAGCAGCGATAATTCGCCGCGGATAGTCAGTTTATTTTCTTCCATTAAAATCCCCTCCATGCAAAATACAGTATATAATTATAAAACTGTCTTATGCACAGTGCAAGAAGTGAATGAAGAGTCAGTAAAAATTTGGGTAAATTTTAAAACAGCAAATTAAGCAAGGGTTTCTTTAGTTAAAAAATTGCGGATATTGCAGTGCTTGATGCCGTTGCGGCTCATATCAAATTCATCAAGTGAAACTACATATTTGGGAAAATTATCGCTTACATTATCATAAACGCTAAATTCACGCTCAATCGTTTCCGGGGAAGCCAGCAAATAGCAAACCTGCACGTAAATTTTTTCACCGTGTTTTTCGGCTATAAAATCAATTTCCAAATTGCCGGTTTTACCGACGGTAACGTTATAGCCGCGCCGCAGCAGCTCCATAAACACAATATTTTCCAAAATCAAATTAATATCGCGCATATTGCCGCCAAAAACAGCCTCGCGCACGCCGTGGTCGGCGATATAGTATTTTTCGGAAGCGGCAAGTATTTGTTTGCCTTGTAAATCCTGCCTTTTTACAGGATAAAATAAGTAAGCATCGGTGCAATACCTGATATAGTTAAGAATGGTTTCCGGTGCGACATTGCGTTTTTCACTTTTAAAAAATTTAGAGATAGACGTGGCGGAAAATGTAGTGCCCACATTAGCGATAATATAGGAAAGTATGCGTTCCAGCAAATCGACGTCACGGATTTTGTTGCGCTTTACAATATCCTTTAATTGTACGGAATTAAACACGTCCGTTAAATATTGGCGGCATGGGTCTTCCGCATAGCGCAGATTGGCAAGGTAAGGCATACCGCCGAACAGCAGGTATTTTTGGAAACATTCCTGCGGCGAAGTGCCGGGGAAAATTCCGTTATAAAGTTCGGTAAATTCCGCAAAGGAAAATGGATAAATGGTAAATTCTACATAACGCCCGCCAAGATTGGTGGCAAGCTCGCCGGAAAGCAGCTTGGCGTTAGAGCCGGTGATGTAAATATCACAGTCCAATTCTACGCGGAAAGAGTTGATACATTTTTCCCAATTTTCTACTTCCTGTATTTCATCAAAAAATAAATAAACCTTACCGCTGATATTTTGCGCTTTGGCGATGATTTCATCGTGCAGTGTGCGGGCGGTTAAAAGATGGGCATAGCGCATATCTTCAAAATTAATGGAGATAATGTTGGTGGTGGGTACACCATTATTTATAATTTCTTCTTTTATAAGCTCCAGCATTACGGATTTACCGCAGCGGCGGATGCCGGTCATAACCTTTATCAATTCACTGCCGATAAACGGACGGATACGGCGCATATAAGCCTCGCGTTTAATCATGGTCAGCGCCTCCTTGTTGTTAGTGTTGTTTCTTACGTTTAGTTTATCACAGTTATAACTGATAAACAACGCCAAATTTCAATTTTTATCAGCTATAACTTATAAAATGTTTAAAATCAAGGTTTTTATAAGTTATAACTTACAAAATTTTAACAGCACGGGTAAAATGATAGTTAAAGATTTTCTGCTGCGGCGGCAGGAAAAAACGCAGATGGCGAGAATAATAATAAAGTTATGCTGATAGAGATTTGAAGATGTTAAGTTAGGAATTGTATGGAGGAAAGAATGACTGTTGATTGTACTTACGGACTGAACCCGCAGCAGGCGGAAGCTGTTATTAATACGGAAGGGCCGATGCTGATTATGGCAGGTGCTGGCAGCGGCAAAACCAAGGTGCTTACCTGCCGCGTTGCCAACCTTTTGCAAAAGGGCGTGCGGCCGTACCGCATTTTAGCCATTACCTTTACCAACAAGGCGGCGGCAGAGATGCGCGAGCGCGTTAACAACATGAGCGGTCCGGCGGCGAAAGATGCGTGGCTGTTTACGTTCCACGCTTTTTGCGCGCGCTTTTTGCGGATGGAGATAGACAAGCTGCCCGGCTACGGCGGCAATTTTGCCATTTACGACACGGCGGACAGCCAGAACTTAATTAAACAGATTTTAAAAGAACTGAACCTTGACGATAAACGCTTTCAGCCTTCGGGCATTTTAGCGCGTATCAGCAACGCCAAAAATGCTTTGCAGGACGCTGACGCTTTCGCGCGCCAGGCTGGCGATTTTTACGAGCAGAAAGTAGCGGATATTTATAGCCGTTATCAGCAAAAGCTGCAATTAAACAACGCGCTGGATTTTGATGACCTTTTAATGCTTTCCATTAAATTATTGCAGGAAAACAGGGAAGTGCGCGAAAAATACCAGGAGCGCTTTGATTATCTTTTGGTGGACGAATACCAGGACACTAACCACGCGCAGTACCTGTTAACGAAGCTTTTGGCGGCGAAGCACCGCAACATTTGCGTAGTAGGCGATGCTGACCAGAGTATTTACGGCTGGCGCGGGGCGGATATTCAGAACATCCTTGATTTTGAGAAGGATTACCCCGACGCGAAGGTGATTAAGCTGGAACAAAACTACCGCAGCACGCAGGTTATTTTGGACGCCGCCAACGCAGTGATTGAAAACAACACCGGGCGCAAACCTAAAAATTTGTGGACGGAGAACAAAAACGGTGCGGATATTATTTACTTCCAGGCAGTGGACGAGCGTGATGAGGCGCGTTTTGTAATTGAACAGCTGCAAAATTTGCAGCGCACCGAAAATAAAAAGCTGGGTGATATGGCGGTGCTGTACCGCACCAATACGCAGAGCCGTATTTTTGAAGAAATGCTGATTAAAAGCGGCATTAACTATACCATGGTCGGCGGCTTAAAATTTTACGAGCGTAAGGAAATTAAAGATATCATCGCATACCTGCGCGTAATTTTTAACCCGGCGGATTCGCTGAGCCTGCTGCGCATTATCAACGTGCCCAAGCGCGGTATCGGCGACGCTTCGCTGGCGAAGATTCAGGCTTATGCCGCTGCCAACAACGTCAGCTTGTTTGAAGCGGTTTCCAACGCGGCGGCGATTGACGGTTTAAGCAGCCGTTTTGTAGCTAAATTGGACGATTTGGCAGGCATTATTTTTGAACTGATGAATTTGGCAAACGAAGCGCCGGTGGAAGATTTAATTGACCGCGTGCTGCGCGACACCGGCTATCTTGAAGAGCTGGAGAACGAACGCACGCCGCAGGCGCAGAGCCGCATCGACAATTTGCACGAGTTAATCAGCGTGGCGCAGGAATTTGCTAAATCCGAAGAAGAAAATAATCTGGAAAATTTCCTCGCGCATGTGGCGCTGGTGAGCGACATTGACGATACGGAACTGGGCGACGACGCGATTACTTTAATGACGCTGCATTCTTCCAAGGGCTTGGAGTTTCCGGTAGTGTTCCTTGTGGGCATGGAAGAAGGCTTGTTCCCCCATGCGCGCACGCTGATGGACGAAACCGAGGTGGAGGAGGAGCGCCGCTTGTGCTATGTTGGCATTACGCGCGCCAAAGAAAAGCTGTTTTTGAGCAGCACCAAAATGCGCACCATTTACGGCAACACGGTAACGTATCCGCCGTCCCGCTTTTTGCAGGAAATTCCCGCCCGTTTGGTGAAAACCATTAAAAGGCAGGAACGCTTCAGCGCGCTGGAGAATTTTAAACAGGTTAACGAAAAATACAGCGCAAGGCAGCAGCGCCCAGCCAGCACCTTTAACCCGCACAGCTTTATGCCGCCCAAAGCGGCTGCGGCTGCCGCCGGAGGCACGAGTACGCGCTTTAACACCGGCGACAGGGTAAGCCACAGCAAATGGGGCGAAGGCATGGTTGTAAGCGTTAAGGACGGCGCGGACGGGCAGGAGGTTAAGGTTGCTTTTGCCGGTGCGGGCGTGCGCAGCCTGCTGACGAAGTACGCCGTGCTGAAAAAATTGTAAGTTTTAAGTGGAGGGCATTATGGATTTAGAGCGTGCAGAAGCTTTGAACGAAGCGCAGAAGCTGCGCAGTGAAATACACCATCACGAATTTTTATACTATGTAATGGACGCGCCGGAAATTACCGACGCCGAATACGACGCGCTGATGCGCCGCTTGCAGGAACTGGAGGCGCAATATCCGGACGATGTGCCGCCCGATTCGCCTACACGCAGGGTTGGCGGCAAAGTGAACCCGGAGTTTACCGAAGTGCGCCACATGACGCCGCTGCTTTCGCTGGGCAACGCCTTTAGTGATGAGGAACTGCTGGCGTTTGATGCGCGCGTAAAAAGCGGCCTGCCTGAAGGCAGCGAAGTGGAATATGTTTTTGAACCGAAAATTGACGGCCTTGCTTGCAGCCTGATTTACGAAAACGGGCGGCTGGTGCGTGCGGCAACGCGCGGCGACGGCGAAGTGGGCGAAAACGTAACTGCTAACGTGCGCACTATCCGTGCCATTCCGCTTACTTTAAACGTTAAAGACGGCGAAGAAGTGCCGGAATTACTCGAAGTGCGCGGCGAAGTTTACATGCCACGCCACGCTTTTATGAAACTGAACGAGCAGCGCAGCGAAGCAGGCGAGAACGAATTTGCTAATCCGCGCAACGCGGCGGCGGGCAGCCTGCGCCAGCTGGACCCTAAAGTAACGGCAAGCCGCCAGCTTAGCTTTTTTGCCTATGGCGTGGGCGCAGGGCATAAAGATAAACATTCTGACAGCCTCGCCATGCTGCATGATTACGGCTTTAAGGTCAGCGAAGGCTATTGCGTTGTTAAAAATATCAACGAAGCTATTGCTAAAATTAAAGATTTTGCCGGTAAACGCCAGGGGCTTGCCTACGACACTGATGGCGCTGTAATTAAGGTAAACGCCGTGTACCAGCAAAATATTTTGGGCGCAACAGGCAAAGACCCACGCTGGGCGATTGCTTTTAAGTTTCCGCCGGAGCAGGCAGAAACAAAGCTGGAGGATATTATCATCCAGGTTGGGCGCACTGGCGTGCTTACGCCGACGGCGGTGCTGACGCCCGTGAAACTTTCGGGCAGTACCATCAGCCGCGCCACGCTGCACAACGAGGACTTCATCCGCAGTAAGGATATCCGCATCGGCGACACGGTCGTCATCAACAAAGCGGGCGAAATTATACCGGAAGTGCTGCACGTGGTTAAAGAAAAACGTACCGGCGACGAACAGGAGTTTTTTATGCCAACGGAGTGCCCTGAATGCGGCTGGAAAACCGAGCGTTTGAACGGTGAAGCGGCGATACGCTGCACCAACCCGCACTGCCCGGCGCTGGGGCGCGAGGGGCTGATTCATTTTGCCTCCAAAGGGGCGATGGACATCGACGGCTGCGGCCCGGCGGTGATTAACCAGCTGCTGGACAACGGCTTAATCAGCGACGCGGCGGATTTATACCTGCTTGCCAAACCGCAGCTGACGGCACTGGAACGCATGGGCGATAAATCGGCGGATAATCTTTTAAACGCCATTGCCGAAAGCAAAAAACAGAACCTGGACAGGCTGCTGTTCGCACTTGGCATCCGCCATGTTGGCGCAAAGGTGGCACGCCTTTTGGCGCTGCACTTTGGCACTATGGAAAAACTGATGGCGGCGGAAGCGGACGAGATTGCCGCTATTGAAGATATTGGCCCCAAAATTGCTGAAAGCGTGGTAACGTATTTTGCTTCGCCTGCGAACATAGATTTAATTGAACGCCTGAAAGATCTGGGGCTGAACATGGA
>DXVZ01000067.1 GCA_019417125.1 Phascolarctobacterium sp.
AGTTTGACTCACTCTAACCAAAATGTCTTGCGGGGGGGTAAAGGTATGGTAAAATATCATTATAAAATAATGCAAAATAAAATTATAAATTTTATTACAATTAGTAAAACATAAGAGGGATAACGGTGCCTGATAAAATACAGGGTATTAACAAGTACACTAATATAATTTTACCTTTTGTTTTGATTTTTATAGACTACATCGCCATCGTCTGCGCGGAACAGCTTGCCTTTAACTTCCGCAACTTCTATACCGGCAATTATCACCTGCGTATCTCTTGGCTAAACTTCTGGGTAGTATTCCCGTTACTATACCTCATCTTCTTAAATATCGAACAGCTCTACAACCGCCGTGCGCAGTTCTGGCAGATAATCCAAAAACTCTTTACGGCAAGCTGCTACGCCGTCACAAGTATCATCATATTACTCTATATAGCGCGCATAGCAGCCACAACATCAAGAATGTTCATCGCGGTATTCTGGCTGTTAAGCTTTATACTCTTAGTCATCTTCCGCTATCTAACCAAAAAGATATTAGCAAAATACCAGTTACTTCAAATACCGGTACTCATCATCGGCGCAGGCAAAACAGCGGAACTCTTAGTGCAAGGCATCAAAAACGACGCCGGCATGGGCTACAAAATAATAGGGCTTTTAGAAGATAACAAAGTAGAAAAGGGAATATTAGAAAACTACCCCGTACTTGGCAAATTTACCGACGCAGAACAAGTAATAGCAAAATACAAAATAAACCACGTCTTTATAGCAGCGCCTGGGTTAGAACAAGGCAAACTGACAAAACTAATCTACAAAGTACAGCCCTTAGTAAAAAGCATGGGCGTAATACCAAACCTGGTAGGCGTACCCATGGGAGGGATAGAAGCAGAAAGCCTGTTTAACGAAAAGCTGATGTTATTAAGGCTAAAAAACAACTTAGCGCGCCCGGTAAACAGATGGATAAAAACAATCTTTGACTACGTACTGACCATAACAGGCACGATAGTAATATCGCCGATATTACTTATTATCGCCATATGGATATATAAAGACTCACCGGGGCCGGTAATCTTCAAGCATCGGCGCATAGGCAAAAACGGCAAAGAATTTAACTGCTACAAATTCCGCAGCATGTGCGTCGACGCCAAAGAGAAGTTAGAGCAACTGCTAAAAACAAATCCGGAAGCGAAAGCAGAATGGGAAAAAGACTTTAAGTTAAAGAACGACCCGCGCATAACCAAAAGCGGGGCATTTTTACGAAAGACGAGTTTAGACGAACTGCCGCAGATATTCAACGTACTGAAAGGAGAAATGAGCCTGGTAGGTCCGCGTCCGATAATAAGGGATGAAATGGCAAGGTATGGTGAATACATTAACGACTACCTGATGGTAAAACCGGGCATCACCGGCATGTGGCAAGTCAGCGGCAGAAGCGACACAGATTACCAACAAAGAGTACAGCTTGACAGCTGGTATGTGCGCAACTGGAGCGTGTGGCTTGATATAACGTTATTGTGGAGGACGATGAAAATTGTTGCACAATGCAAAGGGGCATATTGAAGAAGAACTATGTTCAGTAATAATGCCCGCCTACAACAGCGGAAAATATATAGCAGAAGCTATAGAAAGCGTAATAAAGCAAACATATACAAACTGGGAACTTTTAATAGTAAATGATTGCTCAACAGATAATACAGAAGAAATAATAAAAACATATCAGAAACAAGATAAAAGAATAAAACTAATAACGCTGAAGAAAAATCAAGGTGTAGCCAATGCTCGCAATACAGCAATAAAAAATGCCAAAGGAAGATACATAGCTTTTTTAGATGCTGACGACTATTGGGAAAAAGAAAAACTGCAAAAGCAGATACAAATATTACAAAGCAGTAACGCAGATATAACCTATGCAGGCTATCTGATGATAGACGAAACAGGAAAAACAATAAAAAAGCGCCGAGTAAAAGAAATGCTTAAATTAAAAGACCTGTTAAAAGAAAACAGCATTATATTTTCAAGTGTAGTATGCCCAAAAGAAAGCATAAAAAATAAAAACTTTAAAAGTGAATGGTATCATGAAGATTATATATTCTTGCTTGATTTAGCTAAAGAAGGCAAAAACTTTAAAGGCGTAAATGAAAGCTTAATGCAGTATAGAGTACACCAAAAAAGCAGGTCATTTAACAAACTAACGGCGGCAAAATATAGATGGGAAATATACAGAGAATATTTAGGAATAAGCATTAAACAAAGCTTATATTATTTTGTTATTTATGCGTGGAATGGGATTAGAAAGTATAAATGAGCAGTTTTAAATTATTTATAAGAAATTTGATAAAAGCAATATTACAATTTTGTATTTTACCAATAG
>DXVZ01000068.1 GCA_019417125.1 Phascolarctobacterium sp.
ATTTGCATTTACATTTTGTCTTAGAAATAAATTTATTTTTAAACAAGTTGGTAAAATATTAGTTGCCAGTATTACGGCATTTATGTTATCTGGTTTATTTATAAATAATTTTTTAGTAGATAACAGATATGGTATTGATAGTGTTGAAAGTTATATAGAAAGTAATTTAACTTCGCTTGCTAGTACTTCTCAAAGAAGTAATGGCGCAAGATATTCTATAATGATAACAGATTTAAAAATCGGTTTAGACTATCCATTAACAGGTGTAGGATTAGGTTTGCGAAATGCTTATATACCGGATTATTTGCCTGAAATTGCGAAAGATAACGGCGAAGTCAAAATGTGGATAAAGAATCAAAAAGAAAAAGGTGTTTTGCGTTCAGGTTTTCCAAAATTAGGAGAATATACCTCTCGTTTTGCTGAAACTGGTATTATAGGATTAGCTTTATTTTTGATACCTCCATTTATTTTATTACGCAAGTTATATTTTAAAATAACAGATAAAAGTATGACGGCAGACGATAAGCTGACTTATGTATTTTTTACAATATCGCTAATCGGCATAATGGCGTCTGGCTTGGGTGACACGATTAATATTACATATTGTTACTGGGTACTTCTTGGATTAGGTTATGCAATGTGTTTTGCTAAAAATAGTAATAAAGAAAGTGAAACAAAAATAAACAATGAATGAGCGTAAGATAGGCATATTAATCAGTTATATTAATATAGTGTTTCAAGCTGTTATTGGCTTTGTTTATGTACCGCTACTTTTGCATTATATTGGTAAAAGTGAATACGGGTTGTATCAGCTTATAGGTTCATTTATTGCCTATTTTAGTGTTATGGATTTTGGATTAACTGCGGCTGTAGTACGTTTTTATACCAAATATAAAGCTTTAAATGATGAGTTAGGTATGGAAAATATACTTGCTATTGCTGTAAAGGCTTATGGCGTTATTGCTGTAATTTTGTTTGCGGTAGGGTATATTTGCTATGAAAATATTGATATTATTTTTGCGGCAAGTATGACATTATCAGAAATAGAAATTGCTAAAACATTATTTTTGCTGCTTTTGTTTAATATAGTAATAACAATATCAACAATGATATTTCGTGCGGTAATAAATGCCCATGAGAAGTTTTTATTCTTAAAAGGCATGGAAATGCTACAGATTTTATTACAACCGTTATTAGTTATAGTAATATTGCAACAGTATCCAAGTGCTGTTGCTGTTGCCGCGGTACAAACTGTTCTTAATATTTGTTTAATAACAATACGTTGTTATTATTGTTTGGTAAAATTAAAAATTCGCATTAAATTTCATTATTTAGATACCACTCTTTTTAAAGAATTAAAAAAACTTGCTTTGAGTGTATTTGTTGTAGTACTTATAGATCAGATATTTTTTAAGACAAATCAAGTGATTTTAGGCATAGTAAGTGGAACGGCTGCTGTTGCAGTATATTCTATTGCTTCTTTAATTTATATGAATTATATGGCGTTATCTACGGCAATATCTGGTGTATATCTGCCGCATATAACAGAAATTATAGCTAAAAATGAACCTGTAAAAAAATTATCGGATTTATTTATACAAATTGGGCGCTGGCAATATTATTTACTGGCGTTAGTAGCAAGCGGTTTTATTATTTTTGGAAGAAATTTTATAAATATTTGGGCTGGTAAAGATTTTGCTGATGCTTACTGGATTACCTTAATAATAATAATACCTTTTACTATTGATTTAATACAAAATATTGGCTTGTCGATAATGCAGGCGCAAAACAGATATGATTTTAGGGCAAAGGTATATTTTTGCATGGGTGTGTTTAACCTTTGTTTGGCTGTACCACTTGCTATAAAGTATGGCGGAATAGGGTGCGCTTTTGCAACAGGATTAAGTATGTTTATAGGTAATGGTTTAATAATGAACTGGTATTATTTTAAGGTAACAAATCTTGATATTATAAGATTTTGGAAAGAAATTATTAACATAAGCATTTATATTGCTGCATTAACGGTAATAGGTTATTGGATATATAATTTATTAATTTTTGCAAACATTAGAGGTTTTATAAGCAGCATTATAGCTTATACAATAATTTATGGATTTGTTATTTATAATTTTTGTATGAATATTGAAGAAAAAAGAAAAATTTGCAATGTTTTTAATAAAGTACTCAATATTGTATTATAAAGTAATAACATAATGGAGGCTAACTCATGAAACTCATCATTACCGGCGGGGCCGGGTTTATAGGAAGCAATTTTATATATTATCAGCTTAAGCATCATCCGGAGGATGAATTTATTTGCCTGGATAAGCTGACGTATGCTGGTAATTTAAGCAGCTTAAAGGGTGCGATGCACCAGCCGAACTTTAAGTTTGTTAAAGGCGATATTGCCAACCGTGATTTTGTTTACAGCCTGTTTGAAGCAGAAAAGCCGGATGTTGTTGTGAACTTTGCGGCGGAAAGCCATGTTGACCGCAGCATTTTAGAGCCGGAGCTGTTTTTAAAAACCAATGTTATCGGCACGGGCGTGTTAATGGATGCCTGCCGCAAGTATGGTGTAGTGCGTTACCACCAGGTTAGCACGGATGAAGTTTACGGCGATTTGCCTCTGGGCAGGCCGGATTTGTTCTTTACGGAAACAACGCCGCTGCATACATCAAGCCCGTATTCAGCGTCTAAAGCCAGTGCGGATTTATTGGTTTTGGCATACCACCGTACTTATGGTTTGCCGGTAACAATTTCGCGTTGCAGTAACAATTATGGCCCATATCATTTTCCGGAGAAGTTAATTCCGCTGATGATTATTAACGCCTTGCATGATAAGGCTTTGCCGGTATATGGCGACGGTGCTAACGTGCGCGACTGGCTGTATGTAGAGGACCATTGCAGCGCGATTGATTTAATTATCCGCCAGGGGCGCGAGGGCGAAGTTTACAACGTAGGCGGGCATAACGAAAAGAGCAATTTAGATGTAGTGAAAATTATTTTAAAGGCGCTGGGCAAAAGTGAAGATTTGATTACTTTTGTTAAAGACCGCCCGGGGCACGACAGGCGTTATGCTATTGACCCAACAAAGATACATAACGAATTAGGCTGGCTGCCGCAGACGAAGTTTGAGAACGGTATTGCCAAAACCATAGAGTGGTATTTAGCGCATAAGGATTGGTGGCAGGAAATCATCAGCGGCGAATACCAAAAGTATTACGAAAAAATGTATGGTGAAATGTAATTAAGCGATTTGTATTTAAAAGCATTTTAAATAGAAGTGTTAATATTTGTTTTAGCGGAGTAACAGTAGTTGATATATAATAGGTAAAAAGAGCCTTTACTTCTAACTAATTTTAGAAGCAAAGGCTCTTTGGCAATAATTTTATCTGGTTTTTCCTGTTAGCAGTTTCCGTATCAGCAAGTTATGCGCAGCTATTTTTGTTAAAGCAATACTTGTTGCAAGCGAGAGCATAAGCAAAACAAAATATGCAGCTGCTGCACGTTTTGTTGTCATTACAACGCCAAAATGATGGCTTAACCTTTCAATCATGCTTAACCAAAACGGATGGCAGAAATAAATAAGCATGGAATGGTTAGAGATAAAATCGACAGCGCGGCTTATGTAACTTTCGCTTTGCCTTTTTGCAAAAAAGCCGCAGAAGAATAATATAGAAGCAATAGTATAGAAAAATCCCTGTGGGCTTAATTGTTGAAAGGTATTGGTAAGGCTTATAAGGTCATAGCCGTGTTGGTAGTAATAATAGTAATAGCTGCCGCAGATATAAATAATAGAAAGCAGATATAAGGCTGTTACGGTTTTAAATTTTGTTTTTACGGCTATAAAAAATTCTTTTTCTTTTATCGCCGCCAGGCCGCCAAGCATAAAAATAAAAAGGTAATGCAGCGGCAGGTAATTGAGGCGGTATGTAAAAAAGTCCTGTAAGATAAAGGGCAGCTGCTGAACAGTGATGCCAGGGTGCATGGTCCAGTAATTAAACAGCATTTGCAGTATAAGCAAAACGGCAAAGCTTATTTTTAAACCACAGTTTTGCATAATGCCCAGAAGTTTTTGAAAGAGCGGGAAGAAAGCGTAAAACCACAAAAGGATTATCATAAAATATAAGTGATAGCACGCTAAACCCCAAAACAGTATATGCAGCAGGCCTAATGGCGAAAACCATGGTATGCAGCCGGGCACAACCGTGCTGAAGTATATCATGTAAAACAGGGACCAGCTTAAATACGGTATGCCGGAACTTTGAAAGCGTTTTTTTATAAATTGCCGGTAATTAATTTTTGTACCTGGTTTATAGTGGCAAAACAGCCCGTAGCCGGAGATAAAAAAGAAGGCTGGCACGCTGTAGCGCGAAAGAATTTCGAGCAGCATATATAGATGCGGATTGGGGTTAACTGACATCAGCACCAGCGAGCCGGTGTGGATGCCTAACACGCCAAGCATGCAGATGCCGCGCAGTTTATCTATAGTTTTATTGCGTTCGGTCATAATTTCTCCCAAATGATAAAATTTTACCTGCTTATTATACAGCATATAAGGCTTTTGGGCAAAGAAAAAGAGTGCACTCCAAAAGTTTTTATAACTCTTGGAGTGCATGATAAACAGCAGTTTTAATTTAATCCCATCTGTTTAAAATATCTTTAATAATTTCTTTTTCGCTTTTGCGGCGTTTCTTTTCAAAATTGCGGTAATTGTTGTCGCGGTGGTCGGTAGAATAATCTGCGTAGTCAAAGTCATCGTAATCGCGTTCGTAGCTGCGGTTGTAATCGCCGTGGCCGTCGTCAAACAAAAGTGGGTTTACTGCGTTTGTATATTGATAATAGCTGTAACTTAACATAGCTGCCTCCTTAAAATTGTTGCTGCTTTTAGTATAGCTTTATTTTTGTGTTTTGTAAATTTATGCTGTAATAATCAGAAATGGCCGGATTTTTTGCGCTTAAGGGTTGCAATATTTTGATTTATACGATATTATAAAGTTTGTGTTTCAAATTGAACATAATTTTAAAGCTATGCCTTAAAGCTGACTGCCGCCTGGCAAATTTTACATTTTAATTTGCAGGTTTTTAAATGACTGGTAAGTCTAAAAAGCTGGCGGAGCTTAATTTGGCATGGTATAATAAATTTATAATTGTTTGAGGAGTAACCACGATGCCGCAGTTAATGACGAAAGAAGAAATCCATGAATTTGGTTTGCAGGTTTTAAGCAGGTATCTTGAAGCCAACGCTTACAAAATTGAAATGATGCATCCGGATATGCAGATGTTTCCGCATGTAATAGCCAAAAAGAATGGTAAGCTGGTGTTTATTATTGCGGCGACGGATGTTTACCCTAAAAAAGGCAGCTTTGCCGACAGTGAAAAGGCTGCGCTTTTAGAAAATGCCGCTAAGTTTGATGCACAGGCGGCGTGCGCTTATCTTGGCATTGCCAATGCTGCCGGCGCCCAAGCGAAGGACAAAGAGCTTTGCGGCAAGGCGTATAAAGACGCTGAATTTTTAACTGATTTTGGCGGTTTGGAATTTATATATTTTAAAGACTGAGGTGACGGCATGGATTTGTTGAAAGTTGATACTGAAAAATGTATTAAATGCGGACTGTGTGTGCAGGCTTGCCCTTCCTGCATTTTATCCATGGGTGAGGATGGGCCGAAATGTGATTTTGACCGCGGCTGCATGAGCTGTGGGCATTGTGTTGCCATTTGCCCGATGGGCGCGCTGGACAATAAGTATGCGCCGCTGGCAGAACAAAAGCCGGTGCCGATGCAGGTTTTAGACAGCGAAACTGCTTACAACTTTTTGCGTATGCGCCGCAGCGTGCGCCTGTTTAAACCACAGCCGCCAACCGAAGAAGAAATTACCAGATTGCTTGATATTTGCCGCTATGCGCCGACCGCAGGTAATTCTCAGGGCCTTTATTATATTGTTATCCGCGATAAAGAAACCATTAAAAAAATTGCCGATGCGACCGCTGTATGGATGCAGCAGGAAATTGACGCCGGCAGCAGCGACAAACGTTATTTTACAACCGTATTGCGTGCGTATAACGGGCGCGGGCAGGATATTATCGCGCGTAATGCGCCGATGCTGATTTTTGCTACGGCAAAACGCCTTAACCGCACCGGTGTGAGCAATGCGGAACAGGCGTGGGCTTATGCGGAACTTTTTGCACCGACCATTGGGCTGGGCACGACGATTGCAGGGTTTATACAAACCTGCGGCATTGCAGGCTACCAGCCGCTGCTTGATTTGGTGGGTGTGCCGCCTAAGTTTAAAATTTGCGGTACTTTAATGGTTGGCTACCCCAAAGTTAAGTTCCAGCGTTTGGTTGAGCGCCAGCAT
>DXVZ01000069.1 GCA_019417125.1 Phascolarctobacterium sp.
CATTTTTCATCAACCCATTCGGGAAGTTCTACTACAATACGGCGCGCGCCAAGGTCAATTTCCTTAACGTGCTTTTTCAGCGCCGGTACTAAAATTTCTTTGCCGTCCGTGCCAGCAACAATGTACACGTCGTTGCTGCCGGTGCTGATAACGTCTTTAAGCACGCCAATAGCGCTGCCTGCTTCGTCAGCAACATTGCAGCCCAACAGGTCGGCAACGTAAAACTCGCCTTCTTCAAGTTCAGGCAAATCTTCAATATTAATATAAACTTTTTTGCCGCGCAGCAGCTCGGCTTCGTTCATACTATTTACCTCGCGGCACTTTACCAGCGCCATTCTTTTGTGAAAGCGGGCATTGGTTAAATGCAGCGTGCGCCCGTCCTCCAAAAGCAGATAATCCAAATCCAAAAATTGTTCCGGATGTTCTGTTTGAGGCAATATACGAATATCGCCCCGCACACCGTGCGGAGCGACGATAGTTCCAATACAAACCTGTTTATCCATTAGTCGCGGAAGGCAATAATTTTGCCGTCTTCGGTAAGGATTTCCGCTCTTGCCAGAGCGTCAAGGTCGGTACCTATTCCTATTTCAACGGTACGTTCCAAAGTACCATGGCCAATTTCTGCGCCGATTTCCAGTGCTTCAGCACGTTTCAGCCTTGCTTCTTCGGCTGCTTTGGCTGCCTGGCGTTTATTTCTTTCGGCGTCAATCTGGCTGCGCAGCGCCGGCAGCACGCTTAAATCACCGGCGGCCTGTGCAAGGGCCTTTTTAGCCTGGAATTCAAAATGCTCAAGTTCCAGATCCATCTTTTTTATAGTAGCTTGGACATCGCCAATAATTTTCATTTTTAAATCTTCGGTTACCTTGGCTTTAACAGCAACAGGTACCCTTACAAACATTTTATCCATTATCAGCCCATCCTTTAGACGATCTCTACAATCACTTTTACATTCTCGCGGGTAGCAACGGCTTTCATAACAGTGCGGATTGCCTTGGCAATGCGGCCCTGTTTGCCGATAACCTTGCCCATATCTTCAGGAGCAACATGGAGGCGGAGCACCGTGGTTGTACCGGTGGTTTCCTCCTCCACTACTACTGCAGACGGATTGCTGACCAAAGACTTGGCCATAACTTCTACCAATTCTTTCATGTCAATCACGCCTCATTTCATTTTGCTTTAGATTCAGCATATTTTTTCATAATACCGCTTTTGCTGAAAAGGTTTTTAACGGTATCGGTCGGCTGTGCGCCTTTGCCCATCCAGGACAGAGCTTTTTCTTCGTCAATTTTAACGGTAGCCGGTTCAGTGGTGGAATCGTAGTAACCGATGCTTTCAATGATACGGCCGTCACGCGGAGAACGGGAATCTGCAACTACAACGCGGTAGAAAGGAGCTTTTTTAGCGCCCATGCGTTTTAAACGGATTTTAACTGCCATTTTGTTTTCACCTCCCCCAATTAGA
>DXVZ01000007.1 GCA_019417125.1 Phascolarctobacterium sp.
ACCTTAAGCACCTGCTTGATAATTTCTTCACACGGCATTTCTTCGTAGCCGGCAACAGTTTTCAGCGCCGGTACAATCTCGCTGTTGCTATAGCCAAGCGCCTGCAAAGCCTCAATCGCTTCGCCCACGGCGTTTGCAGGCACATCGCCGCTTTGCGGGTAAAATACGGCGTCAATAACGTCCGCACCGCCGGAAATTTTATCTTTCAGCTCCAGCAGCAGCCTTTCCGCCGTTTTTTTGCCTATGCCCGGCAGCTTGGTCAGCGCTTTCATGTCGCGGTTCTGCACTGCCAGGTAAAAATCATCAGGCTTTACAGCCGATAAAATGCCCAGCGCCACCTTTGGCCCCACGCCGCTGACGCCGATAAGCATTACGAATAAATCATAATACTGCTGCTGCAAAAAACCGAACAGCAAAATGGCGTCCTCGCGCACCGAAGTGTAGGTATGCACGCGCACCTCGCTGCCCATAGACAGCGCCGCCAAATTGGCGGAAGGCATAAACACGCGGTAACCTACGCCGCCCGGCGTTTCTATTAGGCAATATTCATTTGCTAATCCGGCAACTTTGCCTTTTATTGAACCTATCATTTATTTTAACTCCGTCCATCTTCTCGTCGCCGCCGTATGCAAACCGCAAATTGCGATTGCAAGAGCGTCGGCAACATCGTCAGGTTTTGGTTTCTCGCGCAGGTTTAAAAGATGCTGCACCATAAACTGCACCTGCTCTTTATTGGCGCTGCCAAAGCCCACAACGGCCTGCTTAACCTGTATCGGCGTAAACTCCATTATTGGCAGCCCGCGGTTAGCGGCTGTTAAAAGCACCACACCGCGCGCCTGCCCTACGCTGATTGCCGTTGTCACGTTGCGGTTAAAAAAAAGCTGCTCCACGCTCATAATATCCGGGTGATAGGTATCTATCAGCTCCGTCAGCCCGTCGTAAATTTTTTTTAGCCGCATCTCCGGCAGCATAGTTTTATCAGTAAACACGGCGCCGTAATGCACCGGTTTCAGTCTGTTGCCAATCATTTCCACCAGCCCGAAGCCGCAGATTGCCGTACCCGGGTCAATTCCGATTGCCAGCATAACAAAACTCCCGTCCTATGATAAAGCAGGCAGGCCTATTAAGCCTGCCCCCTAAAATCAATTATTCTTCATCGTCATCAGGCAGGTCTGCATTGGTGAATACATCCTGCACGTCGTCAAGGTCATCCAGCGCGTCAAGCATTTTCTGCACTTTGGCAATCCCTTCTTCGTCAAGTTCTGCCATCGTATCCGGAATCATGGTGATTTCCGCCATGGCTACCTCAACATTGTTGTCGGCAAGGACTTTTTCCACAGCGTCAAAATCTTCCGGCTGGGTAATAATTTCAAAGCTGCCTTCGTCGCTCTTAACGTCCTCAGCGCCGGCGTCAAGGGCAATCATCATCAAATCGTCCTCGGTTAAACCTTCGTTTTCCTCGCCGTCGATGCTGAACACGCCTTTGCGTTTAAACATCCAGTTTACGCAGCCGGTTTCGCCCATATTGCCGCCGGATTTGCTGAATACATGGCGCACATCGGCAGCGGTGCGGTTGCGGTTGTTGGTAAGGGTAGATACCATAACGGCAACGCCTGCCGGGCCGTAGCCTTCGTAGGTAATTTCTTCGTAGTTGCCGCCTTCGGCAGCGCCCTGGCCTTTTTTAATTGCACGCTGAATGTTGTCTTTCGGTATATTGTTGGCTTTAGCTTTGCTTAAAGCCAGTTTTAATCTCATATTGCCGGTAGGGTCAGGGCCTCCCATCTGCACGGCAATGGTAATCTCTCTGCCGATTTTAGTGGTAATTTTGCCGCGCGCTGCGTCGGCTTTGCCTTTTTTGTGTTTAATATTGGCCCATTTAGAATGTCCGGACATAACTGATTCCTCCTAAAACTTCAACTGGTTATTAACCATAATACATTTAATTATTATACTACAACGCGCCGGGCTTTTCAATAAGTTATGCTTTGGGTATTGCGCGCCGTTTTTTATATTTTCTTGGCTGGCGCGGCTTGTACTGTAAGCGCAGGCTATTGTATAATAATAGCGGTGATATAATGAAAATATTTTTATGGCTGCTTGCCGCCGCGTTTTTGGCAGCCGGCGTTTACCAAAAAGAATATTTGGAAGTGCTGCACAAAGCCATGCTGATTTGCCTGGAGTGTATCGGCATTGGTTAGGCGCAGCGCTGTTCAGTTCATATCGGCGCTTTTGCACAACGCCAACCTGCCGGGCTTTATCACCGGGCGTATCTGGCAGGCGCAGCCCAAAAGCGTATGCGTGCCGGTGTTAAACTGTTATTCGTGCCCGGGCGCGCTGGGCGCATGCCCCGTCGGTTCGCTGCAAAGCACCCTTGCGGGGACGGCGTTAAAATTTCCGTTTTACGTTTTGGGGCTTCTATTGCTGTTTGCGCTGTGTTTGGGGCGCGTTATCTGCGGCTGGCTGTGCCCGTTCGGGCTGGTGCAGGATTTATTATATAAAATCCCCTCTCCCAAACTGCGCAAAAACACCGTTACGCAAAAGCTGTGTTGCTTAAAATATATCGCCGCCGTTATTTTCGTTGTGCTTTTGCCAATTTACTTTTGGGCACAGACAGGCGTCGGCGTACCAGCGTTCTGCAAATACATCTGCCCCGCAGGCACTTTAGAAGCCGGTTTGCCGCTTTTAGCGCTGAACAGCAGCCTGCGCGAAAGCATTGGGCTTTTGTTTGGCTGGAAATTTTTATTAATGCTGCTAATTTTAGGCGCATGCGTTTTTGTGTACCGCCCGTTCTGCCGCTTTTTATGCCCGCTGGGAGCCTGGTATGGTTTGTTTAATAAACTATCTGCCTTTGGCATTACGGTTGACGCCACCAAATGCACCGGCTGCAATGCATGTATCCGCGCCTGCAAAATGGACTGCCAAAAAGTAAATGACCGCGAGTGCATTAACTGCGGTGAATGTAAAAAATACTGCCCGGAAGGGGCAATAAATTTTAAAACTAAATTTTAGGAGTGGTTAAATGTTTACGTTAAAAAAATTTTTGCTTATTACCGCCGCAGCTGCCGTTGTCGGCATTGGCGCAGCACTGGTGTGGACGCATTACCAGGCAGGCAACATTAACGAAGCCGCCGCCCAGTCCATCAACACGGAAGCGCCGGATGTTACCGTTACCGCTATGGACGGCACACAGCTTAAACTTTCAGACCTGCGCGGCAAAACCGTGTTTGTAAATTTTTGGGCAACTTGGTGCGGCCCCTGCATGCAGGAAATGCCCGAAATTAACGCCCTGTACCCGGAATACAAAGATAAAATTGAATTCTTCACCGTCAGCGTCGACGACGCGCGCGCCGATTACGAAAAATACACCGGCGAAAGCGGTTTTGCTTTCCCGATGTACTTTGGCGATAAAAACGCCGTTATTAAGGCTTACGGCTTGCAAGGCATCCCCGCTTCATACATTATTGATAAGTACGGCACCATCACCCAGTCCCATATCGGCGGCATGAAAGAAAAAGAACTGCGCGCCTTTTTAGATAAAGCGCTGTAAAAAATTAAAATTAAACATCATCATACGCAAAAGCGCGCTTCCCAATTTAAGGAAACGCGCTTTGTTGTTAATCAGAACGTCCAGCGCATACCGGCATTCCACTGCCACGGTGTTTCTACATCGCCGCCAAAAGTTTTTACTAAGTCTGCGTATACATAGCTGTTATCGCTTGTTTTAAAGTTCATGCCCAAGCCTGCTTCCCACCAGGTGTCGCCAATATCCTGACGGTAGCTGTTTGTTAAACCGTTAAGACTTAAATAAGTATCGGCGCTGCCTGCAAAGTCATGCAGCAGGCTTGCTTTGGCGTAAATACTGCCGCTGTTGCTGATGCGTTTGCCAACCTCAAAACCTATGCGCCCTACTGCGCTTTCAAGGCTCTCCTGATGTACCTTAATGCCGTTATTGGTTGTATAATCTTCGCCACCAATGCGCATTAAGGTAAGCTGTGCCTGCGGTGTGATGAACCAACCGTCGTTAAGCTCTACTTTCATGCCATATTCACCGCTTAAGCTGGTGCCCCAGGCGTCGTAGTCGCCGCTGGTGTGCCCTGCTTCGGTGTAGATGTCAAAATCGTTGCTTAACCTGCCCTGTTTAAGTACAATATCGGCATAATGCCCTTTATCGCCCAGCCACGTGCCGTACAAGCTAAGCGATGTGCTGCGGTTTTCGCCGTCGCCGTGTGTGTAAGTTATTTGCCCGTCGTTGTGGCTCACTGCCGCGCCGTAGTGCCAGTTGCCGCTTGCCCAGTCGTAACCAAGCTGGAAGAAGTTGTACTGGTTTTTGTATTCGCCGTCGTATTCAAATTCGCCGCGGCTCATACGCACCCAAATGCCTTGTCCGCCGTCGCTCTCGCGCAGTTCGCCCAAGCGCTGGATTAAGGTGCTGTCCTCCTGCCGCCAAGCTACAATCGCCGTTGCGGCAAGGTTTTTCATAGCGTCCATAGTTGCTGTTACCCTGTTGCCGCCGGTAATGTTAGTAACATAACCACGGTTATTGTTGGCACTATCAAATAACAAATCACCGCTGGCTTCCGGGGTGATAAGACCTTCTTTAATTGTTACCTTACCATTAAGGTTATTGTTATTACTGTCATAATATACTTTTCCCGCTAATGTATTCAAATTTTCATCCGTTTTACTAATATCCAAAGTATTGATAGAATTATTAGATATGCCAACATTGATAAAAGAACCTTCTGCGGCATCAGTAA
>DXVZ01000070.1 GCA_019417125.1 Phascolarctobacterium sp.
CTTATAAAGGCTTTGTTTTAAACAGCGGCGACTACACCATCAGCTACGGCGGCGAAAAGGTGCAGCTGCGCCCGCGCGAATTTAAGCTTTTAGAGCTGCTTTTGCGCAATGCCGGCAAAATAATCCCGCGCGACGTTATTTTAGAGCGCGTGTGGGGCATTGAAAGCGACATTACCGAGAACAACCTGGACGTGCACATCGGCGCGTTAAGGCGCAAATTAAAAGAAATTAAGGGCGAAACGCTAATTAAAACCGTGCGCGGCGTTGGCTACATGGCAGAGGCAGAAGAATAATGTTTGACAAATTAAAAATACGGCTGACTGTTATTTATACGGGCATTTTCAGCCTGATAATGGTATTTGTGGTTGGCGTAACGGTTGCTATCAGCTGCATTTCGGTAATAAAAAACCAAAAAGAAATGCTGATTGAAGATATTTATGACGAATGGCGCGAATGGCAGGGCAGCCGCGAATTGCCGGTAGACCCGATGCTGGTGCAGAAGGGCGAAATGATGTCTGTAATGTTTGACGCGGACGGCAACATTATTGTAGACCAGATGACGGACAGCCCTTTTGCCAAAGACATAATGGCAATGCAGGACAGATGGCCTGCGCCGCTTGATGAAACGGAGCTTTTGTATTTTGAGGACGCTAACGGCGAAAGCCAGTTCTTTTTGGCTGGCGGCTGCACCTTTTGGGAGAACGGGCAGGTTAAGGCGCGCCTGTATACCTTTGAAAATATGGAAGACTACCACCACATGGCAGAAGACGGCATGAAGTTTGTAGTGCTGCTGTGCGTGGTTTGCATTATGCTGGCTTCGGGCGGCGGCTATTACATGGCTGATAAGAACATTAAACCGCTGGAAGTTTTGTTTAAGCGCGAGCACGAATTTGCCGCTGACGCCTCGCATGAACTGCGCACGCCGCTGACGGTAATGAGCTTGGGCGTAGAAAGCCTGCAAAATGACGATGAAAGCAAATTAAGCGAGTTTGCCGAGGATGTACTGCGCGATATGCAGCACGAAACGGTGTATATGTCCGGCCTGATTGACGCGTTGCTTACCATGGCGCGCGGCGAAGAAGAAAGCGGCTTTTTAAATAAGGAAAAGATTGATTTAACGCTGATTGCCGATAAGGTAAGCGCCAAAATGCGCCCGCTGGCGGCAAAAAAAGGTTTGGGGTTAGTAACCGAACTGCCGGAGCAGAAGGTATATATGCTGGGCGACAAGAGCAAGATAGAGCAGCTTTTGATTATCTTTATTGATAACGCCGTTAAGTATTCCGAGAGCGGCACCATTACCGTAGCCGTGCAGGCGGAAAGCATGCACGCCGTTATCAGCGTTATGGACGAAGGTATCGGCATCAGCGAAAGCGACGCTGAAAAGATTTTTAAACGCTTTTACCGCGTGGATAAAGCGCGTTCGCGTGCTATAGGCGGTTTTGGGCTGGGGCTCAGCATTGCCAAAATTATTGTGCAGCGCCATGGCGGCACGGTAAGCGTTAAACCGCGCAGCCCGCACGGCAGCATTTTTACGGTGCGTTTTCCGCTGTACCGCTAAAATTTAAGGTTTGTTTCATATAACTAACTCCTTCTTTCAGTTTTGTTTAATTGCACGTAAGTACAATTAAGATAAGACGAATGAGGGAGTTGATTTTTTTATGAAGAAGTATGGTTGGTGGTTATTTTGGGGGATGGCGGCGCTGCTGTTGTTTTTTGGCAACGGGCAGTTGTGGATTACCGATTCGGTGGAATCGAACTACGCGCTGACGGCTAAAGAAATGGTTATGAGCGGCGACTGGATTTCGCCACAGATTTACGGCAACTATTGGTATGATAAGCCGGTGCTGTTTTATTGGCTGACCGCCGCCGGGTTTGAGCTGTTTGGCTTTACGGAATTCGGCGCAAGGTTTTTCCCGGCGTTGTTTGGCATGGCAGGGCTGGGGCTGTTGGTTTACGCCGGCAAAAAATTGTACGGCGAGCGCACTGCATTTTGGAGCGCCACGGTTTTGCTGACCAGCACGGAGTTTTTCCTCATCAGCAAATCCATTATTACCGACAGCACGCTGTTTTTCTTTTTCAGCATGGCGCTGGTGTTTTTCTACCTTGGTTACAGCACGCAGCAAAAAAATTATTACTACGGCATGTATATCGGCATGGCGCTGGCAACCTTAACCAAAGGACCTATCGGTTTTCTGCTGCCGGGGCTGATTATTGTACTGTTTTTAGCGTTTGACCGCGGCTGGCGCGAGATTAAAAACATGAAGGTGTTCAGCGGCGGGCTGCTGTTTTTGCTGATTGCCGTGCCCTGGTATGCGGCAATGTACAATCTGCACGGCAGCGCGTTTATCGACAACTTCTTCGGCACGCACAACTTTTTGCGCGCCACGGTGTCTGAACATCCGCGCGACGACGTTTTTTATTATTATACTTTGGTGCTGCTTTTGGCGCTGTTTCCGTGGAGCGGGCTTTTGCCGCGCTTTTTGTGGCGCACGCTGCGCGAGGACGGCAAATGGAAAAGGCCTGACAGCAAAACAGCCTTTTTGCTGATTTGGGCGGCGACGGTGTTCTTCTTCTTCCAGAACATGGCGACCAAATATTTAACCTACACTTACCCGATGATGTTTCCGATGGCGCTGCTTTTGGGGCGTTACCTGGCAGAACAGAAGTGGTCGGCAGTAACGGCAGGCACGCTGATTTTGCGCGACATTATTTATATAGCGCTGTTCGGCGGCGCGCTGTGGTGCTGGTGGAACAGCATGGTCGATATCAGCACGGTAATCTTAATCGGTGCGGCGGTACTTGGCATTATTGGTATCAGCTGGATTAGCGTCAGCTTTGAAAAAGGGCTGACCACTGCCGCCGTTATCGCGCTGACGGCGCTGGGCTTTAACCTGCTGTTGATTAACGAAGTGGCGGTGCCGTTCAGCAGCCTGCGTTCCGATAAGGAAATTGGGCTGGAGCTGGCAGAGCGTTACAGTAACGTGGATGAAATCGGCGTGTATGGCAAGTATTCCACATCGGCGGTGTTCTATTCCGGCAAAAAAATCGTTAAGCTGGTGCCTGACGGCGAGCTGGCTAACTACGCGCCCCGCGCTTACAGCTGGAAAGTTAAAAACGTAATGCCATTTGCCGGTATTGATTCCTTCAGCAGCCGCGGCCAGCTGATGCTGGTTAAAAAATCTGAAGCGGCAAAATTTTTGCAGGAGCGCGGCGCTAACTGGCTGGTTACCGGCGAAAAGGACGGCTGGTATATTTTAAGCAACGGTTGATAAAATTAAATTTTAATATAAAATTCAGCTTTGCGTCCTACAATAATAATATCTATAATTGCGGGGGCGTAGATTATGATTTGGCTTTTCTTTGCGGCAGCTTCGGCAGTTTTTGCTGGGCTGACCGCTATTTTTGCTAAATGCGGCATCCGCCGGACGGATTCTACCGTGGCGACGGCGGTGCGCACGGTTATTGTGCTGGTTTTTGCGTGGCTGTTGGTTTTTATGACGGGCGCGCAAAATGGCATCGGCAGTATCAGTGGCAAAACGTGGCTGTTCCTGGCGCTTTCGGGGCTGGCGACGGGTGCGTCGTGGCTGTGCTATTTTAAAGCGCTGCAAAAAGGCGACGTTAACAAAGTTGTGCCGGTAGATAAATCGAGCGTTGTTTTAACAATGATTTTGGCGGCAGTATGCTTTGACGAACCATTCAGCATTTGGACGGGCGCGGCGGTTTTCGGCATTGGCGTGGGCACGCTGCTGATGATTGACAAAAAGAAAAGTACCGGCGCTAATGACGGCGGCAAGGGCTGGCTGTTTTATGCGCTGCTTTCGGCACTGTTTGCCAGCTTAACGGCAATTTTGGGCAAAATAGGCATCGAAGGCGTGGATTCCAACCTCGGCACGGCAATCCGCACGGTAGTAGTGCTGGGCATGGCGTGGCTGATGGTGTTTGTAACCGGCAAAGGCGCGGAGGTGCGCAAAATACCGGCAAAAGAGCTTGCTTTTATCTGTCTTTCGGGCTTGGCAACGGGCGCATCGTGGCTGTGTTATTACCGCGCTTTGCAGGACGGCTTGGCAAGCGTCGTAGTGGCGGTGGATAAATTAAGCATCGTAATTTCTGTGGCGTTTGCGTATTTTGCCTTTGGCGAACGGTTGTCGCTGCGGGCGCTGCTGGGGCTGTTTATTATTGTGGACAGCACGCTGCTGTTGGTGCTTTTGGCTGGCAATATGTAATTTAACCGGCGGGTACAGGCTTATGGCTTGTGCCCGTTTTTTGCGTTTTGTTGCAGGGAAACCCAAAATTTTGCGGAATTATTACCGTAATGGATTTAAAACGCTTTGGCGCTGCTTTTGGACGCGCTGTACTTTGAAAAACAGCCCGACGGTACCTGGCTCAAAATAAAAGCGTAACGGTAAAATTTTTGGACGGAAAATTAACCTTAAGTTAATACAGATTTCAGCTTCGGCAGCTATAATTTAGACAATGAAGATAACTTATAAATTTACTGCCGAATGGGGGATAAATATGGATAATTTTTACCGTGCCAAAAGAACAGACAACGGCGAATGGGTTTACGGTATTTACCTGCCGCTGCTGGACGGAGCCTGCATGATTCCGGATGACGCCGCTATCTGCGAAATGGAGAAAACTGTGGATGGCGTAAAAATTAAAGGGCATTTAATTGAAACCGTGCCCATTGATAGAAAAACGCTGGGGCTTTGCACCGGCATGGAAGACAGCGAAGGCATGCCTGTGTTTGGCGGCGACTACGTGCAGTTTGACGTGCCGCTGGTTAAAAACGGCGGCAAAGCGGTTGGGCACGACGTGGTACTGATTGAAGAAACCGCCGAGGGCTTTAAAGTAGCGACGGACGGCATTTATTCCATCAACGCCGTGCAGTTTTTAAGCAGCATGCGCACCAATGGCAACAGTTTTGCGGTTATCGGCAACGTGTACGATAACCCAGAATTTAACCCCGAGGCGCAGCACCATATAGCATAAAAAAGCCGCATTTACTTGCAGCATTAAATAAATACAAAACGGGCGCAGCTTTAAGCTGCGTCCGTTTTTGCGTATAATTTTAGGTTTATATTATTTTTTCTTTGCCACGTCAACGTCACTGTCCAAAATAATGGTTACCGGCCCGTCGTTGTGTATTTCTACCTGCATTTCAGCGCCAAACTCGCCGGTTTCAATATGCACGCCTTTAGCGGCGATAATGGCGTTAAACTTGTCGTATAGTTCTGAAGCTGCGTTGGGCGCGGCGGCATTACTGAACCCGGGGCGGCGTCCGTGGCGGCAGTCGGCGTACAGCGTAAACTGCGATATAGAAAGCACGCTGCCGCTAATATCCAGCAGGCTTAAATTCATTTTGCCGTTTTCGTCCTCAAACACGCGCAGGTTTAACATTTTATCCGCCATGGGCGCAAGCTGCGCCTCCGTGTCGTCTGGCCCGAAACCTACGAGCGCTACAAAGCCTTTGCCTGTGCGCCCTTTAACTGTACCGTTTATGGCAACGCTGCCTTTACTTACACGCTGTAAAACTAATTTCATAAAATTTTCTGCGGCTGCTGTGCCGGCTGTAACCTCCTTATGCGTTGCATTTGTTTACGAAATCGCGTACAACGGTATTAAACTTGTCCGCTTCTTCGTAAAACAGCATATGTCCGCTTTCGGTAAAGCCTACAAACTGCCCGTCCGGAATCTGCGCGGCGATGTGTTCACCCTGCTTAATGCCGCCCGGGAAAACAGGTCCGTTGGCATTCATAACAATTACCGGCACGTCAATTGTCGGCAGTACGCGGGTAAAATCGCTGGCAAGGTAGTCCGAATAAATAGCGGTAAAAAGCCATGCCGGAAGTTTGCGGAATTCTTCCAGTACCCAGTCGGTGCCTGCCGGGCGTTTGCCGTCTTTAAAAATATTATTGGCAAAAGTGTTTAAATAAGCTTCGCGGTCATTCCAAACACTTTGCACGATTGCATTAAAGCCGTCCATATTATAGCCGTGCAGCCCCTGTGTGTTCCAGGGTTCGGGGCTGAACGGGAACGGAGTCATATCAATCAGCCCAAGGCCTTTAATCTGCTCCTGTCCAAACTGGTCAAAGTAGGAGAGCACAGTCGGCCCGCCGAGTGACCAGCCCATAACAACGGCGTCTTTTAAATCAAGATAGTTGATTAAGTCATATATATCGCAGGCATATTGCTTAATTGTCAGCCCGTGCAGGCCTTTGGAAGAGTTGCCGTGACCGCGTAAATCCAGCGTAACGACTGTAAAATCCTTGGCAAGCTCATCAACGTTGCGCTGCCAAAAAAGGTGCGAGCACATTACACCATGGATTAACACCAGCGGCCTGCCGCTGCCGCGCACTTCATAATACAAATGGGCGCTGTCCGCCGTATTAAAATAACCTTGTTTCATAATTACACCCCACAATCTTTACATATAGTTTGGCTATAATTATGTACTTCGGCAAAGCAAAAGAAAAACCTGCATATCTGTAAGGTTTCGTGTAAATCTCTAAAAGAAACTTCTGTACATTACATTTTGCAGTACAATACAAACGGGGACAGCCGTAAAGACAGCTAATTTACAAGGCGATGACGATAAGGTTATTATTTTTGCTTGGCTTCGCGGTCTTTTTCGCCTTTATCTACAAGGTAGGCTACAACGGCGTCGCCGGTAATATTAACGCAGGTGCGCGGCATATCAAGAATACGGTCAATGCCGGCAATTAAGGCAGAGCCTTCAAGCGGCAGGCCGACGGCAGTTAAAATCATGGTCAGCATAATAAAGCCGGCGCCAGGTACGCCTGCGGTGCCGATAGAAGCCAGCGTGCCGGTAAGAACTATGGTCAGCATTTGCGCAGAGTTGAGGTCGACGCCATAAAGCTGTGCAACAAACAAAGCGCAGACGCCCTGGTAAACCGCGGTGCCGTCCATGTTAATGGTAGCGCCGAGCGGCAGAACGAAGCTGGAAACTTCTTTAGAAACACCCATTTTTTGCACGCAGGCAAGGTTAACCGGCAGCGTACCGTTAGATGAGCAGCTGGTAAAAGCCAAAATCTGCGCCGGAGCGAGCCCTTTGAAAAATTTTAGCGGACTGAATTTGCCGATAAAGCGCAGCATGCTGCCGTAAACAAACAGTGCATGCAGCAGGCAGCCAACATAAACGGCTACGATAACTTTTAAAAGCGGCAGCAGCACGGCAGGGCCGTTAGCGGCAACGACAGGGGTTATCAGGCCAAATACGCCGATTGGGGCAAAATCCATGATAATGCCGACAATTTTGTAAGATACTTCGGCAAGGCCGTTGATGGTGTTTTTAAAAGTATCAGCCGGTTCGCCGACCATGGAAATACCTACGCCGAGGAACAGAGCAAAAACGATTATTTGCAGCATATCCGCTTTCAGCATGGATTCAATCGGGTTGGTTGGGAAGATGTTGACGATAACCTGCATTAAAGGCGGCGCGTCTTTGGCAGTAGCGGTAAGGCCTTCGGCAGGCAGGGTCATGCCGGAACCGGGCTGGATAATAGTACCGAGGATAAGACCCAGCACAATAGCAAACGCCGTGGTAACAAGGTAGTAAACAACGGTTTTGGTACCGATGCGGCGGATTTTTTTAATATCGCCCAGGCTGCACATGCCGATAACGAGTGATGCGAAAACCATCGGTACAATCGTCATTTTGATCATGTTCATGAAGATAGCGCCAAAAGGGCCTATCCAGGTTTTGGCAAAACCGGCGCCGTCTTCACCCAGCAGCAGGCCTACTACTACGCCTAAAACCAGTGCTGCCATAATACGTGTTGACAGTTTCATTATAAAACCTCCTAAAGTTGTAAAAATATATAATAACAATTTTGTATTATATCAAAAAAATTGTAAATTACAAAATTGTATACAATATTTTTGTTAACTTTGTAGCCTAACATTTGTTGGCAGCAAAAAAATAACCTCCGCAGCGGCGGCTGCCGCTAAGCAGAGGCATATTTTGGATTAAGTTATGGCAGCTTTAAGCGCCGCAGTGCTTTAACTGCCAGCTGGCTGCCAAAGTAAGCTGTTGCAATGCCGCCCAAAACGTCCAGCGGATAGTGTACGCCCAGGTACAGGCGCGAAAAGGCGACCATAACTGCCAGCGCCATAATTGGCAGCCCGAAAAATTTTGGCAGCATTCTGTAATACACAAAGGCGCAGGCAAAGGCGGCGGTGGTGTGCCCGGAGGGAAAGGAATAACCGGAGGCGTGCGTAATCAGCGGCAGTATTTGCGGCAGGGCTTCAAACGGGCGCGGGCGCATAACGGCATTTTTTAAAATGACGTTGCTGATAAACGTACTAAGCACCAGCGCGGCGATGGCGGTTAAGCCTGCGGTGCGTGTTTTGGGGTTCAGGGCAAGCAAAATACCGGTAAAAATCCAAAACCAGCCTAAATCGCCCAAAAAGCTGATGCCGCGCCAAAAGCTGTGCAGCGGTTCGTAACGCAGGGTGTCCTGTATGTAAAGCAAAAGGCGTGCGTCCAGTTCTGCCAAGTAAGCCATGGTGTTCCTCCTTTCCGGCTGCGCCTGATTTTAATTTTCCTTAGTATAAGTTTAACATAAAAGGATTAAAATAATATTAGAGTGAGGTGGATTATATTCCTTTTTACATTGCGGCTTTGAATTTACGTTTAAATTTCTTAATTTACTTTTTATAATTAAAAAGTAACCAAAAAGTTTTCGCTCCAGCAAAAAATAAACGGCAAATGTATCAAATAAGCTGGCACTTGCTGCGCCTGCGGAAC
>DXVZ01000071.1 GCA_019417125.1 Phascolarctobacterium sp.
ACTCGCCCGCACATTCGCTTTTTTCTTGGTTCTTGTTCAGTTTTCAAGGTGCTGCTGATGTTTGACAGCTTTTGTAGTTTACTATGTTTTCAACATTTTGTCAACTACTTTTTTGAAATATTTTTTATTTCAATTTTCAGTGCCGCATCACAGCGTGTTATTATTATATTAAACCTGCATCATAAAAGCAAACATAAATTTACTGTTATTTACGGCAAATTTCGTGTAAATTTTACTTAAATTTTTCTTTTTCTTGCAAATCCTCACTTTTTTCCTTTTTTACTTCATTTTTCGCAAAATTCACATATAAATCTTGTTTAAAAATCGCCGCTGCCCGCCATTCCGCCCTGCCGTCCACAGTCAGGCAGTAAAAACAGCGTTCTGCCTTCGGGCAGGCGCTTAAAATGTTGACCTCACCGGCAGCAGCTGCTTCGCACGCTATATGTTCCGATATCAGCGCACAGCCCAAATTATTTTTTACAGCTTCTTTAACAGCAAAATTAGTATTAAAAATTATTGGTTTTCTTTCAACTTTTATATTATTGGTTTCAATAAACTTTTCCCACTGTCTGCGCGACGCCGAGCCTTCTTCACGGATAATCCAGCGCATGCCTGCACTTTTTGCCTGGCCTGCCGCCGTAATTACTACTAATTTATCGCAGTAAAACTGTTCCGCTTTTATGCCTTTTTCTTTAACTTCTCCCTCAACCAAGCCTGTATCTATTTCGTTATTAAAAAGCAAATCAACAATCTGCCGGGTGTTGGCAATAATAATTTCTGGCTCTATTTTATTATATTTACGCACAAAACGTCCCAAATATTCCGGCAAAAAATACTCGCCAATCGTCTGGCTTGCGCCGATGCGCAAAGTACCCTCTATTTTGCCCTGAAAATCGCTGATAGCAGCTTTTGCGTATTCAATTTCGGTACAAACCGCCTTGGCGCTTTGGCATAAAATTTTGCCGGCAGGCGTCAAAGCGACATTTTTATGTTTTCCCGTACGCTCTAATAGTGATGCGCCGAAAAAACTTTCCAGTTTTTTTATTTGTACGCTGGCAGTTGGCTGCGATATATTGCGCTTTTGCGCTGCTTTGGTAAAATTACTGCATTCCGCAACGGCTAAAAAAGTTTCTAATTCTTCTATCATAATTTAACCTCATTAAAATTCTTAATTGTTTTTATTATAATAATTCATTTTACTAATTATTGCAAATGCTTTATACTTTGGTCTGCAAACAATTACAACTTTTATATTAATCTTATCATTAGAAAGGATGTATTGAATGGATTTTATAAGTAAAAATTCACGCGGCATTTTGCTTTGTTTTGCGCTGGCTGTGCCAGCAGCTTATTTAGGAAAGCTTTTTCCAGTTTTCGGCGCGCCTGTTTTTGCCATTTTGCTGGGGCTCATCACCGCTTTTTGGAACAGGCCTGCTTTCTTTCAGCCAGGCATTCAGTTCACCGCCAAAAAAATCCTGCAATATTCCATAATTCTTTTGGGTTTTGGCATGAACCTGTTTGAAATTCTCGCCGTTGGTTCGCAGTCACTGCTGATTATTATTGCCACCATCAGCACAGCGCTTGTTGCGGCTTACGTTTTCAGCAAAGTTCTGTCTATCGACCGCGATATCGCCACGTTAGTCGGCGTCGGTTCATCAATCTGCGGCGGCAGTGCCATTGCGGCTGCGGCGCCTGTCATAAAAGCTTCAGATAAAGATATAGCGCAGTCCATCTCCGTTATTTTTCTTTTTAATGTTATGGCGGCATTTCTTTTCCCTGCGCTGGGCGATATGCTTGGTTTTACCGACACCGGCTTCGGCATGTGGGCAGGTACGGCAATTAACGATACCAGCAGCGTCGTTGCGGCAGGTCAAACATGGGCAAGCGCACATGGCAGCGATACGGCGCTGAACTACGCTACTATCGTTAAACTGACAAGAACGCTTGCTATCATACCTATCTGCCTGGGGCTGGCGTACATTACTTCTAAAACAAAAAATACTGCTGCCGATGTAAAAATTACTTCTATCTTTCCGATGTTTATACTTTATTTTGTGCTGGCAGCCGTGCTTAACACTCTTGCCGGCAGCAGCCTGCCGTTTTTGGCGCAGCTTCCAGCCATCGGCAAATTCATGATTGCTATGGCGATGGCAGCTATCGGACTTAATACTAATCTCATCAGCCTTATAAAAAGCGGCGGCAAACCTATTTTGCTGGGCCTTATATGCTGGATTTGCATCGCGCTTGTCAGCATCGGCATGCAGCATGTATTAGGCATCTGGTAAAATTCACAAATTGTACAAACAGCACCCGCAGATTTCACGTAAATGCCACTTCTGCCGGTGCTGTTTTTAATTTAGCGCTGTACATTTTTGCATTAAAGTATGGTATAATAATTGGGAATATTTTAATAATTTTTACACTATTACAGAACCGAGGTTACTTTATGGGAAACTTTTTCAAAACAGTATTTTGTGTGCTTGTCGCCTTATTTGTGCTGGCAGGCGCTGCTTTTTGGGGGCTTGCCGGTTTAATGCCTGCGGTAGATATTGAAGACTCCCTGCGTCCGGACGCTGCTTCTCAGTATTTTGACGACAAGGGCGAACTTATTTATACTACCGCTTCCGAAGAACGCCGCATACCCGTAAGCCTTGATAAAATGCCGAAGCATTTGCAGCAGGCATTTATATCTATTGAGGACGCCCGTTTTTACGAACACGGCGGCATTGATATCCGCGGCACCGCGCGCGCGTTATTTGTAACGCTTACCGGCGGCGACGTGCAGGGCGGCAGCACCATTACCCAGCAGCTTGCCAAAAACGCCTTTTTAACTAACGAGCGTACCATTACCCGCAAAATTAAAGAAGCATTTATTGCGCGCCAGCTGGAAGAACGCTACACCAAAGACGAAATTTTAAACATGTACCTTAACCGCATTTATTTCGGCCAAGGCACTTACGGCGTGGAATGCGCTTCGCTGTACTATTTTGGCAAACATGTTGAAGATATCGACCTTGCCGAAGCGGCAACGCTGGCAGCTATACCAAAAAGCCCTAACTACTATAACCCGCTGGAAAACCCTAAAGCCAGCAAAGAGCGCCAGGAGCTTGTGCTTGACCAGATGGTAAAATACGGCTACATTACCCAGGCAGAAGCCGATGAAGCCAAAGCGGAAAAAATTGCCGTGCATGTAACCGAAACGCAGAACAAAAAAGAATACCTTTCGTACTTTTTTGATTACTGCAACCAGTTTATTATTGATAAATTTGGTGCCGATGCGCTGTATAAAGGCGGGCTTAAAATTTATACCACTATTAACAGCGATATGCAGCAGGCTGCCGTTGATGCTTTGCAGTACCTGCCTAACTACTACACCGACGATAATAAGCTGACCCAGCCGCAGGTTGCGCTGGTTTCGCTTGACCCTACCACCGGCTACATTAAAGCCATGATTGGCGGCCGCGCCGAAGATAAATTTAACCGCGCCATTATGGCGGTGCGCCAGCCTGGTTCCAGCTTTAAGCCCTTTGTTTACCTTACGGCTATGGAAAACGGCTTTACCCCAGCCAGCGTAGTTGAAGATAAAGAAACAGAATTTGCGCAGGGCTGGACGCCGCAGAACTCCGACCTTAAATGGCACGGCAAAGTAAGCCTGCGTACCGCGCTTACCCGCTCTATGAACGTACCGACTGTTTTGGTAGCGCAGCAGGTTGGCGTCGATAAAATCATTCAAACCGCCAAAAAACTGGGCATCACCACCCTTGTTGAAGACGGAGCATACAGCGACGCTAACCTTGCCATGTCGCTGGGCGGCCTCAGCAAAGGCGTTATTCCTATCGAAATGGCAGCCGCTTACGGTGCTATCGGCAACGGCGGCGTTTATGTAAAACCGATTGGCATTTTAAAAATTGAAGACCGCAACGGCAAAGTAATTTTTGAAAACAAAACCGAACGCCGCGAAGCCGTTAACCCGCGCGCTGCTTACCTAACGGTAGATATGATGAAAGGCGTATTCGTTAACGGCACTGCCGCAGGCGCAGGCCTCGGGCGCCCGGCAGCAGGCAAAACCGGCACTACGGACGACTTTAAAGACGCTTGGTTTGTAGGCTTTACGCCTAATCTTTCCACCGCCGTGTGGATTGGCGACGATAACGGCCGCGACCTTGAATATATGTACGGTTCTATGCAGCCGCTCAGCATTTGGCGCAGCTACATGTTAAACGCTGTGCAGAACCTGCCCGCAGTTGATTTCGTCCGCCCCAGCGGCGTAGAAATTCCGCCCGAACCGAAGATTGAGCCTGATAAAAAAGATGAAGATAAAGACAAAGATAAAAAAGACAGCAAGGAAACTTCTAAACAATCCAATAAACCGGCAGTTAAAAAAGCTGCCGAAGAAGCTTCCGGCGCTGGTCAGCAAGCACCGCAAAAACCCAGTATGCGCGACCGCGTACGCGAGATTTTAGAGGGCAACGCTGCCAACAACACAAAACCGGTAGTCAGCAACAAGCCGACCCCGGCAAACTAAAAAATTAATCCCATTCGTGTGATAAACATTAAGTTCATCGTACGGATGGGATTTTTTATGCAGTTTTTAATTACAGCGCTTCTTTAAAAATAGAACCGCCGATAAATTCGCGCAGAATAGAATTAGTAGGTATCGCCGCATCGTCCATGCCGCGCACATGGCTCAGCAAATCAAGCAGGCGGTGCGCCCGCGTGTAAACTGCCTTCTCCGGGGTGATGCTTTTTAAAAGCGGCTCGGCGTATTTTTTCAGCACGGCAAATTCGTACACCAACGATGTATTAAACATGATGTCCGCACCGTCCTGAAACGGAAAAATATATTTTTCCTCGCCGCGGCGCACATCATCCCATAACTGCAAAGTAACCAGGGCATCGTGCGAACGGAACTGCGAATCGCGCACCAGGCGGCGCAAAAGGCGCATATCCGTTGTGTGGATACGGTTGTAAGAATCAAGCTGCATCGGCGTCAGCGCGCTGATATAAATTTTCATTTTGTTATTGGCAGGTATGGATTCCGAAATACGGTCGTTAAGCGCGTGGATACCCTCCAGCACCAGCACATCGTTTTCGCCAAGCTTAATTTCGCGCCCGCGGTATTCCCTCATGCCGCTGCTGAAATTATACTTAGGTATTTTTACACACTCCCCTGCCAGCAGGCGTTTTAAATGGTCATTAAACAGTTCAATGTCAAGCGCGTCAACGCTTTCAAAATCATAGCTGCCATCCGGTTTGCGCGGCGTATCGTGACGGTCTTTAAAATAATCGTCCATCGAAATCGGCACCGGCCTGATGCCGTTAACAACCATTTGAATGCTCAGCCGCTGGGCAAACGTGGTTTTGCCGGATGACGACGGACCGGCAATCAACACCAGGCGCACATCCTTGCTGCTGCCGGCAATTTTATCGGCAATACCGGCAATTTTCTTTTCGTGCAGCGCTTCTGCCACCTGGATAATGCCATTAGCATAGCCGCAGCTGATAATATGGTTCAGCTTGGCAACAGTGTTGCAGTTAATTTTGGCAGACCAGTCCTGCAGCTCATGGAACATGCCGTTTAAAGCGGCGCTCGGCGCAAATTTATCCAGCTTATCCATGCTGCCGGTATCAGGGTAATTAATGATTATGCCGTTTTCATAATTTAAAAGCTCAAACTGCTTTAAATAACTGCAATCCGGCAGCATTGCGCCAAAAAAATACTCCGCATAATCGTTTAAATAATAAACTGTTAAAGTCTGCGCCTCCGGCGTATTGTCCAAAAGCTCCATGCGGTCATCCTCTTTGCGCTGCTGTAAAATTTTTACTGCTTCGTCACGGGTAATGGTGCCGTAAACTATTGGCAGCGCCGCCTTCACCTGCTCGCGCATAAAGGCTTCCACCGCCTGCAAATCGTACTTGCTTAAAACAATGTTATTGGTAATATCGCAGTACAGCGCACTGCCGATAGAATTAGTAGCTTCAATCTGCACCTCAGGGCGCAGCTTTTTCATCGCATAAACAAATAAAAACAGCAGGCTGCGCACATAAACGCGCCGTCCTTCTTCCGTGTTCCAGGTTATAAAATCAACCTTACCGTCTTCGTTAAGCGGCTTTTGCAAATCAATACCGGCGCCGTTAAAAATGCCCTCCACCACCGGCTGGCTGTAAAAACCATCCAGCTCGCGGCTGATTGTAAGCAGCGTCGTACCTTTGGGGTATTCCTTGGTTATTCCGTTTGGCAAAGTAAGTTTTATCATAATTTTTCTCCTTTAACAGGCTATATTATTATTATACCCCATTAACAGGCTTTTGCCAAAAAACTGACGATAGTTATTTATTATTTACTATCAGCGATACCGATGGCTGGGACACATTAAACAAATTTGCCAAAAATACCTGCGAGATGTTTTTTGCGTGGTACAAACGGTAAATCTCCGCATTGCGTTCTTCGCGGTTGTTAAAAGGCTTTATCTCTACCGTTTCGCCGCCAATTTTATAACCGTAGTCGCGCAAAACAACAATTACATACTCACCGTCCGGTTTCTGCGCTTTAATTTCCCAGCAGCGCAAACCATTTTTGCCGCGCGGCATATAGTTTACATATTCTGCCACACAGTCACCGGCAATTTGTTTAAATTTCGCTTCGTTAAAAGGTGTATTTGCCATAATTATCATCTCGTTAAGTATAATATAATATTAAAACATTTTTAAAAACCAATTATAAATAAGAAAGATTGCACTGTTCGGCTCTGCAAAAATGCTGCGGCTCCATCGATTCCGTCCGGGCGCGGCACCGTACTCTCGTACAAAGTGCCCTAAATTTAGCCGCCGCAGTTTTTGTCTATCGCCTCACAGTACAATTCTTTCTTATTTTATTTCGTAAGTTTTTAATTAAAAGTCAAATCTTACGCCGGCGTTCCACTGCCACGGGGTAGTAATATCACCGCCGTAGGTTTTTTCTACATCAAAATACAGGTGCGAAGTTTCGCTGAGGTTGATGTTAGTGCCGATGCCTACTTCAAACCAGCCGCCGCCAAGGTCCTGGTCATAAACGGCACTGTTTTTGCCGTCCGTCATTCTTACGTTAGTGTCGCCGTCAAAGTCATACAGGTAGCTTGCTTTTACATATACGTTGCCTGCGCCAATATCTTTACCTGCCGCAAAGCCTAAACGCCCTACTACGCTGTCCATAGCATCCTGCGTTACTCTTACGCCGCGGCTGGTGGTGTAATTAGCGCCGCTTAAATGCCCATAAGTTAACTGTACCTGCGGCTCAATCCAAAAATCGCTGCCAGCTTCAATGCGTTTGCCATATTCGGCGCTGAAAGCATAACCGTTGTTTCTGTAATCGCCGGTACTTTCCATACCGCTGCGTCCAAATACGTCAAATTCGTTATCCAAACGTGCGTATTTAGCGCTCAAGTCAAGGTATTGCCCGTCATCGGCAACGTAAGTGCCGTACATAGTGAAGCCGGTGGACTGGTTTTCACCGCTGCCGGTGCCAAAGCTGCTTTTGCCTTCGGTACGGCTGATAGCACCGCCGATATACCAGTTGCTGTCGCCTACTTTTTCATCATAGCCTAACTGGTAAGTACTGTACTGGTTTTTAATATCCATATCGCCGTATTTGCTTTCGCCGCGTTTCATGCGTGCCCAAATGCCTGCTTCGCCTTTGCTGCTGCGCAGTTCACCCATACGCTGGTGCATTTCGTCGTTTTCGGCGCGCCAAGCCATAAAGGCTACATTGGCAAGTTCAGTAATGCCTTCATTGGCGATATGTCCTTTTTCAATAACAGAATTAGCAATAACATTGCCGTTTTCATCTATTAAAGCAGTAGTTTCACCAATAATATCGCTTTCCTGCGCGAGAACGCTATCTAACTGATTACCTGTGCCAATGTTAACCGTATCTGCTAAATCCTGCAAACTTCCGGCAAGGTCGTTTCTGTTAAACTGGCTTGTTGCTGTACTTGAACCAACAATCTGCAAATCACTGCTATTATTAGTATCAACAATAATTTGATTTTTATCTAAACTATTTACTGTAATACTACCATTATTTAAATCTAATATGCCAACCTCAATACCATTAGTACCAGCGGCAATATTTATATTATTATTACCATTGCCTTGCAAATTAGCAATATCTACACTTGTACCTGCACCATTTTCAAAAGAAAAATCAGCATCATTTTCTAACTCTAATTTACCGTTAACGGTCATACTGCCTTTGTTAAAGCTTGTTGTATCACTACCAGAAGCATCACCATCCTGTTTAATGATGATATTTTGTGCGGTTATAACAGCTTCTTCATCATTTTTTAAGACACCATCAACTGTCATTGTATCAGTAACAGTCATTTCACCCATATTAGATATATTCAAATCATTTTCTATTGTCTGGACTTCAATTTTACCAGTATTAATAATATATCTAGTATCAATATCATTAAAATCTAACAACGCATCAGAATTAGTACCGGCAGAAAATCCACCATTAGTTACGCCTCCAGTAGTAACTAATTTATCACCAGAAACTTTATTACCACTATTATACAAAGTATCTGCATTAATAATTCCATCTACGGTTATAGTTCCCTTTGCATCATTGCGTACCTGTCCATTTGTTGTAATACTTCCAGCAGTTAAAGTATCAGTATTATAAATTCTTCCGCTTTCTGTTTTAAGTTCACCATTTATAGCAATTGTTCCACGATTATTTAATTCACCGTTACCGGTAACAATAACGCTAACATTTTCAACACCAGCAGCACCTTGTATTGTGCCTTTATTTACAACGTTGCCATTAGAATTAATATTACCAATTGTCATGCTTCCATCAGCATTATTTGAAATATTTCCGCCATCTAAAGTACCTGTTATATCAATTTCTTTATTATTTCTTAATTCACCGTTCCCCAGCGAAATACTATTTCCTTCTATCGTACCGTTATTATTTAATATCTTATTACCAGTTAATGCAAATGTTCCACCAACATCAATAATTCCACCATTGCTTAAAGTATCTTCTTGAATTGTAACAACAAAATTCTCTGTTGCATGAATTTCAGCACTGCTTTGAATCCAAATATTTTGATTAGTAAAGTTAATATTAGTAGCATATATTTTACCGCTAATATTATTTACCACAGGAATTCCATCATTATCTGGTCCTTGAGAATTTGTTGTTAAAGTACCAACATAAATTTCACCACCAGCATTTAAGCGAAAATTACCGGTTTCAAAAACATTTGCGCCTAACTGTTTTTTATCATAATCTCCAAGTTTGCCTAAAATTTCGCTCCAACCATTAATCGTAATTTTATCATATCCACTAATCGTTTCCCCTGCTGTTACACGCCACGGACCATTGGCTGTAATATCAGCAGCACTTACCACCCCATACGGCATTGCCAAAATTAAGCCAAGCGTAATGCTTTTTGCCAACAACTTGCTGTTTTTCATAAACAAACATCCCTTTCAGTATTTTTGCACCATAATTCTAATATTTATTTATAATGCATTACCGAAATTATACCACACTTTTACCCCCCCACAAGACATTTTGGTTAATGTAATCCGTACTTCTACTGGTCTTGTGGAAACTTTATCCCTGCCGGTGGGTTATAGTGCTTATGTTTGGTTTATTTTTACAGCAAAAGGCACCGTACATAAGTACGGTGCCTTTTATTAGCCTTAAGTTATTTATTTTTAATCAATTAAGCCTTATCATTCTTTTATCATGATGTCGATAATAACTTCGTTGGTTTTTTCCATGCCTTTTTTAGCAAGGGTGCCAACGTTAGCCAGGGTTTCTTCAACGTCTTTGCCGACTATGCCGTCGCCAGGCTGGTAGTTATTGCCCATTTTGCACATATTGTAGCCGATGATGCCTGCTTCGACGGAGTTGACAATTTTGCCTGCGCAGGAAGCTTTTGCGCCGTCGCAAATCATGCCGCTGGTTACGCCTACGGCGTTGGTTACGGTGTGGCCAATTTCTTCAAGCGTTGCGCCGTGCAGATAAGCAATGCCTGCGCCTGCGCCTGCACCTGCGCTTACTGCGCCGCAAAATGCGGAAAGCACGCCGATAGGAGTTTTTTCGTGAATGGTTACGAGGTTGGCAAGCGCCAGCGCGCGGTAAAGTTTTTCATCGCTTACTTTAAGTTCCTGCGCATAAACTATAACCGGAATAGAAGTAGTCATGCCCTGGTTGCCGCTGCCGGAGCAGATTACAACAGGCATTTCGCAGCCGTTCATACGGGCATCGCTGCCTGCCGCCGCCATAGCGCGCGCACGGGTGCGCACATCCGGGTTCTCGCCTGCCATTGCCAAAAGCACGCTGCCAATATTAGCGCCATAGTTGTTGCGCAAGCCTTCTTCGGCAATAGCCATATTGCATTTAATCTGCGGGTCAAGCACATGTTTTAAATCTTCCACGTCAACGGTGTTGGCAAAATCGTAAATATCTGCCAGGTTCAGCAAGGTCCTGTCGGTAAGCCCTTCGTTGGTTTCGCCGTTAACGGGAATATATTTAAGTTTTTCGCCGTCTTTTTCAATCAGCACTACGTTGGTGTGGTCATTGGCAATACGCACTTTAACATAATGTTCACCCTGATAAAGGGTAATGATGATGTCAAAAGTGCAGCCCAGCTCGATATGTTTAGTGGTAATTTCGGTATGCTGCATAAAATCCTGCATTTGGGCAATCTGCTCCGGAGTTACGTCTGCCAGAACTTCCAGTTCTTTATCCGGGTTGCCGGCAACGATACCTGCCGCCGCCGCAACAGGAATACCCTTCATGTGGTTGGTATTGGGGACGATTACCGATTTTACATTTTTAATAATGCTGCCGCTTGCTTCGACCAATACTTTATCAGGCAGCCCGTCCATATATTTTGCTGCAACTGCCGCCGCGTAGGCCAAAGAAATCGGCTCGGTACAGCCCATTGCGGGTTTGAGCTCTTCCTCCAGAATCTGAATATAAGCTTTGTACTTCATGTCTGTCTTTTTCACAATCCATCTCTCCTTCTCTTATATTTCAAGATTCCCCTCGCAAAGTTCAATGCAAATAGTTAATTATTTATGTATTGCCTCTTGCGCAGCTTTAATTTTAGCTGCCATACCCGCGATTTTTTTGAGAGGTACGGCGCATAGGGCAATACGGATGCCTGCTTTAAGGGGTACGGCAAAAATGTTTTCCCCATGCAGTTTATTGCATACCGCTTCCGGGTCGGTATCCGGGATGGAAAGGAAGAAACCGGCAATATACGGCAGGCATTTTAACCCACATTCATTGGCTTCTTTCATAAAAAGGTCGGCGCGCGCTTTAATCATTTGGTAATAATCGTTGCGCTCTTTTTGTACTGCTGCTAAAAGTTCAGGGTCTTTGTAAACCGTTGCCAGGGTTTTCATTGCCGGGCGGTTGATGTTAGACCAGGTTGCGCGGCTGGTATACTGGTTAATGCCCTTAAATTCATCGATAACGGCTTTGGAAGAAGAAAGCCCAATCATCGCGCCGGTACGCTGGCCGTACATAGTAAAGCCCTTGGACATGCTGTAAGCAATAATGGTTAAAATGTTATCGGGCAGGTTAGAAAGCTTTTTAAAGAATTTGCGTACTTCCTGGCGCTCGCCAGCATAGTCAATGTAAGCAATATCCAAAAGCAGGGTTACGGTTTTATCCGTGCCTGCAGTTGCGTTTTTAAGTATATCAATAACACCCTGCAAATCATCTTCCGTCAGGCTGTAACCGGTGGGGTTATGCGCCGGGGTGTTGATGATTAAAAGCAGGCTTTTTTGTTTGCCGAGGATTTCTTCTACCTTGGCTTTTAAAGCAGGCAGGTTGTATTTGTTGTTTTCGTCCAGCATGGTATAGGTATCAAGTTTGCGGCCCATGTCGTTGCACAGTACGCTGTACGGGTCCCAGTACCAATCGCTGGTAAGGGCGGTTTCGCCTTCGTCCATATAGTTCCAAACCGCGTGGTGGATAACGCCAGTGCCGCCGGAAGTAGCAACAGCCGCCATATAGCCTTCCGGACGGGAATCACCGAAAGCTGCGTTCAGCACTTCTTCCAGATAATCCGGCAAGCCTGAAATAGGCGCGTAAGCGATGAGTTCATCGGTGGAAAGGCTGCGGAATACCTTATCTACCGTAGGCAGGCAGACCAGTTTTTCGTCCTCGTCCAAAATAGCGCCGATGGTGGCGTTGGTTACGTTTTCTTTGCCAACTTCTTTGGCTTTGGCAACGCATGCCGCATTGGCTGCAAAAATACTGTCTTCTGCGGATTTACCTTTTGCGTGGTTAGCTGCAATACTTGTCAGCATAGTAAATTACCTCCAGTTTTCATATCGTTCGGTTTATGCTTCCTGCGGGAAAAAATGGGCGTGAATAGCGTTGACTGCTTTTGCCGCGTCCTGTTCGGGCACCAGGCAGGAAATACTGATTTCGGACGTGCTGATAACGCCGATGTTAATGCCTGCGCCTGCCAGCGCGCCGAACATTCCGGCTGCAATGCCGGGGCTGCCCAGCATGCCGGCGCCGACGATGGAAACCTTGGCTACGTTTACTTCAAGGTCTACTTTGTCAAAAGGCATTTCATTTTTAAGTTTTTCAAGCACGCCGAGCGCTTCCGCCATATCGGTTTTAGCTACGGTGAACAGAATATCGTTTTTATCTTTTTGTACGCTTGCGCTTTGTACAATCATGTCAACATCGACATTTGCTTCTGCCAGCGCTGCGAAAATTCTATAAGCTACGCCCGGTTCGTCCGGCACGCCGCGGGCTGCCAGTTTGGCTACGTTAGTATCATGCGCTACGCCGCGGATAACAAATTTTTTCTCCTGCACAGTATATTCCCCCCTGATAATAGTTCCCGGAACTTCATGAAATGTAGAACGCACGTGGATTGCCACGCCGTTATGTTCGCCATATTCTACCGCGCGCGGCTGCATTACGCCTGCGCCAAGGCGCGCCAGTTCAAGCATTTCGGCAAATGTAATTTCATCAAGTTTACGGGCGCTCGGTACAATGCGCGGGTCGGCGGTGTAAACGCCGTCCACGTCGGTGTAAATATCGCAGATGCCTGCGTTAAGCCCTGCCGCAATAGCAACGGCAGTGGTATCGCTGCCGCCGCGCCCCAGCGTGGTAATGTCGCCGCCTTCGGTAATGCCCTGAAAACCCGCCACAATAACCACTTTGCCTTCGTCAAGGGCTTTTTGCACGCGGTCAGCTTCCACACCAATAATGCTGGCTTTGCTGAATTTATCGTTGGTTTTAATGCCTGCCTGCGCGCCAGTAAATGAAACCGCAGGCTGCCCTTTAGCGCAGAACGCACCTGCCATTAAGGCGATTGTTACCTGCTCGCCGGTTGCTAAAAGCATATCCAGCTCGCGCTTTGGCATTTCCGGGTTAACGCGCCCGGCAAGCGCCAGCAAATCGTCGGTACTGTCGCCCATTGCCGAAACGACGATTACTACTTTATCATAGGGCTTTTTTTCTTTCAGCACCCTGTTTACAATGCCATGAATTTTTTCCGGCGTTGCCACAGAACTGCCGCCGAATTTTTTAACCAATATAGCCATCAGGTTCCCCCCATGTAAAAATTACCATATAAATATTGTAGCATAATTAACACATATTGTATACACTGTTACGCCGCGTTTTTAAACGCCAACTGCAACAAATGTTTAAAAATTGATAATTGTCGCGCCGCTGCCGCCTTCGTTAAGCGGTGCCTCGGCAAGCGATTTTACAGCCGCGTGCGTGGAAAGGTACGCCGTAAGCCCGGCTTTAAGCGCGCCCGTGCCTTTGCCGTGAATAATGCGCAGGCTGGTAAGCCCAGCTAAAAGCGCATCGTCCATCGCCTTATCCACCGCCGGAATAGCCTCGTCCATCGTCATGCCGCGCACATCAACCTCGGTACGCGCGCCGATGCTTTTGCTGACAAAAAACTGGTGCGCAAAGCCCTTGCGTTTTTTGCCGAAGTTTTCACTGGCAGCGTTGCTTTTGGCTTTGCCGCGCATGGCAATGCAGTCTTTAGCTTTAACAGTGGTTTTTAAAATACCAATCTGCACCGTAACTTCATTGCCGTTAACGGCAATAACCGTGCCGTCCTTGCCCAGCGATTTTAAAAACACCGTTTGCCCTGCTTTGGCTGTTTTCGCTGTCAGCGGCTCGCCCTCAGGCACAGGGGTTTCGCTGGCAAAACTTTTTTGCAATTTTTTGCGGGCTTCTTCTGCCGCCGCTTGCAGCTGTTTAGCGTCAAAATCAGTTTTCATCTTGCGCAGTTCCTTCAGCACGGCTTCCGTTTCGCGGCGGCTGCTGCGGTACAGTTCGTCTGCCTGCTCGCGCGCTTTGCGCAAAATTTCGTTTTTGCGGTGCTCAAGCTCCTGTTTCTGGTGCTGAAGTTCTGCCTTTATGCGTTCGCTTTCCGCCTTTAAACTGCGGATTTCGCGGTTTTGGCTTTCGTATTCGCGGCGCTCGCCCTCCAACTCTTTCAGCACGTCCTCCATATGCACGTGTTCCTGCGTTAAAAAGCTGCCGGCGTTTTCTATAATTTCTTCGCTCAGCCCAAGCCTGCGGCTGATGTTAAAAGCATTGCTGCTGCCGGGAACGCCCATTAAAAGGCGGTAAGTAGGCCGCAGCGATACAGGATCAAACTCCACGCTGGCGTTTTCCATTCCCTGCCGTCCGTAGGCAAAGGTTTTCAGTTCGCTGTAATGCGTGGTTACAATCGTCAGCACTCCCTGCTTGTGCAGATGTTCCAATATCGACATGGCGAGCGCCGCGCCTTCGTTCGGGTCAGTACCGGCGCACAGTTCGTCGATAAGCACCAATTCGCCCGGTTTAACCTGTTTTAAAATCTCTACCATATTTGTCATATGGCCGGAGAAAGTACTCAGGCTCTGCTCAATGCTCTGCTCATCGCCGATATCGGCATACACCGCGCTGGTAACCGGCATTTTAGCGCTTGCCGCCGGTACAAACAGCCCTGCCTGCACCATCAGCATAAAAAGCCCCACTGTTTTAATGGCAACAGTTTTGCCGCCTGTGTTAGGGCCGGTAATAAGCAGCGTGTTAAACCTGCCGCCGATTTCGATATCCAGCGGCACAACTTTTTGAGGGTCTAACAGCGGGTGCCTGCCTTTGGCAATCTCAATGCCGCCGCTAAGGTTTACCACCGGGCACACTGCCTTTTGCTGCTGTGCAAGGTACGCGCGCGCCGCGATAAAATCAAGCTCAGTAAACTGCTCCATCGAGCGTATGATATTGGCTGCTTCAGCACCGACTGCGCCGGAAATGCTGCGCAGGATACGCTCGATTTCTTCTTGTTCCTGCGCCAGGTAACGTTTGATGTCGTTATTTAAATTTACGACCGCCATCGGTTCGATAAACAGCGTTGCCCCGCTGCCTGACTGGTCGTGTACTACGCCCGGAAAATTAAAGCGGTACTCCTGTTTGATAGGAATTACATAACGGTCGCCGCGCATAGTAACCAGCGCGTCCTGAAAATATTTTTGGTTGTTGGGATCGTGCAAAATACTGTCCAATTTTTCGCGCACGCGGTTTTTGGCAACCTGCACACCCGTGCGCAGCCCAGCCAGTTTGGTACTAGCACTGTCCAATATTTCACCCTTCTCGCTGATAGCGCTGGTAATAAGCCGTTCAATTTTCGGGAAAGCCGTCAGTTCATTGGCATATTCCGCCAGCTGCGGGGCTATTTCCGCCTCATCCGCCAAAAACTGTTTTACCATACGCAATGCTTCACAGGTTGTGCCAACCTGCATCAGTTCTTCAGGCTCCAGCACGCTGCCAATACGCGCGCGCTTAACCTGCGGCAAAATGTTATACGCCCCGCCAAACGGAAAACACTTGCCGTCATCCAGCAGGCGCAGCGCCTCGGCGGTTTCCTCCTGCAAACGTTTAACGGCGGCAAAATCACTTTCAATGCGCATGTTCATTACGCGCTCGCGCCCCAGGCTGGTTGCCGTTTTCGCCGCCAGCATCTCTTTTACTTTATCAAATTCTAATGTTTGTATTGCAAACTTAGCCATAATTCTCCTTATAAAACACCACGGAAGTAATGCCCGCGCGTTGTATGCGGCAGGTTTTCCTCCTGCGTAAGTTCGCCGTTCATTACGCCTTTGTACAGCGCCGTAATTTTGCCGGTTTCGGCGTCGCTGTAATAACGCGCGTCAATTAGCAGGCGTTCAACACCGGCTTCCTGCACTGTTTTAAGGTTTGCCAGCATTGAAAGGTCATGCGCGTTTAAAACGTGCATGCGGCAGTTCTGGTCCGTAACCAGCGGAAAGCTTGCGTCCTTGCGGTCATTTAAAAACAGCGGTTCGCGGCAGTTAAAAGTGCATTTTCCCTTGTGCAAATCGCCCAAAAAGCTGCCGCCTGCGCAGTATTCCGAAACCATCATCTCAATGCGCCCCTGCACCAGGCACGCCAGCGGCATTGGGCTGACGGCGCACAAATGTTCAATCTGCTTCATCGTCAGTTCCGCGCTTAAAACCGCGCCTTTAGCGCCTGCCGCATGCCAAAATTCCAGGCACTGGCTGTTGTAAATATTCAGCGCCATATCCGCCCACAGCGGCAGTTGGCAGTTTTCCTGCGCCAGCTGCCATAGGCTGTTGTTAGCAATGTAAACAGCGTCCGGTTTAAGCTGCTGCCATTTGGCAAACTGTTTAGCGTAAAAAGCTTCCTGCCCCTGGCTGATGATACGCGGCGTGCCTGCCGCCCATTTTGCGCCGTATTGATTGGCAAGCTCTGCCACTTTGGCGTAGTCAGCATCGGTAACAATTTTAGTACTGAACAAATCGCCGCCGAAGATTATATAATCTGCACCTGCCGCCAGTGCCGCTTGTGCTTTGCCCACAGTATCCACGCGCACCGTCAGCAGCGCGTGCTTTTTGGGCATTTTCTTTTCGGGCTTAACCAGCTGTACGTCAACTTTGTGTTTTTCAGTGCGCTTAGGCGCGAAGGCTTCCACCCTGGCGGCATCCAGCGCTTCGGCCGCCATGCGGCGAGCCTCGTTAATTTCGCTCATCGGCACCATCACACCGGCATCTATGTCAACCGTTAAATTGTTTAACACATATTCCGTTGTGCCAAGGCGGTCTATTTGCTTGCGCACGGCAGCTTCATCCAAAGCGTGTTTACGGGCGGTTTCCGTTATAAAGTTAGTTTCGCCGTAACCGGTATTGCCTTCGTCATCTGTCAGCAGTACGGTTAATGGCTGCCCCAATTTGGCGGTTACAACGGCATCCACCGGTATGCGGCGTTTTGCCTTGTCGCCGTAAAATTTACCGGCATACGCCATCAGTTCAGCATCAAAAGTGCGGAACACGCGGTCATTCATGCGCACGCCGTTTGGTATGTCTATCACAACCTGCGTACCGGGCAAAGCACTTGTTACCTCTTGCCCGTTCTGCGTCATTTTATTAATGGTTGTGCCAACGCGGCCGCCAACTTTTACCCAAAATTCCAGCCCGTCGCCAAGCGAAACTTTCTTCTCCAGCTTAACGGCGGCTTTGTTTTCGCCTTTATACAGTTTAACCACGCGCCCTACCATTACGCCGCGGTTGTTCGGGCGGCGGTCGCTCATCATTTCCCTGCCCGAGCGGCTTACCATATAAGCAGTGGTAAAGTCACGGTTAAAAATCTGTTCAATATTTTCAAAATCCTGCTGCGGCACGTTGTAATTGCCCGCAAGATAGCTGTCGATAGCACGGCGGTAAGCATCCACCACCACTGCCACATATTCCGGGCGTTTCATGCGCCCTTCTATTTTATAGCTGGTTACGCCTGCTTCAATCAGCTGCGGCAAAATTTCCAGCGTGTTCAAATCTTTAGGGCTTAACAAATACTGCCCGGCGTCCGTATCAGCCAGCATGTCGTTACCATTTTTATCCGTCAATTTATAAGGCAAACGGCACGGCTGCGCACAGCGTCCACGGTTGCCGCTGCGCCCGCCAATCAGGCTGCTCATCAGGCACTGGCCGCTGTAGCAAACACACAGCGCGCCGTGGATAAATACTTCTATTTCCGTATCAGTGCTTTCACAGATGGTTTTTATATCCTTAATACTCAGTTCGCGCGCCAATACAGCGCGTTCCATGCCGTTTTCCGCGCATAGGCGCACACCGGCAAGGCTTGTCACCGTCATCTGCGTGCTTGCATGTAGCGGCAGCTGCGGCACCAGTTTGCGCGCCAGGTTTATAACGCCCATGTCCTGCACGATAATGCCATCTACGCCTACATTGTTTAAAAACAGCAGGTAATCCGCCAGCTCTGGCATTTCTGCATCGTCAACCAAAGTATTTACCGTTATATACAGCCTTACCCGGTGCATGTGCGCAAAGTACACAGCCCGGGTCAGTTCATCTCTGTCAAAATTGCTGGCGTATTGGCGCGCGCCAAAGGCCTTACCGCCCATATAAACGGCATCAGCCCCGGCGTTAACCGCCGCCTCCAGCGCTTCCCAGCTTCCGGCAGGCGCCAGCAGTTCTATTGTTCTGTTATTTTTCATCACGTTCACCATTATTCTTTAGCTGCCGCTAAAAGTTTTTCGTATTCTTTGCGCAGTTTATAAAGTTCGCCGGCAAAATCAAGCGCTGCCCATACGGCAACGCGCCCCGTTTTTACAACGTGTGTTTTTTCGGCAAGCTGCTGCATTTTTTTGTCCACCATCGCTGCAATGGCTTCTGTTTCCTGTTTGGGCAGGTCCGTCGTTAAATTATACTGTTCGTTAAAAATGGTTACAGTAATGGTCTTTTTCTCCATTTAACCCTCCGTCAGCGTGCGGCAATGCTAAAGCTAAAGTTCTGCACGCCCAGCATTTCCCAGCCGCGCTTATATTCCATCGTTACTTTGTAATCGCCGGGGTTCTGCACAGCCAAAAAGATAATTTCACTGCCCATTACGCCGTTTTGCCCGTCCATATTTATTGGCATTAAATACGAACGTCCAATTTCATAAACGGAAGCAGCATCGGAAGGATGCACATTCCAGCTGTAACCGGTGCTGCGGTTAGCGTCAAGCTTAATTGCCAAAAGCGCGCCCGGTTTTACCGGCACCAGCCTGTCCTCAACAGCACGGGTCATAAACGAAACCGGCATAATCCTTACAGCTTCGGCAGCGCGGATAGCAGGCAGCAAATCCTTATAAGGCACCACGCGCGTATAAGCCGCACCGTCCGCGTCGCGCAGGTGCACGCCGTCCTCATATAACAGCGCGTCATTATAAGCGCCGGTAATATTGGTAAAAGTTTCGCCGCTGCGGAAAATATCCGTAAGCGGCATTTCCCTGCCCGTCGTTAAATCAAGGTTTACGCCCTTATATATGGTTCTCGTTCCGTTTTCAGCTTTCAGCAAAACGCCGATGAGCGTCTGGCGGTTTAAAGTTACGGTATAGGAAAGACGGCAGCTTCCAAGCTGCTTTGCCAGATTGTTGGCAGCGTCTGACAGCACGCGGTTAGCATTTTTTTGCACCGGTACATTATCCAGCCCGTCCGTTTCCGGAATTTCGCCCGATACATTGCCGCTTACCACGCGGCTGTAAACCGTTGCTGGCTGCTCGGCAAAGCAGACGGATACCAGCATCATCAAAGCTAAAAACAGTCCGGTAATCTTCATCTTTCCAAACCTCCGTTATTACATATTTTTAATAAATTCAACCGCCTTTTCCATGCGCTCCAAAGTTTTCTCGCGCCCAAGCAGCACCATTACGTCAAACAGGCCGGGGCTGACGGTACGTCCGGTCAGCGCAAGGCGCGTCGGGTGAATAGCTTTGCCAAGGGAAAGGCCGTGTTCTTCAGCAATTTTATTGTACAGCGCTTCGGTAGTTTCAAGGTTAAACTCCGGCAGTGCTTTAATGCCGTCAATGCAGGCCTGCAAAAGCTCTGCGGCTTCCGGTTTAAAATGTTTAGCAACGCCTTTTTCGTCGTAGCCTGCCACATCTTTAAAGAAGTATTCGGAAGCGTCAACAACCTCCTGCAAGGTTTTTACACGCACGCGCACTACATCAATAAGTTTGGCAAAATACTCTTTATTGTTATCAATCCATTCCTGCGTTACAAGGCCGGCTTTTACAAAAAACGGTTCTGCTTCCGGCAAAATTTCTTCCAGCGGCAGGCTGGAAAGATATTGGCCGTTCATCCAGGTAAGCTTTTTAACATCGTAAACAGCGGCTTTTTTGCTCATTTGCTCCAGCTCAAACAGTTTTACGGTTTCTTCCAGGCTGAAAATTTCGCGTTCATCGCCAGGGCCCCAGCCAAGCAGCGTCAGGTAGTTAACAATGGCTTTGTTTAAATAGCCCTGGCTGCGGAACTCTTCAACACTGGTAGCGCCGTGGCGTTTGCTTAATTTGCTGCGGTCCGGAGCAAGTATCATCGGCATATGCCCGAATTTAGGCGTCTCAAAACCGCAGGCTTCGTACATCAAAATCTGCTTCGGCGTGTTGGAAAGATGTTCTTCCGCACGCAAAACATGGCTGATGCGCATCATATGGTCATCGACGACAACGGCAAAGTTGTATGTAGGCATGCCGTTGCTTTTCACAATTACAAAATCATCAAACTGGGTTAAATCAAAAGTAACGTCGCCATGGATAAGGTCATGCACGGTTAAAGTGCCCTCTGTCGGGATTTTAAGGCGCACGGAATACGGCTCGCCGTTGGCAACGCGCTGTTTGGCTTCTTCCACCGGAATATCGCGGCAGGTGCGCGCATAGCGGAACGGCTGTTTTAAAGCGCGCTGTTTTTCACGCTGAGCTTCAAGGTCTGCCGGGGTACAAAAACAGTAATAAGCCTTGCCTTCGTCCAGCAGGCGCTGGGCAACCTCTTTATACAGCGGCAGGCGCTCGCTTTGGAAGTACGGTCCAACTTCGCCGCCAACCTCCGGTCCTTCGTCCCAGTTTAAGCCCAGCCATTTAAGGCTGGTTAAAATCTGGCTTACGCTGTCCTCTTTTAAACGTTCGGTATCAGTATCTTCAATGCGCAGTACCAGCTTACCGCCGTTTTTGCGGGCAAACAGCCAGTTAAACAATGCCGTCCTTGCGCCGCCGATATGTAAATAGCCAGTGGGGCTGGGTGCAAAACGCACGCGGATTTCGTTCATTTCATCGTCTCCTCAATAAAAAATCAAACTCTGTAACATTATAATTATACAACTTATCGCTTTATAAAGCAATTTTAGCTTCCAGTACGCCATAAGCAAATTAAACAAAATAAAGCCGGTGTAAACTCCGGCTTAAAATTAAGTTTTACTTTACTACTACCGGCACAAAAAGCGCTTCAATGCCGGTAATGTCATACGGGCTAAAACGCACAAACAGCTTGGATGGCTTGCCGTTAATGACAAAGCAGGAATACGTAAACTTGCCTTCCCACCTGCCTGCGTCCGTATCAACGCCGACAAGTTCGGAATCAATAAATTCCTGGTAAATATCGGCGCAGTCATCAGCTTCTTCCGCCTCGTAGCTAAATGTGCCGTCCGGCTCTATAATAGATATATTGCAGCCCTCGCGCCCAAAAATCGGCTTTTTAAGAAACTTACGCCCGGCAAAATCCTGCGCGTCCATCGAAGTTTCCGCAATGTTCGTGCGCACAATCTGTCTGTCAGCGCTGTCAAAATAATTGGTGCTGTCAGCAAGATAATGTGCAATCGCCATCATCGCTTTATTCTGCATTAAAATTGCTTTGACGGGATTTACCAAAATCACCTTATTCATATTTGCCAAATCCATCAGCTTTAAGCCGACCGGGTAGCCGTCATCCGCTTCGTCGTCCATTAAAAGCTCCAGCGGGTGCAGGCGGTACAAAACGTCAATTTTATATTCGCCGCTGCCATCGTCGTGGTAAACGCCGTCATCTTTAACCACCAAATCTATCAGCCTTGCCGCGCGCACGTTTACAAACTCGTACTCGTCAAAATGCTCTTGCACATAATCCGCCAAAGCGTTTTTTAGGTACTGCATGTTCGCCCAGTCCTCGGCGTAAGCGTTGTTGGCAGCAAACGTAATATTTACGCAGCTAAAGTTAATTTTGCTTTTCAGCGTAGTTTTTAAAAGTTCAACAAACGGTTCAATCAGTTCAGCGTCATTGCCGCCGTCCTCGTTACCGGCAAAATACTTTTGCGCCACGGCGTTGCCGTAAAACGCTTCCGGCATGGCGCAGGGAGTGTCGGCGTTAATTTCTACCACTTTGTAAGTTCCGTTTTGGTCTTTTACAAAATCAAGGCGTGCAATGTTTGTTACATGCGGACTGTAATCGTCCTTAATAAACGGCGTCAATTTCGGCGTCATATTAATAATGTCAATAGGCATCACGTCGCCCTTGCTGCGCACGTCCTCCGCCAGCTTTGCCATTACGCGGTATACCTCGCGCGCAATGTATTGTATTTTTTCTTTTTCACTTTTGCTTATGTAAAGCGGGTTTAAAACCGGATACCTGGTTTCGTAATCAGGCGCATCGATATAGGGAATAATTTTTTCGTCCAGCTGGTCAATCCACGAAGCTTTTTTAAGCATAGCGCACCTCCTACGATACCGCGCTGCTGCGCGCCGCGCCGCTGCTGATGCCGGTTTTGCCCGTTGTTGGGCTTGCTACCTTACTAGTTGCTGCGCCGGTTTTACCGGCTTCCGCACCGCTTACTTTAGCTCCGTCTGCCGTGCCTGCAGTGTTTGTGCCGTTACCTGCGCCGCCCGGCACGGGCGCGCCCTGCCTTATGTTAGTAGTGCCGCCAAACATCGGCCAGTGCCAAAACATCCACCACGGGTACACCATTGAAGTATGGGCGGAACCATTTTCTTCTTCCTGCTCTTCCGTTTCATTGCTGCCGCAGCCCGCCGCAGAAGCAAGCATCGAAAGCACTATCGCGCCGGCTATAATTTTGTTGCGTTTTTCTTTAGTCAGCATCTTTCATCACCTATTTGCGTTTTTGCCTTCTGTTGCTGCCGGTTTTCGGCGCTTTGCGCTTATCGGCAACGGCGTTTCTGCCGCGTTTGGGCGCAGAAGGCTTTTTCTTTTTCGTAGCTGCCGCAGGTTCGCGGCGGGCGATAACCTTACCTTCAAGGTTCTGTTTTTCCATACGGATGTTAAGCTTGGTTTCGATATTGCGCAGCCATTTTACCTCGTCTGCCGTGTACAGCGTAACCGCTACGCCTTCGTTGCCAGCGCGCCCTGTACGCCCAATGCGGTGCACATACCAGTCAACGTCGTGCGGAATATCGTAGTTTACAACATGCGTCACGCCCTCGATATCCAACCCGCGCGCAGCAATATCGCTGGCAACCAAAATTTGCAGCTTCGCGTCGCGGAACTTTTTCATAACCGTTTTGCGTTTTGCCTGCGAAAGCTCACCCGTTAAAACATCGACATTATAGCCCATGCCGCCAAGCACATCGCCCAAAGCATTAGCACGCTCTTTACTGAAGCAGAACACGATCATCAGGTACGGGTTAAAGCGGTCAATCAGCGCCGCCACCGCACGGTCGCGGTACTCGTCCGTCGTCTTAATACAAATCTGCTTAATCGTGTCAACAGTTGCCTCGTTAGGGTTAATATCAATCAGCGCCGGGTTAGTGGTAATGCGGCGTCCCAGTTTCTGCACTTCTTCCGACAGCGTTGCGCTGCACAGCATTACCTGGCGCGACGGTGCAGTCATGCCCAAAAGTTCTGCGGCGTCGTCTACAAAACCCTGTTTTAACATCTCGTCAACTTCGTCCAGCACAAAATAATCCACGCCGCCCAGGCTTACGTTACCTTTGCGGATATGGTCCAAAAGGCGTCCCGGCGTGCCGATAAGCACATGGCAGGTATTTTCTAATTTATGTTTTTGCAGTTCAAAATCGCGCCCGCCGGTAACGGCAAGCACTTTAATGGCGCTCTCTTTGCCTGTCAGCCGCTTAAACTCCGTGGCAATCTGCTGCGCCAGTTCGCGCGTCGGCGTTACAATCAGCGCCTGCGCGTAAGGTTTGCCGGTGTCAATCCGCTGTGCCAGCGGCACCAAAAAGGCAAGCGTTTTGCCCGTACCTGTCTGCGCGCGCGCAATAACGTCACGCCCGGCGTATAAAGCTGGTATTGCCTGTGCCTGCACCGGCATCGGTTTGTTAATGCCCATATTTTTCAGCGCCGCAATAATGTTTTCCGGCACCTTCATATCCTTAAAACTCGGTAACATACAATCCCTCTTTTCCGTCAAAATTCTATTTAAAAAGCGTCCCAAACGGGGCGCCGCGCTTCTATGTGCCTATTATACCATAAACAGTCAATATTTATCGTGAAAAAATTTTTAATATTACATTTGAATATCAGCGTCGAAAATGTTATTCTAATAATAGAAAACTTTAACTGATAATAGTGAGGTGGCAGTTATGCAAAATAAACGTACCTGGCTTTACCTAATACTTATGCTGATACTTTTTTCACTGATTTGCGCGCAGCAGCAGCAAATAAACGACCTTGAAGAAGATTTGGCGGCATTGCAGGAGCAATATACTAAAATCGAAAAGCAGCTCAACGAACATCTTGCACCGGCGTTAGCGGTGGAAGAAAACCAAACTACAAAATAAACATCCATATTATAAACAACTCCCCGATACTTGAAGTACCGGGGAGTTTTGTTTTGGTATAAGGTTTTAATTACAAAATCACTTTAGTTTGCCGGTGCGGGCTTGTTGTTTTTGCGCTCACGCATTTTAATCCACATCGGGCCAGCCAGGCAGATAGAAGTGTAACCGCCGCTGGCAAAGCCGACCAGCATGGCAAACATAAAGTTGTGAATAGTTGCGCCGCCATACAGGAAGATTACCAGTACGGCAAACAGCGCGGTCGATTCAGTGTAAACAGTACGGGTCATGCACTGCCAGATACTGGTTTCAACCAGTTCTTCCAAGCCTTCGCTGCGGCGGTGCAGTTTAAGGTTTTCGCGGATACGGTCGAAAATAACAACCGTGCCGTTAATAGAAAAACCTACAACCGTCAGCAGTGCCGCAACAAACGAGGAATCGAGTTCCATCTGGAAGAAAGAAAAATAGCTGATGGTTACGAAAACGTCGATAACAAGCGCCGCTACCGCCGCTACTGCAAAGTTAAATTCAAAGCGGTACGTAATGTACACAATCATCAAAAGCCACGAAAGCACAACCGCCATCGCCGCCTGCTCAATCAGTTCTTCACCTATTGTCGCGCCGATGTTTTCCATACGGTTAATTTGGTAATTGCCCAGGCTGCCCTGCATATCATTAACCGCCGCACGCAGCTGGTCATCTTCTACAAGGCCGGTACGGATAAGCACGCTTTTCGATTTTTCGTTATCGGTGCTGTTTTCCAGCTGAATAATACTGTTGCCCATGCCGTGCTGGTCAAGCACCTCGCGCACCTGCGAAACGGTAACTTCGTTTTCAAAAGTTAAATCAACGATGCTGCCGCCGGTAAAATCAATGCCGAGGTTAAAGCCGCGCGTAAAAATAGAAATTACGCCGATAAAAAGTACCAGCAGCGTTAAGCCCATAAAGTATTTAAAATGCTTTACAATCGGAAATCTCATTATTTAGCCGCCTCCTTTTTAGGATATTTAACTCCGTAAAGGAAGCCGTTTTTGGTAAGGTTGCTGGCAAGCAAAAAGTTCATCAAGAACTTGGTTACCGTAATTGCCGTAAACATACTTAAAAGAACGCCAAGGCCCAGGGTTACGGCAAAGCCCCTAATCGGGCCGGTGCCCAGATAAAACAGGATTACCGCCGCTATCAGGGTAGTAATGTTGGAGTCGAAAATAGTTACAAACGCACGGGAGAAGCCTTTATCCATTGCTGAACGCAGGGTTTTGCCCGCGGCAACTTCTTCTTTAAAATGTTCAAAAATAAGTACGTTGGCGTCAATCGCCATGGCTATGGATAGTATAATACCCGCTATGCCAGGCAAAGTAAGTGTTGCGTCAAGGTAACGCATAATTAAAAGCAGCAGCATTACATACAGCAAAAGCGCGATATCCGCCACAATGCCTGGGATTCTGTAAAAGAGCAGCATAAAGGCAAAAATGCCGATGATGGCAATAGAGAACGCCACAACGCTCTTTTCTTTGGAATCCTGGCCCAAAGTCGGGCCTACGGTGCGGTTTTCCATAACTTCAATTTTAACAGGCAGCGAGCCGCTACGCAGCAAAATTGCCAGGTGTTCGGCCTCTTCCATATTGCGCGAACCGGAAATCTGCGCCTTGCCGCCGGTAATTGCTTCCTGCACAACCGGGCTTGTCAGCACTTCGCCGTCCAGCAGAATGGAAATCGGGCGGCCGATATTGCGCGCCGTCAAATCGGCAAATTTAGCGCCGCCTTCATCGGTAAATTCCAGCCCTACAACGGCCTGGCTGCCGCTGCCGGTCATCTGAGCGCGCGCGTCGCGCAAATCTTTACCGGTTAAAACGGTAGTGCCGTTAATATCCTTAAACTCCAGCATGGCGGTACGTCCCAGCATATTAATTGCCTGGTCCGGGTCTTTAATGCCCGGCAGCTCTACAATAATGCGGTCCTTGCCCTGGCGCTGGATTACAGGCTCAGTTAAACCAAGTTCGTTAACGCGCCTTTCAATAATTTTTACGGTTCTGTTTAAAGCATCGTCGTCAATCTTCGCTTCCGGCGTTTCTACCGCCTGCAGCACAACGTGGGTGCCGCCCTGAAGGTCGAGGCCCTGCTTGATGGAATTAGCCAGCGGGGAAATATACATAATAAACCCGCCGATAATAGCCAATGAGATGATCAGAAATTTTCCTAATTCATTCCATCTCAAAATTATTGCCCCCTTTATTTTTTTATAAAAATTACCTGCATTTTGCCGTCTGCGATTCGGTTACAACGTAATCTACCGGCACGTCGCGGCTATCGCAGATTATTTTACTGCACAGCAAAATATCGTAAGTAATCCCTGTTGTAACGGCTTTCGTACACTGCGGCAAAAAACGGTCGTAAAAACCGGCTCCCATACCCATGCGCCCGCCTGCCAAATCAAAACCAAGACCCGGCACCAGCACCAGGTCTATCTGCTGCGGTGCAATAAGCGCAGCGCCCTCCTGCGGCGCGCGTATGCCGTAAGCGCCCAGCTGCACGGCATCAAAGCTTTGCAGCAGAGCCGCCTGCATTTCGTGCGGCCCGGTTATCAGCGGCACGCAGATTTTTTTGCCGTCTTTCAGTGCTGCTTTTATAACGCTGTCGATGCTTACCTCATTGCCAAAAGCAAGATAAGCAAAAATTGTTTGGGCATTTTTATAAACCGGCAGTTTTAAAATGCTGCGGCAAACAGCGGCACTTTTAGCAGCCACATCTTCCTTAGAAAGCCGATTGCGCAAAGATTTAAGTTCTTTGCGCAATTGATTTTTATCCATTATTTCTTTTCGGCCAGCTCCTGCTTAGCAGGGTCCTGATAAGCACTGATTGCTGTGCGCAGGAATTCAACTTCCACGTTTTCGCAAACTTTAAGAACGACTTTCTTTTCGTTCAGACGGGTAATTGTACCATACATGCCGCCGACAGTGACTACTTTATCCCCTTTCTTCAAAGATTCAAGCATGCGCTGTCTTTTCTTTTCTTCTTTTTTATGCGGTCTGTCTATCATCCACCAGAAGATAAATGCCAAAATAAGAAATGGCCACACACCGCTGAAAAAGTTCATCAGATCAAAACCTTGCATGGACTTACCTCCTAAACTTATCTACTTATACCTCTTATTCTAATTTATTTACACAAAAATAGCAAGATATACTTTTCAGCCGCGGTAATTTGCCAGATACGCTTCGCGGAACTCCGGAAAACGGTCTTCGGCAATCGCCTGCCTGATCTGCCTTGCCAAATCGAGGAAAAAGTACAGATTATGAATGGTTAAAAGGCGCAGCGCGAAAAGCTCTTCCGCCTTAAAAAGATGCCTGATATACGCACGTGAGAAATTGCGGCAGGTATAGCAGCCGCAGCGCTCGTCAATCGGGCGGAAGTCCTCGGCGTAAGTTTTGTTGCGCACAACCAGCCTGCCTTCCGGCACCATTGCCGTGCCGTTGCGCGCCACCCTTGTGGGGAACACGCAGTCAAACATATCCACGCCCAAGTTAACGCCCTCGATAATGCAGTCCGCCGTGCCGACGCCCATTAAATAACGCGCCTTGTTTTTAGGCAAATGCAGCGTCGTATCGGCAAGTATATCAT
>DXVZ01000072.1 GCA_019417125.1 Phascolarctobacterium sp.
GATGTATGACGGCTTTATGGATACTTCGGACGGCGTTTTTTCGGCGCGTAGCCGCGAACGGATGCTGGAAATTATGAAGGACAGCCACGTTGGCTCCAACGCCGTGCTGGCGGTAATTGTGCTGATTTTGCTGAAAGTATCGGCGTACCTTGCCATTTACCCGCAGCTGCTGACTCCGGCGCTTGTTGCCATGAGCGTGGCAACGCGCACCTTTATGGTAATTTTTATTGTTAACTTTCCATACGCGCGCAAAACCGGCATTGGCCACATGTTTACCATGTACGCCAAAAAAAGCTACACGGTTATCGCGCTGGCGCTGGGCATTGGCATAACGGCGCTGTGCGGCGTGCATTACCTGTTGGTGATGGCGGTAACTTTTGCGCTGGTGTTTGGCATTGCCAAATTTTTGCAAAGCCAGCTGGGCGGGCTGACGGGCGACACTTACGGCGCGCTGACGGAGTGCGGCAACGTGCTGTACCTGCTTACGCTGATAATTGGCGGACGTTTTTTGGTGCTTGGCTTTTATACTTACCACAGCATATTTAGTTTGTTTTAAGGATGGTGCAAAATGGAAATAGATGTTTTGGCGGCTGCGGTGCAGCCTATTGATAGAACGCTGGCGGCAAAGGCGCAGGAACGCTTTGATAATTTAATTAAACCGGTCGGCTCGCTGGCGAAGCTGGAAGAAATGACTACGCGCTATGCGGCAATTTACGGCAGCGCGGATAAAAACGACGTTAAATTTCCGCAGAAAATGCTGCTTTTATGGACGGCTGACGCCGGATGTGCGGCGGAATATATGCAGGGCAAAAAGCCAGTGTGCGTGCTGGCGCAAAACTCCGGCATCGGCTGCCAAACTTTTTTGGTAACGGCAGAAAACACGGAGGACGCATTATTAGAGGGCGCGCTGCTGGTAAAAGAAGCGGCGTCGCAAAATGCCGGGCAGCAGGTGCTGGCTTTCGGCTGCGTGGATGGCGAAGTTCCTACATATAATATAGAAGCCTCTGCCAAAAGCGGCTACGAATTTCTGCAACAGCTGGGCAGCAGAACTATCGCTGCCATGGCGGGCGGCATTTTGCAGGCGGCGGCCCTGCGCGTGCCCGTAATGCTGGACGGCGCTGCGGTGTGCCTGGCGGCGCTGGCGGCGGTTAAGTACAACCAAAACGTAAAGCCGTACCTTTTTGCCGGGCATGTATCGGCGGAGCCTGGCGTGGCAACGCTGCTGGAGCAGCTGGGGCTTGCCGCGCCGCTGAAGCTGGATATTAAAATTTGCCGCGGCGAGGGCGCTGTGCTGGCGCTGAGCCTTATGGACGCAGGCATTAAAGCTTACAAAGAAATGGAAACTTTCGCCGAGGCTGGCGTACACGCCGAATTTAAAGAATTTTCGCACGCCGAGGAAATTAAAGCGGGCAAACAGGGGGCAGAATAATGGGCAGGTTATATCTTATCCGCCACGGCGAAACGGATTCCAACAAAAGTTTCCGCTTTCAGGGGCAGACCGATATTGAGCTGAACGCAGCCGGCAGGGCGCAGGCAGAGAAACTGGCGCAGCATTTTAAAGATATTCACCTTGACGCTGTGTATTGCAGCAGTTTAAAACGCGCGCGCTGCACGGCGCAGCCGCTGGCGGCGCTGCACGGGCTTGCGGTGCAGCCGGTTGACGATATCAAAGAAATTGCCTTTGGCGAGTGGGCGGGGCTGACCTACGAGCAGATTAACGATAAAGGGCTGGGGCAGATTGACGAGTTTTTTAAAAATCCGGCGCTGTGCCATGTGCCCGGCGGCGAAAATTTTAAAGATGTCGCCGCCCGCGTAGAGCCGTTTTTTAAACGCTGCCTGGCAGAGATGGACGAAAAAGATATTGCCGTTGTATCGCACGGGGGTATTATCCGCGTGCTGCTGTGCCTGTTTTTGGGGCTGGATATGAATAAAATCTGGAATTTCAGCGTTGGCAACTGCAGCACAACAACGCTGGCAAAATGGCGCGGCTATAATACCGTGCTTGAAAGTACCAACGCAACTTATTATCTGCGCTGACGCTGCGGGAACGAATGTAAAAAACAGCCGTGATATATTGACATTTGTATTTTAAAAATATATACTAAAAGCAGTATATCTCAGCTGGTTCATATAGGGTTCATATCTTCTTTTTAATGCTGCTTGCATTTTTATCGAAGCCGTGGCATCTATGGAAGTCCTCATGGGGTATGATTAATGTAAGGAGCTGATAAGCAATGAAAGAAGACAAAACTTTAGTATGCAAGGAATGCGGCAAGGAATTTGTTTTTTCCGCTTCCGAACAGGAATTTTATGAATCCAAGGGCTTTACCAATGAACCGGGCCGCTGCCCTGCCTGCCGCCAGGCACGCAAACAGCGACTCGGCATTGTAAGTGAACGCCCGGAACGCCAGATGTACCCAGCGGTTTGCGCTGAATGCGGCAAAGAAACCGAAGTTCCGTTTAAACCTTCGGAAGACCGTCCGGTTTACTGCCGTGACTGCTACAACGCGCACCACAGAAGATAATAAACAAATACAGCCTGCCGTAAAAACGCGGCAGGTTTTTTGTTTATAGCGGCGAATTTTATAAATAATGTGACAGAAACTTTGAGAAAGTTATTGGCAGTATGGTATAATAATTTAATAAGAAGAAATTATTGGGGGTCATTTTATTTTAGAACTTAAAGAAATTGCAGTAACTGATAAAGCATTGTTTGAAAGCTATATGTCGCGCCCGTATTACCGCGGGTCGGAATGTGCTTTTGGCAACTTATTTATGTGGCAGACGTGCTACGATATTTTTTGGACGGAAGCGCACGGTTTTTTGGTGCTGAAAGTAAAAAGAAACGACGTTGATTTCTTTTTGCAGCCGTTTGGCGGCAAGGATGAAGATTTGCCGTTATTGATGAAAGAAATTAAAGAATACCATGCTGGCAAGCCGTTTGAAATTCACGGCATTTATGAGGACGGCAGGGAAAGGCTCCTGAAAGCTTTCCCTGATTTGGAGATTGTGGACGACCGCGATAATTGGGACTATGTGTATTTGCAGCAGAACCTGGCAACGCTCAGCGGGCGCAAATACCACGGCAAGAAGAACCATTGCAACGCTTTTGTAAAAGAGCATCCCGATTATGTTTACGAGGAAATGAGCCGCAGCAACATTGACGAATGCATTGCCTTTGGCGATATGTGGTGTGAGCGCCGCATGTCGGAAGACCCGTCGCTGGTGTGCGAAAAATGCGCTATCCACGAGGCGCTGGACAATTTTGAAGCACTGAAGCTGCGCGGCGGCGTTATCCGCATTGACGGCAAGGTTGAAGCGTTTAGTTTCGGCGAAAAAATTAACGATGATACGGCAGTGCTGCACGTGGAAAAGGCGAACCCGGAAATCCGCGGGCTGTACGCCGTTATTAACCGCGACTTTGCCAAAAACGCCTGGGGCGACGTTACTTACCTTAACCGAGAGGAAGATATGGGGCACGAAGGCCTGCGCATGGCGAAAGAATCGTATAAACCGGAGTTTATGGTAAAAAAATATTCCACTGTTTTTAAATAAGAGGCATGTATGGATTTTAGGTTTTTAAACGCAGATTCGCTGCCGCAGGCGGCGGATTTGTGGGACTACTGCTTTGAAAAAAAGGGCGACCCGTTTTACGAATGGTATTTTGGCGAATACTGCTTGAAGCAAAATACAGTTATCGGCGGGTTTGACGGCGCTAAACTGGCGTGCATGCTGCATTTAAACCCGTATGCAATTAAACTGCGCGGAAAGGATGTGCGCCTGCCTTACATTGTTGGCGTGGCAACGGCCCCGGAATACCGCGGGCAGCACTTAACGCGCCGGCTTTTGGAAACGGCGTTTACCGTTTTGCGGGCGCAGGGCGCGGCGTTTGCGCTGTTAATGCCCATTAACCCGGCAATTTATACGCCCTACGGCTTTAGCTACTGCTATTACCGCCATTTGTACAAAATGCCGCTGGCAGAACTGAAAAAGCTGCCGCCGGTGCAGAACGTAAAACTTGTGCGTTATGCTGATATTAGCGAAGGCTTGGAAGCCGCAGCCGCCGTTTACGAAGCCTGCTGTCAAAGCTTAAACGGCATGGCAGTACGCAGCAAAGCCAAATGGCTGGAGCTTTTAAACGGCTATAAGGCAGAAAAGGTAATGCTGGCAGCGGCGTTTTGTAATGAAAAGCCATGCGGCTATATGCTGTATTCCGTAAATAACGGCACGTTTAAAGTGCAGGAAATGCTGACGCTTGATTATAATGCGCAGACCGCGCTTTTGCATTATGCTGCCGGGCATTTAAGCGGCGCCGCTGCTTTTGAGTGGCTGGCAGAACCCGGTAACCTGGCGTATCTTGATTTTGCGGGCAGCGATTACAGCGGCAGCATAACGCCGTTTATGATGGCGCGCTGCCTTAACATCCGCAAGGCGCTGGATATGCTGCCGGTGCCGCAAGGCTTAACCGGCGAAGCTGCGCTGTTAATAACCGATAAATTTTTGCCGCTGAACAACGGTTTATTAAAAATAAAGGCGCAAAACGGCGCTTTAACCCACGCCAGTACGCTGGATGACGAAGAAATTGTGATGGATGCGGCGGCGTTCACGCAGCTGTACTTTGGCGCATTTAGTTTTGATGAGCTGGTGCGTGCCGGAAAAATTAAAGTTCTTAATCCGCACAAAAGCGGGTTTTTACAGGCGTTGTTTACCAAATGCCGCAACTATATTAACGAGTATTATTGAAATTTGAGCAGGGAGGCTGATTTAATGGATGAAATCAGACGCATTTTTGTAGAAAAGAAAGAAGCTTTTGCCGTTGAGGCAAGAGGCCTTTGTGCCGATTTGCAGACTAACCTTGGCATGAAAGGCTTAACCGGCATCCGCGTTATTAACCGTTACGACGTGATGGGTGTAACCGATGAGGAATTTGCCGCTGCCAAAGCGCTGGTGCTTTCTGAGCCGCCTGTTGACACAGTTGCGGAAACATTGGAAGTGCCTGCCGGCTGCCGTGCTTTTGCGGTTGAATTTTTGCCTGGCCAGTACAACCAAAGAGAGGATTTTGCCGCTCAGTGCATTCAGCTGATTACGCAAAAGGAGCGTCCGCTGGTATCTTCAGCCAAAGTTTATATTTTGTCCGGCACAATCAGCGACGAAGAATTTGCCAAAATTAAGGCGTACTGCATTAACCCCATTGAAGCGCGCGAAGCCGCCTGGGAAAAACCGCAGACTTTGGTGCAGACCTGTGAAGAACCGCAGAAAATTAAATCGGTTGAAGGCTTTTTAACCTTTACCAAAGAAGAAATGGAAGCTTACCGCAGCGCCAACGGTTTTGCCATGAGCCTGGAGGATTTGCTGTGGTGCCAGAAATATTTTAACGAAGAACACCGCGAACCGACCATTACGGAAATTAAAGTGCTTGATACTTACTGGTCCGACCACTGCCGCCATACTACTTTTATGACGCAGATTGAGGACGTGGAAATTGAACCGGGGCTTTACACCCAGCCGGTACAGGCTGCGCTGGATAAATACATGGAAGCGCGCGATGAAGTGTACGGCGCAGATACCAAACGCCCTGTTACTTTGATGGATATTGCCGTTATCGGCATGAAAAAGCTCCGTGCCGAAGGCAAGCTGGACGATTTGGACGAATCGGAAGAAATTAATGCCTGCACGATTGTTGTGCCTATTGAAGTAGACGGCAAAACCGAAGAATGGCTGCTGCTGTTTAAAAACGAAACCCATAACCACCCGACGGAAATTGAACCGTTCGGCGGCGCTGCTACCTGCCTTGGCGGCGCTATCCGCGATCCGCTTTCGGGCCGTGCTTACGTATACCAGGCGATGCGCGTAACCGGCGCTGCCGACCCGCGCGTACCTGTTGAGGACACCCTGCCCGGCAAACTGCCGCAGCGCAAAATTACTATCGGCGCGGCAGCGGGGTACAGCTCTTACGGCAACCAGATTGGTTTGGCAACCGGGCATGTACAGGAATACTATCACGATAAATTTGTGGCAAAACGCATGGAGGTAGGCGCAGTTGTTGGCGCTGTGCCGCGTAACCTTGTTAAGCGAGAAGTGCCCGAGCCTGGCGACCTTTTGGTGCTGCTTGGCGGCAGAACCGGGCGTGACGGCTGCGGCGGCGCAACGGGTTCTTCTAAAGAACACACCGTCGATTCGCTGGCAAGCTGCGGCGCTGAAGTACAAAAGGGCAATCCGCCGACTGAACGCAAAATTCAGCGCCTGTTCCGCAACCCGGAAGTAACGCCGATGATTAAGCGCTGCAACGACTACGGCGCTGGCGGCGTATCCGTCGCTAACGGCGAACTTGCCGACGGGCTTGTAATTGACCTTGATAAAGTACCGAAAAAATACGAAGGGCTTGACGGTACGGAGCTTGCCATTTCCGAATCGCAGGAACGCATGGCTTTGGTTATCGCGCCCGAAAATATTAAAAAATTTGTAGCGTTTGCCGATGAGGAAAACCTGGAAGCAACAGTTATCGGCGAGGTAACGGATAACAGAAGGCTTGTTATGTATTGGCGCGGCGACAAGATTGTTGACCTGTCGCGCGACTTTTTGAATACCAACGGCGTTGCCCAGCACGCCGACGTTAAAGTTTGCAATGTAGAGGGCGAATGCGTATTCGATAAACTGCTGGCAGAAGTTGCTGCGGCAGACGGCATAAAAAACGCCTGGCTGGCTAACCTTGGCAGGCTGAATGTTTGCAGCCAGAAAGGCCTTTCCGAACGCTTCGACAGCACTATCGGCCGCGGTACGGTGCTGATGCCGTTTGGCGGCAAGCGCCAGCTTACCCCGTCCGAAGGTATGGTTGGCAGGCTGCCGGTGCTGCACGGCAAAACCACGGCGGCATCAGTTATGGCGTGCGGCTATAACCCGGACGTTGCCTGCTGGAGCCCGTTCCACGGCGCAATGTATGCTGTTGTGGAATCCGTAACACGCGCTGTTGCCTTGGGCGCTGACCCGGCAAAATTGCGCCTTACCTGCCAGGAATACTTCCCCAAACTGCATAACACCGAACTGTGGGGGCAGCCGTTTGCGGCGCTCTTGGGCGCGTTTACCGCGCTGGACGCTTTGGGCTTGCCTGCAATTGGCGGCAAGGACAGTATGAGCGGTACGTTTATGGATAAAACCGTTCCGCCGACGCTGGTATCTTTTGCGGTTGATGTTATCGACGGCGATAAAGCGGTATCGGCAGAATTTAAAAACGCAGGCAGCAAGGTTGTATTCCTCTCCTGCCAGCGCGAAGCAACAGAAGTGCCTGATTTTAACGCGCTGAAAGCGAACCTTACGGCGGTGCACAACGCCATTTTGGCTGGCAAAATCACTGCTGCGGCAGCCGTTAAAGAAGGCGGCATTGCAGCGCTTGTAACAACTATGTGCCTTGGCAACAACCTGGGCTTTGAATTTATTAAACCTTACAACGATACCGACGGACTGTTTACTTTGCAGCCCGGCGGCATGGTGCTGGAGCTGGCTGACGGCGTTGAGCCGGAAGAACTGTTTGACGGCTTGGACTATATGCTGCTTGGCCATACTTCCGAAAAACCGGTTATCGCTATCAACGACGACGTTATCTGCATGGGCGAAGCCGAACAAGCTTACAGCGCCCCGCTGGAAGGCATCTTCCCGGCTAAAACCGATGAAAAGGACGGCAAGGATATTGACTTGCCGCTGTATAAGGCGGAACTGCCCTTAACCGCACCGGTAACTATCGCCAAACCGCGCGTATTTATTCCTGTGTTCCCGGGCATTAACTGCGAATACGACAGCGCGCGCGCTTTTGAGGACGCAGGCGCGGCAGCAGAAACCTTTATCGTTCGCAACCTTACCCCGCAGGCGGTAGAAGAATCTGTTGAGCAAATGGTTAAAATGATTGACAACGCGCAGATTGTTATGCTTCCGGGCGGTTTCAGCGCCGGCGACGAACCGGACGGCAGCGGCAAATTTATCGCTACCATGCTGCGCAACCCGCGCATTAAAGAAGCTATCGAACGCTTACTGAACGACCGCGACGGTTTGATGCTCGGCATCTGCAATGGCTTCCAGGCGCTGGTTAAACTTGGGCTTGTGCCTTACGGCGAAATTCGTGAAATGCAGGCAGATTCCCCGACGCTGACCTTTAACAACATCGGCCGCCATGTTTCGCAGATTGTCAGCACGCGCATTGTTTCCAATAAATCCCCGTGGTTCAGCGCCGTTGAACCGGGCGAAATTCATGCCGTTGCCGTATCCCACGGTGAAGGCCGCTTCTACGCGCCGGAAGAAACCATTAAAGCGCTGTTTGCCAACGGACAGGTGGCAACCCAATACGTTGATGCAAACGGCAAACCCACCATGGCAATGCCGTACAACCCCAACGGTTCGCTGTATGCTATCGAAGGCATTACCAGCCCCGACGGCAGGATTTTGGGCAAAATGGGTCACAGCGAACGCTTTGTGCCTGGCCTGTTTAAAAACATCAGCGGCAATAAGGACCAGAAAATCTTTATCAGCGGCGTAAATTATTTTAAATAAGCAGTAACTAAAAATACCGCTCCGGCGCAGAACCGGGGCGGTATTGTGCTTTTGTTTATAAGCTGTTAAAATAGTTAAGCACGGAGATACTTATGTGGCGATTTTCCCGCTTTTATAAGTGGGGGTGGTATTATGACGGTATACGAAGCATTGTCGCTGATGATTGCTTTCGCAACCTTAGTGGTACTAATCCTTTCATTTAAACGATAAATGAAAAAGACCGCCTAACGAGCGGTTAAGCGGACTCTTCTTCAAACTTAAAATTTGAACTAGGGGAGAACCGCCGCCGACCAAAGCATAGGTATCTCCGTGCTTTTATTATACAATTTTTAAATTTACTTTGCAAGCGAAGGTTATATTATGGAAAGTTTACAAAAGTTACAGCCATGGCGGCAGGTGCAGGGCGTGTATGTGCATATTCCGTTTTGCAGGCAAAAATGCCTGTACTGCGATTTTAATTCCTACGCCGGTTTTGGCGCAGACGTAATGGCGGCTTATGCAGCGGCAGTGTGTGCGGAAATTGCCGGGCGCAAAAAAGATGTGCCCATAAACAGCGGCGCTTCTATATATTTTGGCGGCGGTACGCCCAGCCTTTTGCCGGTGGAACTAACGGCGCAGATTGTAAACGCGCTGAAAAAGTGCGGCTTGTGGCAAAATCCGTGCGAGGCATCTATCGAAGCCAACCCCGGCACGGTGGATTTGCCAAAATTACAAGCCTTGCGGCAAATGGGCTTTGACCGTATCAGCTTCGGCGTGCAGAGCTTAAACGATGCTGAACTGCAAGCCATTGGGCGCGTGCATAACGCAGAACAGGCGTTGGAGGCGGTTGCGCTTGCCAAACAGGCGGGCTTTGCACGCATTAACGCCGACGTTATTTACGGTCTGCCGGGGCAGACGATGGAGAGCCTAAAAAACACGCTGGCACTGCTTACTGCGACGGGCATTGAACACCTATCCGTTTACGGTTTAATTGTGGAGGAAGGCACGCCGCTGCAAAAATTGGCAACAAGCGGTAAAATTACGCTGCCAGATGAGGACGCAGCTGTCGATATGTATGAATTTGTGCAGGCGTTTTTAAAAGCGCAGGGCTTTGAACGCTACGAAATATCTAACTACGCGCGCGGCGGTGCGTATAGCCGCCACAATTTGGTGTACTGGCATTATTACCCATATGCGGCGTTTGGCGCTGGCGCCTGCGGCTTTAATGGCAGCGCGCGCTTTACGGCAGCGGCGGATGTGCGCAGTTATATAGCCGCCGTACAAAACGGCGCGCCGCTGTACGATACGGAAGAACTGGATATTGCCGTGCAGTTTGAAGAATTTATGTTTATGAACCTGCGCAAAAAAAGCGGCGCAGATTTAATAGAAGCAAAAGAACGTTTCGGCATTGACGTTATGGCAAAATTCGGTGCGGAATTAGCGCCGCTTATAGCCCAAAAGCTGGTGGCTTATGATGCAGGTACGCAAAAAATTTGCCTTACGGAAGCTGGCATGGAAGTGGGCAACCGTATTTTTGAAATTTTTGTGACGGCTTAAAATTTATTAAAAAAATATATAAAAAATTATTGACAATATCTAAAGGCAGTGCTATTCTAATATCAAGGTGTTAGCACTCTATAATAACGAGTGCTAACAATCCCTTCGGAGGTGGGGATATGTTAAATGAAAGAAAGAAGAAAATTCTGCAAATCATCATAGAAGATTACATTTCGACGGCTGAGCCTGTCGGGTCGCGTACCATCGCGCGCAAGCACGATTTGGGGCTGAGCCCGGCGACAATACGCAACGAAATGAGCGACCTGGAGCTTTTAGGTTACCTTGAACAGCCTCATACTTCGGCAGGCCGCGTTCCTTCGGCGCAGGCTTACAGGTTTTACGTTGATTCGATGATTGAGCCGGACACGCTGGACGACAACGACCGTACCTTAATCAACACGCTGTACCGCGAGCGCCAGCGCAGTATCGACGATATCTTCCTTTCGACCGCCAAAATCCTGTCGCAGATGACGCATAACGTGTCGATGGTGCTGGCAAACCAGCATTCCATCAGCCGCTTTTGCTATTTAAAGTTCTTGCCGCTTGATTCTAACCACGCTATTTTGTGCATTGTTACCGATGACGGCAACGTAAATAACTGCGTAGTAGAAATTCCGGCAGGTATGTCCGGCAAAGAGCTGGAATACATGGCAGGGCGCATTACCAGGATGCTGGAGGGCAAAGCCGTAACCGATATTGATAAAGCGCTGCTGGACAAAGTGCAGACGGAAGTTAAGGATGACCGCCTGCTGCTTTCTTCGCTTCTGCGTGTTTTGCGCCGTATGACGCGCCCCGAAAAAGAAACCTTTTTTATGGGCGGCACCAAGCAGCTGTTAACGCAGCCGGAGTTCCGCGATATGGAAAAGGTTAGGAACCTTTTGGGCGTGCTGGAAGAAGAAAAAGTTGTACGCAGTATTTTAAAATCCGGCGAAGAATCGTCCGGGCTGCGCATAACGATTGGCAGCGAAAATAAATTTGAAGGCATTCAGGATTGCAGCATGGTGCAGGCAACCTACCGCTTAAACGGCAAAATCGTCGGTACGATGGCGGTTTTGGGGCCTACGCGCATGCAGTATGGCAAAGTAATTGCCGTAATGGATTATCTTCATAAATATTTAAAAACCATTTTGAATAATTAGGAGGGACAGTATGCAGGCAGAGGATATTAAAGATACCCAGAACCCCGCAGGTGAAGCGGCGGAAGCCGAAGCGGCAGCCGGGCAGGAAGTAAACGAAGGCGAAGCCGCAGCTGCCGGTGCTGAAAACGCACAGCCGGAGGAGGCAAAGCCGGAAGAACACCAAAAGGATGAAAAAGATGTAAAAATCGAAGAACTGCAAAACCGCTTAATGCGCTTGCAGGCCGATTTTGAAAATTTCCGCAGGCGCAACGCCGCCGAGCGCGAACAGCTTTCTACTTTTGTTACGGCAGAAGTTGTCGGCAAGTTTTTAAAAGTGCTTGATAACTTTGAAAGAGCCGAGCAAAGCGTAAAAACCACCAGCGACATGTCTTCCATCGTGGCAGGCATGGAAAAAATTAAACGCCAGTTTGAACAGGCGTTTAAAGAGCTGGAAGTTGAAGAAATCCCCGCGGAGGGGCAAAAATTTAACCCGGAACTGCACGAAGCGGTTATGCGCGGGCAGAACCCGGATATGGAGGATGAAAGCATTGAGCAGGTTTTTGAAAAAGGTTACAAGCTGCGCAACAAAATCATCCGCCACAGCAAAGTTAAAGTTATAAGCAACGATTAAGTTGCAGTCTTTATAAAACGATTGTAAATTTTGAGGAGGAAGAACATTATGTCTAAAGTAATTGGTATTGACTTAGGTACTACGAACTCTGTAGTAGCTGTTATGGAAGGCGGCGAACCGACCGTCATCACTAACCAGGAGGGCAGCAGGCTGACCCCGTCCGTTGTTGGTTTTTCCAAAAACGGCGAGCGCCTGGTAGGCCAGCTGGCAAAACGCCAGGCAGTTTCTAACCCGGATAGGACCATCAGTTCTATTAAACGCCACATGGGCACTAATTACAGGGTTGAAGTTGACGGCAAAAAATATTCCCCGGAAGAAATTTCTGCAATGATTCTGCAAAAATTAAAAGCTGACGCTGAAAAATATCTTGGCGAAAGCGTACACCAGGCGGTTATTACCGTACCGGCTTACTTCTCCGACAGCCAGCGCCAGGCTACTAAAGACGCAGGCAAAATCGCAGGCCTTGAAGTTCTGCGTATCATTAACGAACCTACTGCCGCAGCGCTTGCTTATGGCATTGATAAGAGCGAAGACCACACCGTTATGGTTTATGACCTTGGCGGCGGCACTTTCGATGTATCTATCCTTGACGTAGGCGACGGCGTATTTGAAGTTAAAGCCACCAACGGCGATACCCATCTCGGCGGCGATGACTTTGACCAGCGCATCATCGACTGGATGGTTGATGAATTTAAAAAAGCAGAAGGCATTGATTTGAGCAATGACCGTATGGCTATGCAGCGTCTGCGTGAAGCAGCCGAAAAAGCTAAAATTGAACTGTCCGGCGTAATGACCACCAACATTAACCTGCCGTTTATTACCGCAGGTGCTGACGGCCCGAAACATTTGGATATGGATTTAAGCCGCGCTAAATTTGAAGAAATGACCGCAGACCTTGTTGAACGCACCATGGGCCCGACCCGTCAGGCAATGGCAGACGCAGGGCTGAGCGCAAGCGACATTAACAAAGTTCTTTTGGTTGGCGGTTCTACCCGTATTCCGGCTGTACAGGAAGCCATTAAAAAATTCATGGGCAAAGAACCGCACCGCGGCATCAACCCGGATGAATGTGTTGCAGTAGGCGCCGCTATTCAGGCAGGCGTACTGGCAGGCGAAGTTAAAGACGTACTGCTTCTGGACGTAACTCCGCTGTCCCTTGGCATTGAAACCGCCGGCGGCATCTTCACCAGAATGATTGACCGCAACACTACCATTCCTACTTCTAAATCGCAGATTTTCTCCACTTATTCCGATAACCAGCCTTCCGTTGATATCCATGTACTGCAAGGCGAACGCGACATGGCTGCCGACAACAAAACCCTCGGCCGTTTTGAACTGTCCGGCATCCCGGCTGCACCGCGCGGAGTACCGAAAATTGAAGTTACCTTCGATATCGACGCTAACGGCATCGTAAACGTAAAAGCAAAAGACCTTGGCACCGGCAAAGAACAGAAGATTACCATTACTTCTTCCGGCACTTTGGACAAAGACGAAGTTGACCGTCTTGTAAAAGAAGCCGAAGCCAACGCCGAAGCGGATAAAAAACGCAAAGAAGCAGTTGAAGCCCGCAACCAGGCAGACAGCCTCTGCTACCAGGCAGAAAAAACCATTAAAGACATGGAAGGCAAAGGCAGCGACGAACTGATTGCCAAAGTTAAAACCGCTATGGACGCCTTAAAAGAAAAAATGAAAGGCGACGATGTTGACGCTATTAAAAAAGCAACCGAAGACCTGACCAAACCGCTGTACGAGCTGAGCGCGGAACTGTACAAACAGACCGAAGCCGCTAAAGGCGCGGAAGCAGGCAGCAGCGCAAACGCCGGCGAAGCTAAAAAAGCGGACGACGATGTAGTTGACGCCGAAGTTGTTGACGACGACAAAAAATAATCAGCGTAGGATGGTGTAAACCTTGGAAAAAAGAGATTACTATGACGTGCTGGGCGTTTCTAAAAACGCAACGGCAGACGAGATAAAAAAAGCATATCGTAAACTGGCACGTCAGTATCATCCTGATGTCAACAAGGATAATCCTGATGCTGCGGAAAAGTTTAAAGAATGCTCGGAAGCATACAGTGTTTTAAGCGACGAAAAGAAACGCGCCCAGTATGACCAGTTTGGCCATGCTGCTTTTGACGGCGCTGCCGGTGGCGGCGGCGCTGGCAGTTTCGGCGGATTTGATTTCAGCGGCTTTGGCGGTGCTGGCGGCGGCATGGAGGACATTTTTGATATGTTCTTTGGCGGCAGCGGGCGCAGCAGGGGCAGCCGCCAGGCAGGCCCGCAGCGCGGCAGCGATTTGCGCTTCGATATGGAAATAACCTTTGAAGAAGCGGCTTTCGGCGTAGAACGCGAAATTAACCTGACGCGCGACGAACAGTGCCCTAAATGCAAGGGC
>DXVZ01000073.1 GCA_019417125.1 Phascolarctobacterium sp.
TAACGTGCCTTTTTATTTTACTTCTTTTTCCTAATCTCCGTTACCGACACGCCGCCGATGCCCCAGTTGTCGGTGTCAACTTCGTCGATGACTACAACCGTGGTGGCGGTGTTTTTGTTCAGCACGCGGTGCAAAAGCTCCGTCGCGCCTTCAATAAGCTGCTTTTTCTGCTCGGGCGTTACGTTGCCTTCGCGCGTAATTTTAATGTTAACGTATGGCATGGGCGTCACTCCTTTTTGTTTAATTATAACACAACCGTAAAATTTTTTACTTGCCAATTAAAAATCTTTGTGCTATTATTTATCTGCGTTTAAGCGCTTTGGGCAGCATCCTTTGGAGTTGTACCGCAAAAAAGGGCTTAATGCAAAAACAAGGTCAATAAAACGCTTGGACTTAATTGCCGGGACGTGACGAGAATAGTGCATTTATGCGTATTTTGGCGTACTCCGGGCGGAGGGCGCTTTTTTTATACTTCCGGTTAGGCCTTGCAGAAGGGAGTTGTTATGGATTTAACTTTTGGCGTTGTGGGCCCGGGCAAAGTGGGCGGTTCGCTGGTGCGGGCGTTTACGGCGGCGGGTTTAAAATGCACGGGCGTTTATGGCGGCGCTAACGCGGATGTAAGGGCGGCGGAACTTGCCGTGCCGTGCTTAAGCAATGCGGGCGGGCTTTTAGCTTTGGCGGACGCAGTTTTTATCTGCGTACCGGACAGGGTGATTAATGAAGCTGCTGAAACTTTGGCGGCAGCTGCAAAAAGCGCCGGTGTTGACGTTAAGGGCAAGTTTTTTTACCACGTCAGCGGCAGTGCGGGGCTGGATGAGCTTGCGCCGCTGGCAGCTTTAGGCGCGGAAACAGGCAGCCTGCACCCCTTGCAGAGTTTTGCGGAGGTACGCAGTTCGCTTGGCGGCATCGGCATGGCGGTGGACGGCAGCGAAAAAGCAAAAACGCTTGCCGAAGAACTTGCCCGTCTTTGCGGTGCTGTGCCGTTTACCGTGCCGCCAAATGAACGGGCGGCGTATCACGCGGCGGCGTGCTTTTGCAGTAATTTTACGGTAACGGTGGTGGCGCTTGCCGAAAGTCTGCTGTCACGCTGGACGGCGGATAAAGAAGCTGCGCACAAACTTTTGCTGCCGCTGTTTACGGGCACGGCGCAGAACCTTACGCACGCGCAAGAGGCTCACGAGGCGCTTACGGGGCCTATCGCCCGCGGCGACGCAGCGACGGTGGCAAGGCATTTGCGGGCTTTGCCCAAAGAACTGATTCCGGTTTACGCCGCACTGGCGCGCGAAACAATTAACATCGCGCTGGCAGGCGGCAGTATTGATGAATCCGCGGCAGCGGAGATGAAAGGTTTACTTACGGAGGCAAATAAATGAAACAGATTACAACGGCAACCATTAAACAGATGAAGCAGACAGGCGAGCCGATTACGATGGTGACGGCGTACGATTACGCGATGGCGAAGAACGTGTGCGAGGCCGGCATGGATATGATTTTAGTGGGCGATTCGCTTGGCAACGTGGTGCTGGGCTACAACAGCACGGTGCCCGTGACGATGGATGAAATGATTCACCATACCAAGGCGGTTATGCGTGCGGCGCAGGGCAGCGCCATCATGGTGGTGGGCGATATGCCTTTCATGAGCTACCAGGCAAGCCTTGCAGACGGCATGTACAACGCGGCGCGCTTTTTAAAGGAAACTGGCTGCGCTGCGGTGAAGCTGGAAGGCGGCGCTGAGGTGTGCGGGCTGGTGCAGAAGCTGACGCAGGCGGGCATACCGGTTGTAGGGCACATTGGGCTGACGCCGCAATCCGTCAACCAGCTGGGCGGCTTTAAGGTGCAGGGTAAGGACGCGGCGGCGGCGCAGAAACTTTTGGATGACGCGCGCGCGCTGGAGCAGGCTGGCGCTTTTGCCATTGTGCTGGAATGCGTGCCCGAAGCGCTGGCGGCTAAAGTTACGGAAAGCCTGAAAACAGCGGCGACTATCGGTATCGGCGCGGGCAAGTACTGCGATGGGCAGGTGCTTGTCTGCAACGATTTGCTGGGCTTTACGGATGGTTTTTGCCCCAAATTTGTACGCCGCTATGCAGATTTGCACAGTGAGATGGTAGGGGCGTTTAAAGCCTATGCGGCTGATGTTAAGGCGCGCAGTTTCCCGGCGGCGGAACATACTTTTAAAATTGACGATGAAGTTTTAGAAAAACTGTACTAATAAACGGACAAAGGAGCACAAAGATGAAACTTTGCAAAACGGTAGCGGAACTACGCGAAGAAATTGCGCTTGCCAAAGCGGCAGGCAAAACCATCGGCCTGGTGCCGACTATGGGCGCGCTGCACGAAGGGCACGCCTCGCTGATTAAGGCGGCAGCCATGGAAAACGAACTTGTTGTGGTAAGCGTGTTTGTAAACCCCACGCAGTTTGGACCCAATGAAGATTTGGACGCTTACCCCCGCACGCTGGACGCCGACTGCAAGCTGGCAGAAAGCATGGGTGCGGACATTGTTTTTGCACCCACACCGGCGGAGATGTACCCCAGCGAGGACATGACCTGGGTAGAAGTTACTGGCAATATTACCAAAGTGCTGTGCGGGCGCACGCGCCCCATTCACTTCCGCGGCGTAACGACAGTGGTTGCCAAACTGTTTAACCTGGCGCAGCCGGACCACGCTTACTTTGGGCAGAAGGACGCGCAGCAGGCGGAAGTTTTAAAACGCATGGTTAAGGATTTGTTCTTTAACGTACAGCTGCGCGTTATGCCGATAGTGCGCGAGTCAGACGGGCTGGCAAAATCATCGCGCAACACGTATTTAACAAAGGCAGAGCGCGCGGCGGCAGTGGTTTTAAGCAGCAGCCTGGAAACCGCCAAAGTGCTGTTTAACGCAGGCGAGCGCGACAGCAAAAAACTGGTGGATGGCGTTAAAAAACTCATCGGCGACGAGCCCATGGCAAACATTGATTATGTAGAAATGTACGCCCTGCCTGGGCTGACGCCGGTACCGGACGTTTTAACCAAAGGCGGATATTTACTGGCGGTGGCGGTAAAATTTGGCACCACGCGCCTGATTGACAACGTAATTTTGGAGGTAAAATAAATGCTTTACACAATTATGCACGGTAAAATTCACCGCGCTACCGTAACGGAAGCCAACCTTGAATACATGGGCAGCGTAACTATCGACAGCGAACTGATGGATATGGCGGGCATTTTGCCGGGCGAGCGCGTGCAGATTGTCGATAACAACAACGGTTCGCGCCTTGAAACCTATACTATCGCCGGTGCGCCTGGCAGCGGGGTAATTTGCCTTAACGGTGCTGCGGCACGCCTTGTGCAGCCGGGCGACAAGGTTATTATTATGGCTTACGCGCAGATGACGGAAGCAGAAGCGCGCGGCTATGAGCCGAAAGTTGTAATGGTGGATGACGCCAACAAACCTGTAAAAGTGCGCGGCACGGAGCTGGAGCGCGAAGTAGGGTAAGGGCGCATTGATTTTGCGTAATACAAATAGAATAGTAAAATAATAAAAGCAAACGGGTTATACTGCTCGGGATTACAAAAATGCTGTGGCTCCATCGTTAACGGCCGGACTGCGTAAGCCGGCCTTGCGGAGAAAGCGGCCTAAATTAAGCCGCCACAGTTTTTGCTAATCGCCTCGCACTATAACCCGTTTGCTTTATTTAGGTTTTGCGGTTATTAGGTTAGGTGATTTTTGTGTAAAAGTTTTCAGCACGCTTCGCCGCGCAGGGCTTTATGGCGTTTGCCGCCCAGCATACGCAGGGAGCAGGCTAAAATGGCGCAGGTTAAAAAAGCAAGCAGCGCCAGCGCGTGGGTTGTGCCAAGTTGCGTGCCTGCCGTGCCGCTTACGGCGGTTTGCGCCGCCGCTACAATCGAAGCGCAGACGGAAGTGCCAAGCGCCCCTGCCAGCGGCTGAATGGTGTTAATAACGGCGTTGCCGTCCGCAGCGTCCGCACCGTTTAAGCAGCGGATGGCAAACAGCGTCGTTGTCGATATCGAAGCCGCCTGCCCGCACGCAAATACGGTGTACAGCGCTGCCAGCTCAAAATTTGCTGCGCCCGGCATTAACAGCGCCATCGCGCCGGCAGCGCACAGCATAAGCGCGTTGCCGCAGATAATGGGCAGCCTTGCGCCGTAACGGTCCAGCAATTTGCCGCCCAGCACGGTAAACACAATGCCCATAATGCAGCCGGGCAAAAGCAGGCAGCCGGCGGTAAAAGCGTCTGTGCCGTGCACCAGCTGCGCGTAGCAGGGTATTAAAAAGCCCAGCCCCAGCACGGTAAAATAAATAAACACCAGCGCGCACGCACCCGCCACAAACGCGGCGCTGTGCAAAATTTTTACGTTAAACACCGGCGCTGCGGCGTTAAGCGAGCGCCTGTAAAACACGCATAGCAGCACCAGGCTTGCCGCAAGCTGCGCCAGCACCGCCAGGCTTAACCAGCCGCTTTGGGCGGATGCCGATGTGGCAAGGATGAACAGCGTAAAGCCTGCCGCTAAAAACACATAATCGCCAAAGGCAAAGCCCTGTTTTGATGTGCGTGCGCGGTGCGGCACGGTAAAAAAGCCTGCCGCCAGCGATAAGAGCAAAAGCGGCAGCAAAAAGGCAAAAATCATGCGCCAGCCCCAAAGGGTAATAATCAAACCGCCGAAAAACGGCCCTGCCACTGGCGCCATGGCGGGTATCATGCAGGCAAAACCCATCATCAGCCCTGCCTTTTGCGGCGGCACTTCTTCCAGCACCAGGTTAAACATCAGCGGCATGGCAATGCCCGTGCCCAGCCCCTGCACCAAGCGCCCGCCAACGAGCAGCGCAAAATTATCTGCCATTAGGCACAGCAGCGTACCGCTGATAAAAAAGGCTTCGGCAGCTAAAAACAGCCTGCGCGCGCTGAAGTTGTTTTTGAGCCAGCCGGACGTGGGCACAATGAGAGCCAGCACTAATAAGTAGCCAGTTGTCAGCCACTGCACGGCGTCCGTGCCGATGTTAAATTCGTGCATCAGCGTGGGGAAAGTGATGTTCAGCGCCGTTTCGCAGGCGACGCCGGCAAACGCCATGGCGCCTGCGGCGGCAACCGCGCAGACGAGCGGCGGCGTTAATTTTTTATCGTGATTTTCCATTATATCACCCCATAAATTACTTTTAATAATTACCTAAAGTAACCATTAAAGCAATTATATAAAGCACGCCGTCAAATGTCAATGGCAAATTACGGTTTGGGGGCGGGGTTATTTTTCAGCGCGGCGTAAAACTGTTTAAACGTGCGCGCCGTTGCGGCAACGTCATCCGGCGTAATATCCGTCAGGTGCGCGCCTACCCAGGCGTGGTATTTTTTAACGTAAAAATCGCAGCAATCGCGCCCTTTGGCGGTAAGCTGCACATAAATAACGCGCCCGTCCGTAGGGCTGGCGGTTTTGGTCAGCACGCCCTGTGCAGCAAGTTCTGCCACCAGCCGGGTAACGCTGGGGCGCGTAGCCTTCAGCGCGGCGCTGATATCGCTGACGCGCACGGGGCTGCCAGCGGCTTCAAGCTGGCTGATAACGTCGATAATACGGATGTGGCGCGGCGTCATGCCCTGCGGCAGCGGCGGCATCAGCTCTAAAATTTTACGGGCAAAGTGGCAGCAGTCAAAAAATTGTTTTATCAAAGCAGCATCCATGGCGCGCCTCCTAATCTTTTGTAAAAATTATATACCAAAAACGGCGTTAAATAAAGCGCGTTGCCCGCACACCGGCGGCGTTGTATAATATCACCGGAGGGGATTTTATGCAGTACGAATTAGTGCGCAGCCAAAGGCGCACTTTAGCGATAACCATTGACGGCAGCGGCAGGTGCGTAGTGCGCGCGCCCCTGCGGATGCCGATGGCGGAAATAAACGGCTTTATAGCCGAAAAGCGCGGCTGGATTGAAACCAAACTGCGCGAGATAGAACTGAAAAAAGTGCTTGCGCCAGGCGAGCCGGAGTTTAAGGACGGTGCGGAAATAGTGCTGGCAGGCGCAAAACTGCGGCTGCACCTTGTGGGCGGTGCCGTAAAAGGCGGCGGAGCAATTAACGGCGGCGAACTTATTTGCAGCTTTAAAGCCGGGCGTGCCGGGCTGGTTAAATTTTTGCGCACGCTGGCGAGGGATGTATTTATAAGCCGTGCTAATAAATACGCGCCGCTGGCTGGCGCTGCGCCTTTGGCGGTAAAGGTGTCGGAAGCGAGGGCGCGGTGGGGTTCGTGCAGTGCGCAAAAAGTGCTGAACTTTTCGTGGCGGCTTGTTTTTGCGCCGCCCGCGCTGATTGATTATGTGGTAGTGCACGAACTGTGCCACATTGGCTGCATGAACCACAGCCCTGCCTTTTGGCGGCGCGTGGAGGCAGTAATGCCCGATTACAAACAGCGGCGCCAGGCGTTGAAGCAGTATGGGTATTTGCTTAAATGGTATAGATAGGGGTTGGTTTTTATTTTAATTTACGTTTCGTCTTTGTAGTTACGTTAATACATTTTAATTTACTTTTTATGTCATTTGGCTTTTAAATTTTCTTTTTCGTCTTTGTATATACGTTGTCT
>DXVZ01000074.1 GCA_019417125.1 Phascolarctobacterium sp.
TTCTTTGGGGACGCTTATTTCGTAGTGCTTTTCTTTCAGCGGGTCAAAGTACAATAGCCCGATGCTGTAATCAAGGTTAAAAACTACTAGTACCAGCTGGCACAGGTTTTCGCCGCAGGAGCGCAGCAGGTAGTGAGCGGCGATAATTTCTTTTTGGCGCGCCAGCCAGTTAAAGTCTAATTTCGACAGCGCGGCTTCGTTCATGTGGAACAATATTTGCAGTTTAATTTTCTCAAGTTCAATCAGCCCGCTGCAAAACGGCGCGTCTGCTTCCCAGCTTTCAGGTGCAAAAAGCAGCTTAATGTCGCGCAGTTTGGCTTCGTCTTTTATAATTCCGGCAATGGCGCGTTTTTTTTCGTCGGCGTCTTTATCAAGCCCGGCTTGCAAAACATGGTCCTGGCGTGGGCCAATCCAGTGGTATTCCAGTTGTTCCAGCGTGCAGCCCATGCCAATTTCTTTTTGCAGCCGCAAAAATTCGTAATTGTCCGGCTCAATTTTTAAGCCTTCTTCAATCGCCTGCAAAGCCGCTTGTTTGTTGCCGAAGTGGTAGCGCAGTTTGGCGGCCTGCAGCCAGCCCCAGGGGTAGGCTGGTTCTTCGGCAACGGCTTTTTCTGCATATTCCATAGCTTCGTTTAATTTGCCGCAGTACATCAGCGCTACGCTGTAACGGTAGTACCATGCGCCGCAGCCTTTGGCGTTTTTTTCGGAGGGCTTCATGGTTTGCAGCGTTTTGTAGTAGGCGGGGTAAATATCAAGGTTGTTGTAGGCAAAGCCGTACCACAGGGCAAGCTCTAAATCTTCCTGCGCCTGTTCTTCGGTAAAGCGGCCCTGTTCAATGCCGGTTTGGACAAATTTATCAAGATAGGCAATCATTTTGCCAAAATACGCTTCGTAGCCTTCGTCGAACGATTTCAGCACGGCAACGTCGCTGTCCGTTAAAAGGCGTGCTGTATTTTTGTTGTTTTTTGTATCTGCCGACGGCATATTACCACCCCGTTTGGTTTACTTATTAACAGTTTAACACATAATTTTATTTATGTTAAGCGCCTGGCGGCGGAGCTTAAAATGGCAGTAATTTTGGCGCTGGTTGCTGAAAATTGTAATGTTTTTTATAAAATTTTGCCAAAAAACAGAGCCGTTTTACATAGATTTAACATTTCTCCTCTAACAGATTTAATGTTAGGTCAGTATTATTTAACCATAGCAATTGAATAAAGCATATCAAAAGCAAATCAAAAATCTGGAGGCTTATGTAATTATGAAAATGAACAAAAAACTTATTGCAGGCGTTATGTTAGCAGTTATGAGTGCAGCTGTATTCACCGGCTGCGGCGGTGAGAAAAAAGAAGAAGCTGCTCCGGCAGCAGGCGGCAAAATTGTCGTAATCTCCCGTGAAGACGGCAGCGGCACCCGCGGCGCTTTCATCGAACTTTTCGGCATTGAAAAGAAAGGTGACGACGGCAAAAAAGTTGATATGACCACTCAGGATGCTTCCATCACCAACAGCACTGCTGTTATGATGACCACTGTAGCTGGCAATAAAGATGCTATTGGCTATATTTCCCTCGGCTCTTTAAACGATACTGTTAAAGCACTGAAAATTGACGGCGCAGAAGCAAGCGCAGCAAACATTAAATCCGGCACTTACAAAGTAGCCCGTCCGTTCAACATTGTAACCAAAGAAGGTTTGAGCCCGGTTGCACAGGACTTCATCTCCTTCATCATGGCTAAAGAAGGCCAGGATGTTGTTTCCGCTAACGGCTACATTGGCAGCGATAAAGCAGAAGCTTACAAAGGCACCAAACAGAGCGGCAAAATCGTTGTTGCAGGTTCTTCTTCCGTAACCCCGGTTATGGAAAAACTTAAAGAAGCTTATGTAAAACTGAACCCGGATGTTAACATCGAAGTTCAGCAGAGCGACTCCACCACCGGCGTTCAGTCCGCAATCAATGGTGTATGCGATATCGGCATGGCTTCCCGCGAACTGAAACAGAGCGAACTTGATGCTGGCGTTAAAAACACTGTAATTGCTACCGACGGTATCGCAGTTATCGTAAACAAAGCTAACAAAGTTGATAACCTTACCAAAGCTCAGGTTGCAGATATCTTCACCGGCAAAGCAACCGAATGGAACAAACTGTAATTTAAGCTTACTATTAACTGAACAACTAAATTTTAACGGTTGCCTCTTGCGGGGCAGCCGTTAATTATAATGCTATAAAAATTATTATTGGTGGAAATTGTGAGGGTTTATGAAAACAGGTAAAGAAGAGATAATGCGCCTTGTGTTTTTGCTGGCAGCATGTGCTTCCATTGCCCTTGTTGCAATGATTTGCGTATTTTTGTTTGCCAACGGCCTGCCGACAATCGGCAAAATAGGCGTTACGGAATTTTTCCTTGGCGAAACTTGGCGCCCTAACAATGATTTGTACGGCATTTTGCCGATGATTTTGGGCAGCGCCTACGTTACTTTGGGAGCAATCGTGGTTGGCGTGCCTATCGGCATTTTAACCGCAGTGTTTATGGCGCGTTTCTGCCCGGATGCTATTTATAAATTTTTAAAACCGGCGGTAGAACTTTTGGCCGGTATACCTTCCGTTGTTTACGGCTTTTTCGGCTTGGTAGTAATGGTGCCGTTTATCCGTGATAACCTTGGCGGTACGGGCAGCAGCATGCTGACGGCGTCGCTGCTTTTGGCAATGATGATTTTGCCGACGCTTATCAGCGTTGCCGAAGCCGCGCTGAGAGCTGTGCCTGACAGCTATTACGAAGGCGCGCTGGCGCTGGGCGCCGGGCATGTGCGCAGCGTATTTTTTACAATCGTTCCGGCAGCTAAATCCGGCATTATGGCGGCAATTATCCTCGGCCTTGGCCGTGCGGTTGGCGAAACCATGGCGGAATTATGGTTGCGGGCAACCAGGCGCGTATGCCGCAGGGCTTACTTGAAGGCGTGCGTACCATGACGACCAACATCGTTATCGAAATGGGCTACGCTGCCGATATGCACCGTGATGCGCTGATTGCAACGGCGGTTGTGCTGTTTGTGTTCATTCTTATTATCAATTTAACGTTCTCGTATCTGAAAGGTAAGGTGGTACAGCAATGAGTTCTTTAAATAAAACGCTGTACAGGTACGGGCGCGACCCCGTGTCCATTGCCTTGCTTGTCTGCGTAATCGTTTCGGCGGTGGTAACGTTTTTATCGCTGGCGTTTTTGTTAGGTTATATCCTGCTTGAAGGTATTCCCAATATTAACGTTGATTTGTTTGCTTTTGAATATAACACGGAAAACGTTTCGCTGTTCCCGGCGCTGGTTGATACCGTTATTATGGTGCTTTTGGCATTGGCGATTGCCACGCCGCTGGGCATTTTTGCAGCGATATACCTTGTTGAATATGCAAGCCGCGATAATAAAATTGTAGGCGTTGTAAGGGTTACGGCGGATACCCTTTCCGGTATTCCTTCCATTGTTTACGGTTTGTTCGGCATGCTGTTTTTTGTAACGTACTTAAAATGGAGCTATTCGCTGTTAGCAGGTTCCTGCACGGTAGCGATTATGATTTTGCCGCTGATTATGCGCACTACCGAAGAAGCGTTAAAGGCTATCCCCGATAGCTACCGCGAAGGCAGCTACGGTTTGGGCGCAGGCAAACTGCGTACGGTATTCGCCATCGTTCTGCCGTCGGCAATACCCGGTATTTTGGCAGGCGTAATCCTCGGCATTGGCCGTATCGTCGGCGAAACGGCGGCTTTAATGTATACCTCCGGCACTGTTGCCGCGCTGCCGCACGATGTATTTTCGTCCGGCCGTACTTTGGCGGTGCATATGTACGTACTGGCAAGCGAAGGCCTTTTTATGAAGCAGGCTTACGCGACGGCGGTTATTCTTGTGGTGATTGTAATTGCCATTAACGCCGTTTCCTCTTATTTGGCACGTAAATTGATGAAAGGGAACTGAGATGGAAGATAAAATTACTATACAAAACCTCGATTTATATTACAGCGAATTTCACGCTTTGAAGGATATCAACATGCATATCCGCGAAAAGGAAATCACTGCGTTTATCGGGCCTTCCGGCTGCGGCAAATCTACGCTGCTGCGCTGCCTGAACCGTATGAACGACCTTGTTGAAGGCTGCCGTGTTACTGGCAAAGTGCTGTTAAACGGCGACGATATCTACCTTAACGACGATGTTAACATGCTGCGCAAACGCGTCGGCATGGTGTTCCAAAAACCTAACCCGTTCCCGATGAGCGTTTACGACAACATTGCTTTCGGGCCGAGAACACACGGTATCCACGCTAAAAGCAAGCTGGATGATATTGTTGAAGATTCTCTGCGCAAAGCAGCGATTTGGGACGAAGTTAAGGACCGCCTTGATAAAAGCGCGCTGGGTTTTTCCGGCGGCCAGCAGCAGCGCCTGTGCATTGCGCGCGCCCTTGCCGTACAGCCAGAGGTGCTTTTGATGGACGAACCTACATCGGCGCTTGACCCGATTTCAACTTTAAAAATTGAAGACCTTGCAGTAGAATTAAAACAGAATTATACTATTGTTATAGTTACCCATAATATGCAGCAGGCAGTGCGTATCTCTGATAAAACTGCGTTCTTCCTTTTGGGCGAGGTTATCGAGTTTAACGACACGGAAACGCTGTTCAGCAATCCTAAAGAGAAAAAGACGGAAGATTACATTACAGGGAGGTTCGGCTAATGGTAAGAAGCAGATTTATGGCACAGATGGAACAGCTCAATACGGAGCTTATCGTAATGGGCACCCTGTGCGAAAATGCCCTGGAAAAAGTTACCAGTGCGCTTGATAACCCCAGTGATGAGGTTTCGAGAGACATTATCATTTTAAGCAAAAAAACGGAAGAAAAAGAAAGGGAACTGGAAAACATCTGCATTAACCTGTTGTTAAAGCAGCAGCCGGTTGCTTCCGACTTGCGCCAGATTTCTTCCGCGCTTAAAATCGTAACCGATATGCGCCGCATCGGCGAGGTTGCCGGCAATATTGCCGAAATTTTAAGCCAGGATAATTTAAGAATGGATTACGATACTACTATTCTTAAAAAAATGGCTGCCGGAACTAAAAAAATGGTATCTAACACGCTGGATGCTTTTGTAAAAAGCGATATCCGCACGGCGCAGCAGGTTGAGCGCGATGATGACCAGATTGACGAACTGTTTGCCCAGGCAAAACGCGAACTGGTACAAATTATCCGCAGCGCCCAGGACAGCGGCGAACAGGCTATTGATTATTTAATGATTGCCAAATATTTTGAAAAAATCGGTGATCATGCTGTAAATATCTCTCAATGGGTATTGTTTATGATAACCGGAACACTTGAGGAGGACAGCATACATGATATTTTGCGTGGAGGACGATCCTAATATCCGCGAACTTGAAGTTTATACCTTAAAATCCACCGGCTTCCCGGCGTTGGGGCTGGAAAGCGGCGATGAGCTTTTTAAAGCGTTGGAAACCGTTTTGCCGCAGCTGATAATTTTAGATATTATGCTGCCGGGCGAGGACGGCATGGTAATTTTAAAACGCCTGCGCCGCGACAAACGCACAGCGGACATCCCTGTAATTATGGCTACCGCCAAGGGTTCGGAGTTCGACAAGGTGCATGGTTTAGACAGCGGCGCTGACGATTATATTGCTAAACCGTTCGGCATGATGGAAATGGTGTCGCGCGTTAAAGCGGTGCTGCGCCGTTATGTAAAAGAGGACAAATCGAGCGAGCTTTCTAACGGCGCGATTACTATGGATATTGCGCGCCACATGGTTTTTGTAAACGGCGAAGAAGTTGTGCTTACTTACAAAGAGTTTGAGGTTCTGCACAAGCTGATGGAACGCCCCGGGCAGGTTTTTACCCGCGAGCAGCTTTTGACTGATATTTGGGGCTATGATTTTGCCGGCGAAACCAGGACGGTGGACGTGCATATCCGCACGTTAAGGCAAAAACTGGGCAGCGCCAGTACGGTTATTGAAACCGTGCGCGGCGTTGGCTACCGCATAGGTGCGGAACATGAAAAATAAAATTTTCCGGGCGCTGGTGGCACTGTCGGCAATGGCAGTGCTGGTAGCTTCCGTTTTAATTACTTTTCTTGTTTCGCAAGATTATTTTAACGAAACCAAAAAAGAACTGTCGCAGGAAGCGCGTTATATCAGCATGGGGCTGCAAACCGGCGGCGAAGCTTATTTAAGCAAAATTGCTTCCGGCAATAACGGCGATGTGCGCATAACGCTTATCGAAACGGACGGCAGGGTGCTGTTTGACAATCAGGCGGAAGCCTATACGCTGGAAAACCACGCCATGCGCCAGGAGGTTATGGAAGCCGTTGCTGTTGGTGCTGGTGAAGCGGAGCGTTTTTCGGACACGCTTGATAAAACCACTTATTATTATGCGGTGCGGCTGGATGACGGTAAAATACTGCGCCTGGCGCGCACTATTGACAGCATTTATAAATCGGTGTTTTCGATGCTGCCGATTATGGCAGGCATAGTAATTATTGTGGCGCTTTTGGCAAGTTTTGTGGCGCGCCGGGTTACGGCGAACATTATTAAGCCGCTGGACCAGGTTAACCTTGACGAGCCGCTGGACAACGAAACTTATGATGAACTTGCCCCGTTTTTAACGCGTATTGCCAAGCAAAAGCGCCAGCTTAGCAAAAACCTTAAAAAACTGCGCGATAAGCAGGAAGAACTTAGCATTGTTACCAATAATATGAACGAGGGGCTGGTTTTGTTAAATGGGCAGCAAAACGTGCTGTTTATTAACGAAAGCGCTGCTAAAATTTTTAATTACAGCGCTAAAAGCGTTATTGGCAAAAATATTTTAACCATTGACCGCGCTCAGGAAGTGCAGGACCTTTTGCAAAACGTGGCGGGCACCGGCAAAGGTGAAGGGCTTTACGAAAAGGACGGGCGCTTTTACCAGCTTTCGGGCAGCAGCGTTAACGGCAGCGGTAGCGATATTTTAATTTACGACGTTACCGAAAAAATGACGTCCGAAAAGCTGCGCCGCGAATTCAGCGCCAACGTATCGCACGAACTGAAAACGCCGCTGCAATCCATTTTAGGCTATGCCGAAATTATGAAGAACGGCCTTGTAAAGGAAGAGGACAAGCAGCGCTTTTTGGAACGTATCCACGCCGAAGCGGAAAATATGATTGAGCTTATTCAAAACATTATGGCTGTCTCTTATACACATCTC
>DXVZ01000075.1 GCA_019417125.1 Phascolarctobacterium sp.
ATTTTATACCCGCCATTGCTATATTTTATTTGCCTTTATTTTACTTATCCTTTAAAATGAAGGTAGATTACTTTATGGCTGAGGTGCTTAAAATGGAATTAACAGAAGTAACCAAATTTAGAAGAGCTGTACTGACCGGAATTGCCAGATTTACCTGGAGCGGTAATTTGCCGGAACATGTTTACGATATTTTATATAATACCGTTACTGAAGATACTCCGCGTGTGCGCTGTTGCGTGCATAAGGAACGCGCTGTTTTAAAAAACCGTATTGATATGGCGTTGGGGCTTAAAACTGGGATTAATATTGTCGATGCCAGCAATCAGGCGTTATCTGAACCGCTTGACAGGTCGCTGCCGGTAATAGACGTTTTGCCGGAAGCCTGCGATCAATGCCCGATTGATAAATTTTTGGTTACTGATGCCTGCCGCCATTGTGTTGCGCATAAGTGCATCAATAAATGCCCGCGCAAGGCTATTTCCATTTATCAAAACAGGGCTTACATTGATAAAACTAAATGCGTGGAATGCGGCATGTGCAAGAAAGCTTGCCCATTTGGCGCTATAATTGAAGTAAGCCGTCCGTGCGAACGATCCTGTGTTTTGGGTGCTATCACAGCCGGTGCTGACAGAAAGGCAAAAATTGATTTTGGTAAATGCGTGCAGTGCGGAGCTTGCCGCAGTGCCTGCCCGTTTGGCGCGATTGATGAGCGCAGCGCTATTGTGCAGGTTATTAAGGAAATTAAAGCTGGTAAACAGGTTTATGCACTTTTGGCTCCGTCGTTTGTCGGCCAGCTGGGGCTGAAAGTAACGCCGGCGCAGGTTGTAGACGCACTTTTACAAGCGGGCTTTAAAGAGGTTAAAGAAGTTGCCATCGGCGCTGATTTAACGGCTATTCACGAAGCGCAAGAATTAGTTGAAAAAGTACCGGCAAAGCAAAAATATTTAACAAGTTCTTGCTGCCCTGCTTTTGTTAATATGATTAAAAAACATGTGCCTGCTGCGGCTGATAAAATTTCGCAGACTGTTTCGCCGATGGTTGCCTGCGGGCGTTATGTAAAGGAGCTTAATCCGGACGCTGTAACAGTGTTTATCGGCCCCTGCATCGCCAAAAAGGCTGAGGCTTACGCCAATAGCGAGACTATTGATTATGCTATGACTTTTGAGGAAATGGCTTGCTTGCTGGAAGGCGCAGGTATAAATGCCGCATCTATTGCTGTTGATGAATTTAACTCTGAAGCTTCTGGGTATGGCATTTCGTTTCCTGTTACCTGCGGCGTAAAAGCGGCCGTTGTTAATGCGCTTGGCGAGTATGACAAAGATTTAAAAACGCACTATGCCAGCGGTTTGGAGCGCTGCTTAACAGAAATTAAACAGTTGGATAGCGGCAAGCTGGATTGCGATTATTTTGAAGGTATGGCTTGTGAACGTGGT
>DXVZ01000076.1:0-11054 GCA_019417125.1 Phascolarctobacterium sp.
GAAGATACGCAGCTTCTTTTAACGCACTGCCGCACGGAGGGGATGCTCATTAGCGGCGGCAGTGACTGCCATGGCAGCTTTGTGCCTGGGCGTCCGCTCGGCAAGCCGGACGTGTACGAAGACGGCGTCTTTTTGCCGGGGCTTATTTAAAACAAAAATTGACATAGTCGTAAAAAAATGACCGGGCGCTGCTTGGCAGCGCTCCGGTCTATTTATTATTTATATTTATAAATCGCTTTTGCTATGCTTGTAAAATTTCAGCGGCAATTTTTGTTATAAAGCGGTTTAATAAAAGTATTTAATTGTATGCCGTTATTTTAACGGGCTGATTTCGGCATAGCCCTTCCACGCAAACAGTGCGTCTTCTTCTTCGTTGGCGTAAACATTATCCACGTCGCAAATGTACAGGTAGTGGTCGCCAACTTCGTGGTATTCTTTCAGCGTGCAGACAATCGCCAGGCGGCTGTGCGCCGGTACTTTAATGCTGCTGCCTTCAATTTCCGCCAGTTCGATATTGAATTTGCCTGCCTTATCCGTAGTGCGCCCGGTAGTAGTGCCGCAGCCTAAAGCGGCGTCTTTCAGTTTCGCGCCGGGTACTGTAAGAATTACCTTTTTAGTGCTGCGTACCATTTCGCCGCTGTAAGAGGTTTTAGCCATTGCGTAAGCAATCATGTTGGGATTATATGAAAGATAGGTCCACCATGAAACGGTTGCCAAATTGGTGCTGCCGTCCGGTTTTTGTGTGCAGACGAGCGATACAGGGTTAGGTGAGGTAAGCAGCGAGGCTTGCGGTAAATTTATTTTTTTCATGGTAATAACTCCTTTCCGTTGGTAACGCGGTATTTAACTTTTACACTTCCATTATAACAACAATGGTATTAAAAACAAGAACGCACAAAAAAGTGAGCAGCTAACTTTAAGGTAAGCATTATAAAACAGCGCGGAGCATTATTGGCAAAGTTGTACTATAAATAGGCAGCGCTCCGTAAACAGGCAAAAATCAAAACAACCAGCATAGCTGGTTGTTTTGATTAAACCGTGTTATTTAATTTTATTAAACAGCGTTTTAACGTTTTTGGTGGTTAAAGCAGCCAAAGCTTCAAACGTTGTGCCGCGTACTTCGGCGGCGCTGCGCGCTACAAGTTCCGTATACAGCGGGTTGTTGCGCTTGCCGCGGTACGGCACCGGCGTTAAATAGGGCGAATCTGTTTCAAACAGCAGCAGGTCGTCCGGCACAAATGCCAGTACTTCCCGTACTTTGGCAGCGTTTTTATAAGTGCTGGTGCCGCCAAAGCCAAAGTAATAACCGCGTTTGGCAAGTTCTTTCGCCATCTCCAGTGAACCGGAGTAGCAATGGAATACCGCACGCGTTCCTTTCGGCACTTCGCTGCGGAAAATATCAAAAATGTCGCCGTGCGCTTCGCGGTCATGGATAATTACCGGCAAATTAAACTGTACAGCAAGGTCAATCTGCTCCAGTAGGCGCTTTTTCTGCACTTCTTTAGGCTCGTTCTCTTTCCAATAATAATCCAAACCAATTTCGCCGATAGCTACAACCTTAGGGTGCTGCGCCCATTCAGCCAGCTTATCAAGATAGTGCTCATCTTTAATACCGGCAAGGTCTTCCGGGTGCCAGCCTACGGCGGCATACACAAAACCGTACTTTTCGGCAAGCTGTACGGCAAAGGCAGAGCTTTCCTCATCGCAGCCCGGGTTAATAAAGCCGTCCATTTCTTCGCCGATTTTGGCAATCAGCTCGTCGCGGTCATCTGTAAAATAGTTGCTGTCCAGGTGGGCGTGCGAATCCCACAAGCCTGTGCGTGACATTTTACTTCACCTTGCTGCCGCTGGCAATGCCCGGTGCGTCAGCCAATACCAGGTTGCCCTCGCCATCGCTGGCGGCAAGCAGCATGCCGCGGCTTTCAATACCGCGCAGTTTGGCGGGTTTAAGGTTGGCGATAACAATTACGTTTCTGCCGATTAAGTCTTCGGCTTCGTAGTGCTGGGCAATGCCGCTGACGATAGTGCGTTCTTCATCGCCGATTTTTACCTGCAATTTAAAAAGCTTGTCGGTTTTGGGCACGCGCTCTGCGGCGACGATGGTTGCCACGCGTAAATCTATTTTGGCAAAATCTTCAATAGTAATTTCGTCGGCTGCTGCCGGCGCGGGTTTGGCTTCTTTTTTAGCTTCGGCTTTCGGCGTTTCTGCCTTAACGGCTTTGACTGACGATTTTTTTGTTGCCGCAATTACGGTGTCGCCCGTTTCGGTAATCTCAATGCGCGGGAACAGCGGGTCGCCTTTCTGCACTTTGGTGCCGGTTGCCAGTTTGCCCCAAACAGCGTCTGCCATAAAGAAGCTTTCGGGTTTGCCAAGGCCCAGCTGTTCGTAAATTTTCGGAGCGGTAACGGGCACAAACGGCGCAATTAAAATAGCGATAATACGCAGCGCTTCAGCGAGGTTGTACATAACTGCCTGCAAGCGCTCTGCCTGTGCCGGGTCTTTTGCTAAAATCCACGGTGCGGTTTCATCAATATATTTATTGGCGCGGCCGATTAAGTTCCAAACGTCTTTAATGGCCTGGTTCAGTTCCATGTGGTCCATGGCTTCGCTGTAACCGGCAACGGTTTCGTTAACTAGGACGATAAAGTCCTTGTCGACGGCTTCTGTGCCTTCCTTATGGGTAACAACGCCGCCGTGGTATTTTTCAATCATGCTTACGGTGCGGTGCAGCAGGTTGCCTAAATCGTTGGCAAGGTCTGCGTTAATGCGGTTAATCAGCGCGTCGCGCGAGAAGTTGCCGTCGCTGCCCAGCATAATTTCGCGCAGCAGGAAGTAGCGGATGGCGTCCGGGCCGAATTCTTCAATCAGTGCAATCGGGTCGATAACGTTGCCTTTGGATTTAGACATTTTATCGCCGTCAACAACCAGCCAGCCGTGGCCGTAAACCTGTTTCGGCAGTTCTTCGCCCATTGCCATCAGCATAATCGGCCAGATAATGCTGTGGAAACGTACTATTTCCTTGCCGACAAGGTGAATATTCGCAGGCCAGAATTTTTTAAATTTTTCTTCGTCCGTGCCGTAGCCGATAGCGGTAAAGTAGTTCAGCAGCGCGTCGAACCAAACATAAACAACGTGTTTCGGGTCGAACGGAACGGGAATGCCCCAATCGAAGGTCGTGCGGGTAATGCACAAATCTTCCAGCCCTTGTTTAATGAAGTTAATCATTTCGTTGCGGCGGGAAACAGGCTGGATAAAATCGGGGTGGGTTTCAATATATTCCAAAATTCTGTCCTGGTATTTGGACATTTTAAAGAAATAGCTTTCTTCTGCCATTTTTTCTACCGGGCGGCCGCAGTCCGGGCATTTATTGCCGTCAACCAGCTGGCGTTCCAGCCAGTACGATTCGCACGGCACGCAGTACATGCCCTCGTAGTTCTTTTTATAAATGTCGCCCTGGTCATAAATTTTTTGCAGAACCTGCTGTACAACTTTGTAATGGCGTTCTTCGCTGGTGCGGATAAAATCGTCATTAGAGATGTTCAGCATCTTCCACAGCTTTTTAAAGTTGGCGACAATCGCATCGACGTACTGAATTGGCGTAACGCCTTTTTCGGCAGCTTTGCGCTGAATTTTTAAGCCGTGCTCGTCGCTGCCGGTCAGGAAGAATACGTCCTCACCTTTAGCGCGGTGGTAACGGGCAACGGTATCGGCAATGGTAGTGCAGTAAGCGTGGCCGATGTGCAGATTATCGCTGGGGTAATAAATCGGGGTAGTGATATAAAAACTGTTCTTGCTCATGTGCTTTCCCTTCTTTTATGTTAATATTGCTTTAACGGCGTTGATGCCCGCAAAACTATTTTTGCAGACAATTCTTTTGTAATTTTATCACATTCTGCGCCGCTGTGCAAAAGTTTTACTTCTTTTTAGCAATTTCATTGGCAGAAGTTTACTAATTAGGCATAATAGAAAAGCTGTGATCCTTTCCGGCGGAAAGGAGGTGTACTAATGACAGATTTGGTTACTGCATTTGTTGTATCTGTCATAGCAAGTATAACTGCTTATTATATTTGCAAATGGCTGGACAGGTACTTATAAATCACAGCCAGCCTAAATAAAAAACCGGGAGCTGCCACTCCCGGTTTTTTGCTTTTGGTGTACCATACAGACTGGTTACACTACTGCTTTGTTGTGCTTTTATTATATCCTTATTGAAAATAAAAGTAAATACTTTTATTCATCATTCAGCAATCTGTTATATAATTCGCGTTTGGGTACTTTGCGGGCTTTGGCAACCTGCGCCAGCGCGGTTTTTTTATCCATGCCCTGCGCAATCAGCGCTTTTACTTCGTCCAGCGGGTCGGCGGCAGCCACTTGCTCCTGCGGTTCCGCTTCGCCCTGCGCAATGACAAGGCAGAACTCGCCGCGCGGCGGCTGTGCTTCCAGCCACGCCAGGCACTCTGTTACGCTGCCGCGGAAAAATTCTTCGTGCAGCTTGGTCAGCTCACGCGCCGCCGCCAGCTGCCGGTCGCCCCACGCCGCCAGTATTTCTTTCAGCACGTCCTTAATGCGGTGCGGCGCTTCGTATAATATTATGGTAGAAGGTATGTTCTTCCACGCCACCAGCTGCTCTGCACGGTTCTTTTTGCTTTTGGGCAAAAACCCGCCAAAGAAGAACGGCGACGACGGCAGCCCGGAAGCAATCAGCGCGCACAGCGCCGCATTAGCGCCCGGCAGCGGCACAACTTTAATGCCAGCGGCAATAGCTTCGCGCGCCAGCTGCTCGCCCGGGTCGGCAATGCCGGGGAACCCCGCATCGCTTACAAGCGCAATATTTTTGCCGTCCAAAAGTTCCGCTAAAAGCTTCGGCCCGTTTTTATCCTTGCTGTGCTCGTCGTAACGTACTAAATGCCCTTTAATATTAAAATGGTTTAAAAGCTGCAAGGTATGGCGCGTATCTTCCGCCGCAATAATATCGGCTTCTGCCAAAGTGCGCAGCACGCGTGGGGTAATGTCCTCCAAATTGCCTATTGGCGTCGCGCAAAGGTATAAAATTCCTGCCTGCGTCATTTTGCCAGCTCCTTCGATTTATCATAATACGCCAGCGCCTGCGCACTTAAGCTGCCGTCGGCGTTGTACATTACCAGCGGCGGCAAAACGTCCAGCCCATAGCTGCCGCCCTTAACCATTTCCATCAAGAATATCCACGCCGGTTTATCTACCGCGCTGTGTACCCATTGTAAACGCTTGGGCTGCAAGCCAAACTCCGCCGCCAGCTGCATACATTCGGCAAAGCGGTCTGGCAGCTGCACAATGGCAAAACGCCCGCGGTAGCGCACGGCGTAAGCCGCCGCTTTAAAAAAATCACGCAAATCTGCCGTTACCTCGTGGCAGGCGGCAGTGCCGATTTTGCGGGTGTTGCCGCTATTGCGGTAAGGAGGGTTGGCAATTACTAAATCCATACTTTCACTTTTAAAATACTTGTTAATTTCGCGCACGTCGCCGTCAATAACGTTTACCACGTCCTGCAAGCCGTTATCTTCAATGCTGCGGCGCATTAGCTGCGTAACCTTGGGGTTAACTTCCAGCCCTGTTACTTTCGCCGCACCGCGCGCCGCCAAAAACAGGCTGATCGCCCCGGTGCCGCTGCCAAGCTCCAGCACCTGCGCTTTGGTAACAAGGTGGGCAAACGCCGCCAAAAAAACGGCGTCCGTGGTAAAAGTAAATTCGCCGGCGTCCTGCCACACCACATAACCGCAGCCCGGCAGTGAGTCGCGCCTGATTCCTGTATGTACCATTAAATTTTATCCGCCTTAGCTGCGTCCACAATTTCGTCCCATTCTACCTGAATGGTGTTATCCGGCGTAAGCTGCACGCTGGCGGTGCGCATAGCACGGTTAACGCCCATAACGCGCCCTTCGCCCAGCGGCGTAACAACCATTACGCCTACTTTCGGCGCTTCCACACGTTCCTGCGGCTGGCGTTTGCCGCAGCAGCCGCTGCAGTACACATCGTTTTCGTATTTTAAGCAGCACATCAGCCTGCCGCACACGCCGGAAATTTTCGCCGGGTTCAGCGACAGGTTTTGGTCTTTCGCCATGCGGATTGATACCGGCTCAAAATCGCCTAAAAAGGTGGCGCAGCACAAAGGCCTGCCGCAGCAGCCGATGCCGCCCAACATTTTCGCCTCGTCGCGCACGCCGATTTGGCGCAGTTCAATGCGGGTACGGAATACCGATGCCAAATCCTTAACCAGTTCGCGGAAGTCGATGCGCCCGTCCGCCGTAAAATAAAAAATAATTTTATTAACGTCAAAGGTAAATTCCACATCTATAAGCCGCATGGGCAAGCCGTGTTTGGCAATTTTGCGCAGGCAAATGTTAAAGGCTTCTTTTTCGCGGATTTTATTTTCCTGCACTTTCAGAGCGTCCCGCTCCGTCGCTTTGCGCATAACCGGTTTCAGCTGCGAAACCAGCTTGTTTTCTTCTACTTCGCGTGCACCGGTAACAACAGTGCCGTATTCCAACCCGCGCACGGTTTCTACAATAACATGGTCGCCAACTTCCACGCCTGTATCAACGGGGTCGAAATAATATATTTTACCTGCTTTTTTAAATCTAATGCCTACTACTTTCAGCAAATTCTTCACTCCTTCCGCAGTAAATCAAGTTTTAAGATGAGCGCCTCCAACACATTTTTGGCGCTTACGTTTTTGTTAATGTTCTGCCAGGCTTCCTGAGCCGCGTTTACGGACTGCCTGGTTGTATGTAAAGGCTGCTTCTGCGCCAGTGCGCCAAGTTCAGCCAGTATATCCGTGTTGTAAATTTGTTCCGCTGCGCCGCTTTGCAGCAAAAGTATGTCGCGCAATAGGTAAATAAACTGTTCCGTTAATAACAAGGCTTCCGCGCGGGCATATTTTTCGCCCCAGCCCAGCCCGGCAATGTAGTTAAACGGGCTTTGCAGCGGCAGCTTTTTTAATAAATCCAGCGCCTCTCGGCGGATGGCAAAAATATCCGCCTGGGCGTAGCTTAAAGCCCTTCCGGGCGAGCCGCCCGCCAGCGCCGCCAGCACTTGGGAATTATTGGTTATGCCATGTGCCGTTAGGATTTGCTGCACGGCTTCCGTATCCGGCGCTTCAAACCGCAGGCGCACCACGCGCGACAGCACCGTCGGCAAAAGCCGCTCCGCCTGCTGTGTAATTAAAATAAACAGCCAGCCCGGAGGCGGTTCTTCTAAAAGTTTCAGCAGGCTGTTGGCTGCTTCCGCCGTCATCTGCCCGGCGTCATCAATAATGCACACTTTATGCTCCGACAGCACCGGCGCAAACGCCGCCTGTTTTGCCATTTCCTTAACCTGCTCAATTTTAATGTCCTTGCCGGCTTCTTCTGCCGTTAAAAGGTAAAAATCCGGGTGGGCAAAGCTGTTATTTTCAATGTCCATTAAACGGCAGCTTTCGCAAACCCCGCAGGGTTTACCAGCCTGCGCTTTGCACAAAAAAGTGCGCGCAAAGTGCAGCGCCAGCATTTTTTTGCCGATGCCGCCCATGCCGTAAAACAGTAATGCGTGCGGACGGCTGCCGGGCAGCAGCAGTTTCTGCAAAAATTCTTTATTCTGTTGGTGTCCCAGCACTGCGTCCCACATACTAACCTCAAATTTTTATAAAAGTGTTGATAACGCGCATAATTTCGTCCGTTACCTTTTGCTCGTCCTGCAAAGCGTTAATTTTAAAAATGCGGTCCGGGTATTTTTCTGCCAGCAGCATAAAGCCGCTGCGGATTTTCTTCTGAAACTCCAGCCCTGCGTTTTCATAGCGGTCGTGTACGCCGCGCAGTTCGCGCCGCGCCGCCAAAAGCTCCGGGTCGCCGTCCAGCAAAATCGTTAAATCCGGGTTTAAGCCGCCGGTGGCAAATTCGCTCAGCCCGTGAATGGCAGCCAGCGGTAAGCCGCGTACTACACCCTGGTAAACCTCCGTCGAATCGCTGAAACGGTCACACAAAACAATTTTGCCCGCCAGCAGCGCAGGTTTAATAACGCGCTCCACATGGTCGGCGCGCGCCGCAATGTACAGCAGCGTTTCCGTGCGCGCGTTCATAATAAGTTCGGGGTCTAAAACAAGCCCGCGCAGGATTTCGGCAAGCCTCGTGCCGCCTGGTTCGCGCGTGCACACAACTTCGCGCCCCAAAGCTTTCAGTTTTTCAGCCATACGCCCCAGCTGCGTTGTTTTGCCGCAGCCATCCGCGCCTTCCAGGCTGATAAAATATCCTTTAGCCATTTATTTAATCACCCGCAGTTCCGTTAATGTGTAATCCGCCGGGCCGCTTACCGGCAGCCCCAGCGCTTTCATACGCCGGCAGTAATCTATCACGCCGGGCGTGATGAGTTCGCCTGGCAACAGTACTGGTATGCCGGGCGGGTAAAAGCTAACCTGCTCGGCGCAGATTCTGCCCTGTGCCTGTGTTAAAGCGATGCTTTCCGTCTGCGCATCAAACGCTTTGCGCAGGGGCAGTACGGTTGTAAAGCCCGGCAGTTTATAGCTGGTTTGTTCCGGCAGCGGCGTGCGCTTATGCCGTTCCAGTTCCGCAAATACGCTTTGGATTTTAGCAAGTACCGCGTCATAATCACTGCCGCCGTCGGCAAAAGTAACTAAAAACAGTACGTTGGCGGCGTCCGTAAGCTCTACGGCAACGCCTGCCTGGCGCAGGGCGCCGTCAACTTCCACGCCGCTGTACCCCCAGGCGGAAGTGTTAACCGTCACCTTGGCAGGGTCAAAACCGGCTACGCCGTTTACACCTACGCAGCTGCTGTCCAGCAAACGCAAGCCGTTAAATTCTGCCAGCACGGCGCGCAGCTTACCGGCGGCAGCTAAAGCTTTGTCAATAAGCTTTTCACCCTGCGCTGCCAGGGTATAACGCGCCGCGTCTATCGAAGCCATCAATAAATAATTGGGGCTGGTCGTCGTCAAAAGGCTTACTGCTTCTGCCGCGCGCGCCAAATCAATGCGCCTGCCTTTAAAGTGCAGCAGCGAGCACTGCGTCATCGCGCCCAAAATTTTATGCGTGCTCTGCGCGCTGGCATCGGCGCCGCACTGCAATGCCGATGGCGGCAGCTTACTGCTGAAACCAAGCTGCGGGCCGTGCGCTTCATCTACCAAAAGTACGGTGTTATGAGCGTGGGCAATATCTGCAATCGTCCGTAAATCAGCAGCCTGCCCGTAATAGTTGGGGCTTGTAACCAGCACTGCCTTAATATCCGCGTGGCGCATAAAGGCTGTTTGCACTGCCTGCGGCGTAATCTGCGTGTTAATGCCAAAAGCGGCGTCGTATTCCGGCATTATAAACACAGGCTCTAAATTTGCCAACAGCAAAGCGCCTGCTACGCTGCGGTGCGCGTTGCGCGGCACTAAAATTTTGTCGCCCGCACGGCACGCCGCCATCAGCATCGCGTGGATTGCGCCCGTAGTGCCGTTAACGGCAAAAAAGCATTTATCACTGCCGTACAGCTGCGCCGCCAAATCCTGCGCTTCTTTAATGCAGCCCGATGGTGCGTGAATATCGTCCAGCTCGCTCATCAGCGATACATCCATTGCCACAGCGCCCGCGCCAAGTTCGTTTTTCAGCAGCGCTTCCATGCCGCGCCCACCCTTGTGGCCTGGCGTGTGGAAAGGGTACACTTTATCGTTTTTATATTTCAGCATCGCTTCAACAAGCGGCATTTTGTTCTGCACAGCAACCTCCTGGGCATAATAATCCATATTATCTTTATATTTTATCACAGCAAGCCGTCTAATTAAAGTGTTTTAATCCTGCCGGCAAAATATGCCTTTGTTGTCCTATATTTTGCCATAATAACAACAAAAACATTTTAATTAAACCTGTACCATGCTACAATAAATATAGGAAAGCCGATTGGAGATGAAGCCAATGAAACTGCGTCCCAAACCGATGACAAAGGAACAAATCCGCCAGTATCTGCATAAATTGCAGTTGGAAGATTTAACGCCCAAAGCGGATTTACCGACGCTGCAAAAATTGCAGGACGCGCATTTAAAATATATTCCTTACGATAATTTTGACTGCCTTAACAGCAAAATTACTTCGCTGAAGCGCGAGGATATGTTTAACAAACTCATTCTGCATAACCGCGGCGGCATTTGTTTTGAACTGAATGGGCTGTACGCCTGGCTGCTTGAATCTCTGGGCTTTAATTTCGTCAGCTTTGCCGGGCGGTTCATTAACAAAATAAACGTGTACCAAATGCGTCAGCACCGCAATATGTGCGTCACCATCGGCGGCAAACGCTACATTACCGATGTCGGCGTTAACAGCGAAAGCCCGCGCATACCGCTTTTGCTGGAAGAACAGCGCGTGCAGAGCGACGGTATCAGCCAATACAAATTTACGCGCGACGATTTTTGGGGCTGGCTGCTGTGGCAGAAAGAACGCGGCAAACCGTGGAAGCGCATGCTGGGCTTTACCGAAGAACCACAGATTGAAAAGGACTTTGTTTTTCCGTCCTTTTGGTGCGATGCACACCCTGATTCGCCCTTTAACAAAGAAAAAGAGCTTTCCATCTTCCGCGAGGACTGCAATATTACCATTCGCGGCAATTTTTTAAAATTTTACCTGGGCGGCAGGGTTAAATACCGCTATAAAATTAAAAACGGCGCTGATTTAAAAGAAGTGCTGTGGGAATATTTTGGCATTAACGTGGAATACCGCCTGAAAAACGACGGCATGGATTACGAAAAGTAAAAAAACAGGCAGTTGTTATATGCGTTTAGTTTTAGATTTATAAAAAATAATGAAAACGCCATCTTTACTTATTATAATAGTAAAGATGGCGTTTTTTGTGTGCTGTTATTTGTGTTAATCCTAAAAAATTTCAGGATATTCAGTTGGCTGGTGTGCAATATGATAGATGTAAATAATCTTTTCTATCTTTTTGCAAACGCAAATATAATTTTGGCTTCTAAAAAATTTAAAATCCTGGCTTTTCAGCGGTTCGTACTTAATGCTGTCCGCTGCCGGGTAAAAATATTGCAGGTCCTTTAAATCTT
>DXVZ01000076.1:11064-11872 GCA_019417125.1 Phascolarctobacterium sp.
AGCTTCCTGTTTGGAAATATTGCTGTGCCAATAGGCGCCGATATTGTTAATGTCATCAACGGCGCGCGGTAATAGTCGGATAGATGCTTTATTATACATGGCCCTGCTTTATTTCCGCTTCAATTTCTTCCAGTGGGCGGGATGCCGCTCCGCTTAAACGTTTATTTTCGCTTTCCAAAACTATATGACTAAGTTTTAATACTAAGTCGCGGTGTTCAAACGCCTTGGCACACATTAGCACAGTATCCTTTTCTCCATTTTTTGTGATATAGATTGCGTCGCCTGATTTGCGTGCCAGGTCTGCAATCTGGGTGTAATCGGTACGCAGGCGTGTGGACGGCTTAATATAAACCATCATATTCCTCCTTCAATCATCAAATTTAGCCTTCTTTAAAAGTGACGGCAAATCCGAATTTTATCATAATCTCTCAATTTTGTAAAGAGTTTGTGAACAATATAATGGAATTTTTAAATGCTGCGCCGCCCGATGCTTCTTATTATATTGCCAAGTGCAGGCCTCTGTGCTATAATAAATAACATAATTTAATTATGCGGGTGTAGTTCAGTGGTAGAACAATAGCTTCCCAAGCTATGTGTCGCGAGTTCGAGTCTCGTCACCCGCTCCAGTATTTATGCCGCTTCCGGGTTTTCGGTAAGCGGCTTTTTGTTTTGCAGATGCTTTTTTAGGTATTTACTTTCTAAAAGCTGTTTAGCTATACTGGTATAGGTATAAAATTTTATTAGAAAAACTATTTTAAATAATATTTATTTGTAATAAAATCTAAAGTAATGTTATAATAGTTAGCAG
>DXVZ01000077.1:0-1501 GCA_019417125.1 Phascolarctobacterium sp.
TGTAATATATATTTAAGAATAAATCATAAAATGTTATAATTTAATTAGTGAAAGCTAATTAAATTATAAGGAGGGGCGGATAATGAAATTTATTAAGAATAATAAATATGTTATTGGCTTTTTAATTGTTTTGCTGGCGATATGCTATGGCGGATATTCGTATTACCAAAGCACAACTACGGTGGAAACAACAGTTAAAACGGCAAAAGTAGAATATGGCACGCTGAAGGATAGTATTTCGGCGACGGGCAGTTTAAGCGCTGTCGATAACGTAGACATCAGCTCGAAAATTACGGGCAGGATTGTTGAAGTGCTGGTGGAGGAGAACCAGCATGTTGATGCAGGGCAGGTTTTGGTAAAGCTTGACGCGACCGCGCTGGAAGCGACTGCGCGCCAGATGAAAGCACGCCTTGACAACGCGCTGTTAACTTACAACCGGTATTTATCGCTTTTGCAGCAGGGCGCAATTTCGCGCAGCGATTTTGACCTGGCGGAAGCCGATTATATTGTAGCGCAGGCAAATTATGACCAGGCTGTTTCGGATGTGAACGATACGGTTATTGTTTCGCCTATTTCCGGTTATATTATCGGCGAGCCGACCCCTGTCGGGCAGACCATCAGCTCCGGTATCAGCGAGCCGCAGGTAATTATGTCCGTTGCGAACCTTGACGATATGCAGATTGATACTTTGGTTGACGAATCGGACATTGGCAGAGTAAGGGTTGGGCAGACGGTTGAGTTTACCGTTGACGCTTACCCGGAGGAAACTTTTACCGGCACGGTGCGCTTAATTTCTCGCTCGGCGGTAACGGAAGACAACGTTATTTATTACACGGTTTATGTTGATGTTGCCAACCCCGAGGGCAAGCTTTTGCCGACAATGACGGCGAGGACGAACATTATTATTCAGCAGCAGGATAATACTTTGATGGTGCCTTCAAACTGCATATATTATGACGAAGGCCGCACTTATGTTAAGGTTTACGATGAAAAAGCCAAAACTTCGCGCGAGGTGGATGTAAAACCAGGCTTGACTGGCGAGGACAGCATTGCCGTTACCGGCGATATTAAAGAAGGCGACCTGCTGCTGGTAAGGCAGCGCGCTACGCAGCAGAACAATATGAGAGGGCCGATTTAACCGGCCGTGAAAGAGGCAGGACATGGCAGAGATAATTAAACTAGTGGATATAGTAAAATCATACGTAATGGGCGACAGTATCGTGCATGCGCTGGACCATGTCAACACCAGCATCGGCGAGGGCGAGTTTACATCCATTATGGGGCCGAGCGGCAGCGGCAAGTCCACCATGATGAATATTCTCGGCTGCCTTGACCGCCCTACCAGCGGACATTATTATCTGCGCGGGCGTGATATTGCCGGTTACGACGATAACGAGCTGGCGCATACGCGCAACGCGGAAATAGGCTTTGTGTTCCAAAACTTTAACCTTTTGCCGAAGCTGACGGCGCAGGTGAACGTGGCTTTGCCATTGGTGTACGC
>DXVZ01000077.1:1511-8690 GCA_019417125.1 Phascolarctobacterium sp.
TACGCCGGTGTTGGCGAGGAAGAACGTATGGAGCGCGCAGCCAAGGCGCTGGAATCCGTAGGGCTTGGCAACAGGCTTGACCATAAGCCTAACGAGATGAGCGGCGGCCAGCGGCAGCGTGTTGCTATTGCCCGTGCGCTGGTAAATAACCCTGCCATTATTATGGCGGACGAGCCTACGGGCAACCTTGATACAAAATCCAGTTACGAAATTATGGATATTTTTAAAGCAATGAATAACGAGGGGAAAACCATTGTTATGGTAACGCACGAACCAGATATTGCTGAACAGACAAAGCGTATTCTGGTTATGCGCGACGGTAAGCTCGTCAGCGACGAGTGGAGGTGACGCTGATGTTTAACGAATCTATTAAAATGGCGCTGGAGGGCATGTTAAGCAACAAGCTGCGCACTTTCCTGACGCTTTTGGGTATCATCATCGGCGTTGGCGCGGTTATTGCCATGGTAAGCCTGGGATTTGGCGTAAAAGAGCAGATTAAGAGCAATATTTCCAGCCTGGGCAGCAATTTGCTGATTGTTATGAGCGGCGGACGTACACCGAGCGGCGCGCGCCTGCCGATGGGCGAGGGTGCCAGGCTGACGGCAGAGGACGCCGAAGCGATAGAAAAACAGGTTGACGGCATTGCGCACGTGGCGCCGGCGGTGTCGCGTTCTTACCAGCTGGTGGCAGGCAACCAAAACTGGACTGCGAGCGTGGAGGGCACGACGCCGAACGTTCTTGATATCCGCAACTATCAGCTGGAGGACGGGCGCAACCTTACCCAGCGCGATCTTACCAGCCGCGACCGTGTCTGCGTTATCGGGCAGACGATAGTAGAAAACCTTTTCCCGGACGGCGACGCCGTTGGCAAAACCGTGCGAATCAATAAAGCGCCGTTTAAAGTCGTTGGCGTTTTGCAGACCAAGGGGCAGTCGTCCAGCGGGCAGGACCAGGATGACGTGGTATTTATTCCGCTGACAACGGCGCAGAACCGTATGATGGGCATTACCTATATTAACCGCATTACCATTCAGGCGGAGAACGAAAACTTGGTTGACCAGGTGCAGGCAGACGTAGAAGCGTTGCTGCGCGTACGCCATAAAATACAGGATAATGACTATGACGATTTTACAGTGCGCAATTTGGCTGCTTTAATGGACACGATGATGGAAACAGCAAATACCATTACTATGCTTTTAGGCTGCATTGCGGCAATCAGTCTGCTTGTTGGCGGCATTGGCATTATGAATATTATGCTGGTGTCGGTAACGGAACGCACGCGCGAAATCGGTATCCGCAAAGCGCTGGGCGCAACGTATGATAATATACTTTTACAGTTTTTGATTGAAGCGATGGTTATCGGTATATTCGGCGGCACTTTGGGCGTGCTGCTGGGCGTGGGCGCGTCTTATGCCATCAGCTATTTTGCAGGCTGGATGACGATTATTTCGGTGCCGGTAATTTTAATAGCGGTACTGTTTTCGGTCGGCATAGGCTTATTTTTCGGCATCTATCCGGCGCGCAAGGCAGCGCTGCTCGACCCGATTGAGGCTTTGCGTTATGAATAACGGCAAACGGCACAAAACTACATTAAAAGAAGTTTTAACGGCCTTCTATGCTTATCTTAGAAGGCCTAAAACTGTTTTTGATATTAAAGACCGTCTGAAGGCTTTAATTTTTTTTGCAATAATTATTTGGATATTGGAGAAAATTGTTCAAATTTTTTGCTGACTTGTGATATAATTACTTGATAGATATGTTTTATTTTGGAGGAAAGCAGCTGTGACAGTTAAAAAGCTGGGCATTATCGGCGGGTCGTTCGACCCGGTGCATAAGGGGCATTTAAGCAGCGCGGAGTTTGTTTACCGTACCCTGAATTTGGACAAAGTGATTTTTGTGCCTGCTTATATTGCACCGCATAAAATCGGCATGGAATTTGCCTCTGCGCAGGACCGTTACCGCATGACGGAACTGGCTGTGCAGGATTACCCTTATTTTGAAGTCAGCGATGTGGAATTAAAACGCAGCGGTATTTCCTATACTTATGATACGGTGCTGGAGCTGAAACAGCAGTACCCTGATTACGAGCTGTATTTTATTGTGGGTGCGGATTCGGTGCCGCAGCTAAGCACATGGAAGCATATTTACGATATTTTAAAGGAAGTTACCTTTGTAGCCGTGGCAAGGCCGGGTTATGCCAAAGCTTTTGCCAAAGCGCGCGAATATTTTGGCGGGCTGGGCGAAGAAAAAATTATGCTTTTAAAAATGCCGGAGCAGCCTGTTTCATCGACGGAAATCCGCGAATGCGTAAAAAAAGGCGAAAGCATTGAAGGCATGGTGCCAGACGCGGTGCGCGGCTATATTTTGCAAAAAGGATTGTACCGCTGAGCAGAAAGAAGGATTTATAAATGCTTACACTTGACGAGATGAAAGATACACTGCAAAAAGCTCTGCCGCCCAAGCGGTTTAAACATTCGCTGGGCGTTTACGAAACGGCAATGAAAATGGCGGAACATTACGGCATGCCGGCGGAAAAAGTAGCAGTTGCTTCGCTTTTGCACGACTGCGGGCGCGAGGTGCCCACCGATAAACAGGTGGAAAAAGCGGAAGAATTGGGGATGGAAGTAGATTACGTGGAACGCCGCCAGCCAATTTTGCTGCATGCAAAAATGGGCGCGTACTATGCCGAACATAAATATGGCGTAACCGACCCGGAAATTTTGGAGGCCATTAGGCTGCACAGCACCGGCGCGCCGGATATGACTGATTTGGACATGGTGGTGTATCTTGCCGATTTGATTGAGCCGGGCAGGGATTTTGACGGCGTGGAAAAACTGCGTAAAGTATGCTTTGAAAATCTGGAAAAAGCAATGATTAAATCTTATGCCAATACGATTGAATATTTGCTGGATAATAAGCTTTTAATCCACCCGGCCTGCATTTTTGGCTATAACCAGCTGCTGATAAAATTAAACAAGTAAACTGCTGTTAGGAGATTGGTATGGCTTTTGAAGAAGATAAACTTCCGCAGCAGCCGCGCCGCAAGCGTAAGCTTAGGTGGGGCAGGCTGGTGTTTTTTGTGGCTGTGCTGGCAGTGGTTGTTACGGCAGGTTTTTGGGGCGCGGTGTGGTGCTACGATAACCTGATTGCGCCGCCCAAGGTGGACGTTGTTGGCGCGGACAGAAAAATAACTGAGGACGCAACGCTGAACAGCCGCATTAACGTGCTGCTTTTGGGTATCGATGACGGTGACAGTGAAGCGGCGGAAAGTGAACCGAAGCGCACCGACGCTATGATGCTGGCAAGTTTCGACCCGGAAGGCAACGAGGTGGCGCTGGTATCCATGCCGCGCGACACTATGGTGCAGATACCCGGGCACCGCGGCTATGATAAAATTAATGCCGCTTATGCTTACGGCGGCGTAATGCTTGCCAAGCAGACTGTCGCTAATCTTTTGCGCGTGCCTATTCACTATTATGTGCTTGTTGACTGGCGGGCGTTTAAAGAATCCATCGACCTTATCGGCGGTGTGGATTTATATGTTGATAAGGATATGTATTACGAAGACCCCTACGCCGATTTGGTAATTGACATTAAGCACGGCTATCAGCATTTGAACGGGGAGCTTGCCGGGCAGTATGTGCGTTTCCGCAAAGATGAATTGGGCGATATTGGCCGCGTGCAGCGGCAGCAAAAGTTTATGATGGCACTGGCGGCGCAGATTTTTAATATCGACACCGTTACTAAAATACCGGCTCTTTTTTCGACGGTCGACCGCCACGTGGAAACCGATATGGATACTATGACGATGATTAAGGCCGCTAACACTTTTAAGCTGTTTGGCGACCAGAATTTAAAAAGCTGCATGCTGTACGGCGATTTTTACGATTCGCCTGACGGTATCAGCTATTGGCGCACATCACCACAGCAGGTGGAGCGTACTTTAAACGAACTGGGTATTCCCTTTATGAAAGGTGACGGCGAAAGCCAGCAACTGGAAGGAAATATTATTACAGAAACAACTGACGGTATAAATAATAACGATGTAACAGCAAAGGAGGCTGAACAATGAATTTTACCCCTCAGCAGGTAGCGCGCAAAATAGCTGCCGCAGCATCTGATAAAAAGGCAAAGGATATTTTGCTTTTGAATATGGAAAACCTTTCGCCGCTGACGGATTATTTTGTAATTGCCAGCGCCGGCAACGTAACGCTGGTTAAGGCTATTGCCGATAATATTGAAGAAAAATTGGCGGAGGACGGTATTCTGCCATCCCATACTGAGGGCTATGCCGAAGGCCGCTGGATTTTGATGGATTACGGCGACTGCGTAGCGCATATCTTTTTAGAAGAAGACCGAGATTTTTATAATTTGGAGCAGCTGTGGGCAGATGCTCCTTCAGAAAGTTTTGCGGAGGACGAAGATGAATAAGGTGCAGCCGCATGCCAAATACCGTCCTGGTGACGTAGTTACCTTAAAAGCTGTGCGCGCTTCGGAAATGGGTGTATTTTTGGATGCAGGTACAGGCGATACGGCGGACGATATTTTGCTGCATAAATTACAGCAGGACGGCGAAGTAAAAGTTGGCGACAGCGTTAAGGTATATTTATATCTGGACCCGCATGGGCGCTTAACTGCCAGCATGAAGCTGCCGAAAATGCGCGAAGGGCAGCTTGGTTATGTAAAAGTGCTGAGCGTTACGCGCGACGGCGGTTTTGTCGATATTGGTGCGGAGCGCGGCGTATTTTTGCCTTACAGCCAAATGCGCGGGCATGTTTCGCCGGGGCAGCTGGTTTGGGTTAAGCTGTACCGCGATAAAACCGGACGCCAGGCGGTAAGCATGCGCGTTGACAAGGAAATGCAGAAAGCCTCCAAACCGGCAGTAGGTCTTAAAGTGGGAGATAACGTAACTGGTACGGTTTACAATATTCTGCCGGAGGGATTCTTTATTTTTACCAGCCAGCGCTTTTTAGGCTTTTTGCACCGCAGCGAGGTTCCTGGCGGCAGACTGGATTTTGGCCAGGAAATTACCGCGAGGGTTGCGTATATCCGCGAAGACGGCAGGCTGAACCTTTCCATGCGCCAGCAGAAAGAGCATGCCATGGTTGCCGATGCGGAAGATATTTTAAATTTTTTAAAGAAACGCGGCGGCAAAATGCCGTACTGCGACGATACGCCGATGGAAATAATTAAAGAAAAGTTCGGCATTAGCAAAGCGGCGTTTAAGCGCGCGCTGGGCAGGCTGCTGCGCCAAGGGCTTATCCGCCAGGAAGAGGGCTGGACCATTCTTTTAAATTCGGATGCAGACAATAAAAAATGATGGACGTACTGCTTATTGCTTATGTTTCAATAAGTGTGTTTGTTGCAGCGCTGTTTTTTGCCGTTACCGGCTTTACGCTTTCGCTGGTAGCGGTACCGTTTTTAATGCCGGTTTTAGGCGCTAAAGAAACAGTGGTTTTTATTATTTTCGGTACGTTTCTTGCCAAGGCTGTGGCGTTGTGGAATACACGCAGGGATTTTGAGTGGCGTACCGTGCTGGTGACGGCTGCTGGCAGTGTGCTGGGCAGCCTGCCGGGCGGCTATGTTTTAAACGTTATACCAACGGCGTACCTGCAAATTTTGCTGGGCGTAATGCTTTTGGCTGTTATGTTGCTTATGGGTATGCAGGTTAATTTTAGTGTTAAAAATAAAACGCTGGGGCGCATAACAGCAGGTTTTATCAGTGGTTTTTCGGCGGCGATGACGAGTATCAGCGGTCCGCCGGTAGCGTTGTATTTTTTAGCTGAAGGGCGTGGTAAAGTAGTGACGCGCGCCAACATGTGCTGGATTTTTGCTTTCGGCAGCCTGGGTACAATGGCGTCGCTGCTCTTATCGGGCAGCTTTATCAGCAGTGATTTAATGCTTTTGGCGGCTTATGCTGCTTTGCCGCTGCTGTTGGGCATGTGGCTGGGCGAGCGCTGCTTTTATAAAATTAACCAGCGTTTATTTATACGGATTAGCAAAATTTTTGTGATTATCGGCGCGTGTACTGCACTTTACCGTGGTGTAGCAGCGCTGCTGTAACATTGTTTACAAAAAATCGGTTAAATAAAAATTTTTTACAATTTTGCCATTTTTTGCTTGACGGTTGTTTGCAGGCAGGTTAAAATGACAACATCAAATAACTTTTAAGGTGTGTGTATCATGGAACAGATTTGGCAGCAAAATGCTAAAAGTGCATACTTTTTCGGCTTTAGCCAGGGCTACTTTTACTTTAGCGCTGGTCTTTTTGCATGCTTAAAATCTAATAGCAGTCCAACCGTAAACAGATGCCTTGACATCAGTTAAATGATGTAAATTAAACAAGTTTTTGTAATCAGGCTCTCTTACGAGGCCTGATTTTTTTTATAAGTTTAATCAAAAATTAAAATAATCTTAAAGGAGAGAGAAAAATGGTAATTGTTATGAAACCCGGCACGCCGGAACAGGAGTGGAAAAAAATCAAAGCTAATCTGGAGGACAAAGGTTTTCAGATTAACGAAATCGTCGGCAGCGGCCAGACTATATTAGGTGTTATCGGCGATACCAGCGCGCTGGACATGAACATGCTGAAGGTTAACGAATGCGTCGATAAGGTAATGCGCGTGCAGGAGCCGTTTAAACGCGCTAACCGCAGCTTCCACCCAGAGGACAGCGTTATTGACGTCAGCGGCGTAAAAATAGGCGGGCGTAAACTGGCGGTTATTGCCGGCCCGTGCTCCGTAGAAAACGAAAAACAGATTGTCGGCGTCGCTAAATCCGTTAAGCTGGCAGGCGCAAGCCTTCTGCGCGGCGGCGCGTACAAACCCCGTACTTCGCCATACTCTTTCCAGGGATTAAAAGAAGAAGGCCTTGACCTTTTAAAAATAGCTCGAAAAGAAACAGGGCTGCCGATTGTAACGGAAATTATGTCCGCCAGAATGCTGGAGCGTTTTGTGGAGGATGTTGATTTAATCCAGGTCGGCGCGCGCAACATGCAGAACTTTGAGCTGTTAAAAGAACTGGGCAGAACCAATGTACCGGTGCTGTTAAAGCGCGGCTTGTCCGCAACTATCGAAGAATGGCTGATGGCGGCGGAATACATTATGGCTGGCGGCAATGACAACGTAATTTTGTGCGAGCGCGGCATCCGTACTTTTGAAACATACACCCGCAACACGC
>DXVZ01000077.1:8700-22075 GCA_019417125.1 Phascolarctobacterium sp.
CACGCTTGATTTAAGCGCTATTCCCGCAGTTAAAAAATTAAGCCACCTGCCGGTAATTGTAGACCCGAGCCACGCTGCCGGTTTATGGTGGATGGTTGAGCCGATGGCGAAAGCTGCCGTTGCCGCCGGTGCTGACGGCCTTATCATAGAAGTGCACAATGACCCGGAACACGCTTTGTGCGACGGCGCTCAGTCGCTGAAGCCGGAACGTTTTGCACGCTTGATGGGCGAGTTGAGCGGAATCGCCAAGATTGTCGGCAGAGAACTGTAAAATGCAGTATAATTGGTAGTATGGCAGGATAGAAGGAGTGACTTTAGTGGACGCAGGCTTTTGCAGTAATTTGCAGGAACAATGCTTCGCTGTTATCGGTATGGGGCTGATTGGCGGGTCGTATGCCAAGGCGCTGCGGCGCTTGGGCGTAAAAAGCATTGTTGGCGTAGATGTTGATAAAGCGGTTTTGCAGCAAGCACTGGCAGACGGCGTGATAGATGCAGCGTACGAAAAAGCGGACAGCTTTTTGGCGCAGACAGATGTTATTATTTGCTGCGTATATCCCAAAGCAGTTACAGATTTTTTACGGCAGGCGCAGATGTACATTAAACGCGGCGCGCTGATAACGGACGTTGCCGGGCGCAAAGGCAGCCTGCCTTACGATGCGCAGCGGCTTGTTCCGGAGGGAACGGAATTTATTTCCGGGCACCCGATGGCTGGGCGACAGGGCAGCGGTTACATGATGTCGCAGGCAGAAATTTTTGACGGCGCTAACTACATCGTAGTACCGACTGCGGCTAACAGCCGCGCAGCGGTGGAATGGCTGAAAAGCTTTGCGCTGGCGCTGGGTTGTGCGCATGTGGAAGAAATAGCGCCGGAGGAGCACGACAAAATCATTGCCTACACCAGCAATTTGCCCCACGCTGCAGCAGCGGCGCTGATTAACAGCGACCGTTTCTGCGGTAAAAGCTGTTGGTTTATCGGCGGGGGCTTCCGCGATGTGACGCGCATTGCCGATATTAACGCCGTGCTGTGGAGCGATTTGTTTTTGGAAAACCGCGCCAATGTGTTGAGTGAGCTGGAGCATTTTAAAGAACAGATAGAACTTTTGCAAAGGCTGATTGGCGACAGCGACCGCGACGGGTTGCAGAGCTTTCTGCACCGGGCGGCGTGCCACAGGAAGGACATTGTTTTATGAGCATTATTAAAGTAAATTTAGGAGACAAATCCTATAATATAGAAATTTCCGCCGGCTTGCTTGACGCGGCAGGTGCAAAAATCCGCAGCATCAGCAAGGCACAGCGCGCGGCAATCATCAGCGACAGCAACGTGGACGTACTGTACGGCAAGCGCCTGCAAAAGGCGCTGGAGAGCAGCAATTTTGCAGTAACGCGCATAGTTTTCCCGGCTGGTGAAAAAAGCAAATGCCTGGCGGAGCTTGCCAAAATTTATGACCGGCTGGCAGAATCAGGCATTACGCGCAGCGACCTGGTTGTGGCGCTTGGCGGCGGCGTTACCGGCGACTTAGGCGGCTTGGCGGCGGCAACCTTTCTGCGCGGTGTGGACTATGTCCAGATACCAACTTCGCTCTTGGCGCAGATTGACAGCAGCGTCGGCGGCAAAGTGGCGGTTGATTTACCGGCAGGCAAAAATCTGGTCGGCAACTTTTATCAGCCCAAGCTGGTACTGATTGACACGGAGCTGTTAAAAACTTTGCCGGTGCGCTTTTTGCATGACGGGCTGGCGGAAGCCATTAAGTACGGCTGCATCCGCGACGAAGCGTTGTTTGAAAAAATCTATGCTATGCGCGATGATGATGACCTTTTGAAGAATATCGGCGGTATTGTGGAGCGCTGCTGCGCGATTAAGGCGGAGATTGTAGAGCATGACGAGTTTGATACCGGTGAGCGCATGGTGCTGAACTTTGGGCATACCATCGGACACGCAATAGAAAAATGCTGCGGCTTTACTGATTTTACTCACGGCGAGGCTGTCGGCATCGGCATGGCGCTGCTTACCAAACAAACGGAGCGGCTGGGGCTGACGGAACCCGGCGCCGCCGCAAAAATTATTGACGTGCTGCAAAAGTACAATTTGCCGGTTGATGCAGATTACGCGGACGCAGAACTTTTGCAGGCAGTAGGCATGGATAAAAAGAAAAGCGGCAGCAGCATTACGCTGATTATTTTAAAGAAAATCGGCGTAAGTTTTTTGCAGAAAACAAGCTTGCAGGATTTGCCGCAATATATTAAACGGAGTTAACAATGGCAACAGTTAAAATTAGCCCAAGCGCGCTGGCAGGAGCGGTGAACGTACCGTCCTCCAAAAGCATGGGGCACCGCGAAATTATTTGCGCGGCGCTGGCACAGGGTATAAGTATAATAGATAATATCAGCATGAGCGACGATATAAGGGCGACGCTGCGCTGTTTAAATGCGCTTGGCGTTAAGTCGGAATTGACAGCAGGCAAATTTAAAGGCCGCAGCGCCGTAAAAATTTACGGTACGGGTACTGTTCAAGCTACCGGAGCGGTATGTGACTGCGGCGAATCGGGCTCGACCCTGCGGTTTTTGCTGCCGCTGGGGGCGCTGTGCGGCGCTCCTGTTACTTTTAGCGGTGCAGGGCGTTTGGGCGAGCGGCCGATGAAGCCGTACTACGATATTTTTGATGCGCAGGGCGTTAAGTACGCACCGGCGCAGGGCTTGCCGGTAACGGTAAATGGCAGGCTGCACAGCGGCAAGTTTACGCTGCCAGGCAACGTCAGTTCACAATTTATCAGCGGGCTTTTGTTTGCACTGCCGCTGCTGGACGGCGATTCTGAAATTATTATCACCACGCCGCTTGAATCGCAGAGTTATGTGGATTTAACGCTGGCGGCGCTTGCCAAATACGGCATAAAAGTGCAAAACAATAATTGCCAAAATTTTATAGTGACTGGCAAACAGCAGTACCAAAGCGGCAATGCCGATGTGGAGGGCGATTGGTCGCAAGCGGCGTTTTGGCTTGTAGCAGGCTGCCTTAACGGCAAAATTACCTGCGGCGGCGCAGATGTAAATTCGCTGCAGGGCGACAGGGTGGTTAAGGATATTTTAACGGCAATGGGCGGCAGAATATTTGCAGCGGACGGTGGATTGCAGGCGGAAACCAGCAGTTTGCAGGCAGCCGTTATCGACGCTGCGGACTGCCCAGACATTATTCCCGTGCTGACTGTGGCGGCTGCTGTGGCACAGGGTACAACAAAAATTATTAACGCCGGGCGTTTGCGCATTAAGGAATGCGACCGCCTGCATGCGATTGCCGCAGAGCTGAATAAGTTGGGTGCAGACGTTGTTGAGGAAGCGGAAAGCCTTACTGTACACGGTAAGCCGCAGGGGCTGTGCGGCGGCAGGGTATCGGCATGGAACGACCACCGCATTGCCATGAGCATGGCGGTGGCAAGCCTTGTGTGCCGCGAGCCAGTTATTATTGATGGCTGCGAAAGCGTAAAAAAATCATACCCTGCTTTTTGGCAGGACTTTGCGCTGCTGGGAGGCAGGTTTAAGCAGGGAGAAAATTTATGACGGCGACATTTGGTGAAAAAATAAAATTTACTATTTTCGGTGAATCGCACGGTTTGGCGATTGGCTGCGTTATTGACGGGCTGCCTCCGGGAACAGAGCTGAACCTTGAAGCCGTAAAAGCGGAAATGCAGCGGCGTGCGCCTGGTAAAAGCAGGCTGGCGACGGCGCGGCAGGAAAAGGACGCCTTTGTTATTCAAAGCGGCTTTTTTGAAGGCAGGGCAACGGGAACGCCTATGTGCGTGCTGATACCCAACAGTGACCAGCATAGCGGCGATTACAGCAAACTGCAAAACGTAGTGCGCCCCGGCCACGCCGATTACAGCGGCAAGGTTAAATACCACGGTTTTAACGATTACCGCGGCGGCGGGCATTTTTCCGGGCGTTTGACGGCGCCGCTGGTGTTTATGGGCGCGGTTGCCAAGCAGATTTTGGCAAAGCGCGGCGTCAGCATTGGTGCGCATATTGCCGCAGTGGCGGGCGTTAAAGATAAACCATTTAATCCGCTGGGCGAAAGAGCGGAGCTTTTTACGGAGCTGGTGCAGAAAGCCTTTCCTGTGCTTGACGACGCTGCCGGTGAAGCCATGCAGCAGAAAATTTTAACCGCTAAAGCGGAGTGTGATTCTGTCGGCGGTGTAATTGAGTGCATGGCAATAAACATGCCTGCCGGTGTAGGCAGCCCTTTTTTCGATTCGCTGGAAAGCCGACTGGCGCACGCTTTGTTCAGTGTACCGGCGGTAAAGGGCATTGAGTTTGGCAAGGGTTTTGCGCTGACAGAAATGCATGGCAGCGAAGCTAACGACCAAATGCACTATGAGGACGGCAAGGTAAAAACGTACACCAATAACAACGGCGGCATTACCGGCGGCATTACAAATGGTATGCCGGTGCTGCTGCGCGTGGCAATAAAACCGACGCCCAGCATTGCCAAGGCGCAGAAAACGGTAGATTTAAGCACCAAAACCGATACGGAACTGGCAATTGCCGGGCGTCACGACCCGTGCATTGTGCAGCGCGCCGTACCAGTGATAGAAGGCGTAACCGCATGGGTGCTTTTGGATATGCTGTTGGCAGGAGAGAATTAACATGACAGAAAAACTTGATTTGGAGGCCATCCGCCGTGAAATCGACGAAGCCGACAACAATTTAATAAATGCTTTTGAGCGCCGCTTGCAGGCGGTGCTGAAAGTTGCTGAATACAAACGCCGAAACAACCTGCCGGTGCGCGACAGGGCGAGAGAGCTAAAAGTTATCGAAAAGGCTGAGGGCAGGCTGCGCAACAAAAATTACGCCCCGGCGGCGGCAGAGCTGATGGAAAAAATTATGTCCATCGCCCGCCAGCTGGAAGAACAGGAAATGACGGCCGCACCAGAACCCGAACAAGAACTGATGGAAGTAGGCTGCTTTGGCGTGGAAGGCTCATACAGCCACAAAGCGATGGAGGAATATTTTGCCGGTGAAAAAATCAGCAGGCATTATTATTCCGTGTTTGAGGATGTTGTAAAAGCAGTTAAAAACGGTGAAATCCGCTACGGCGTACTTCCAGTTGAAAATTCTTCTACCGGCGGCATTACGGAGGTTTACGACCTTTTGCGCCATTATGACTGCCATATCGTCGGCGAAAAGTGCGTTAAAATTGAACATAACCTTATGGCGCTGCCAGGCGCTGTGCTCAGCGGCATTACGGAGGTATACTCCCACCCGCAGGGCTTTGCCCAGTGCAAAGATTTTTTTGCGGAATACCCGCAGATGAAGCTGGTGCCTTATTACAGCACATCCAAAAGTGCGGAAGCGGTTAAGGCAAGCGGCAACCTGCACCTGGCGGCGGTTGCCGGCAAACAGGCGGCAGATTTGTACGGTTTGCAGATTTTGGCGGCGAACATCAATTATAACGGCAATAACACCACTCGCTTTATCGTTATCGCCAACGAGGCGGAGCAGAACGCCGACGCCGATAAGATAACGCTGGTAATTGCCGTTAAACATCAGCCGGGTTCGCTGTACCGTGTGCTGGGTTATTTTTACCACAGCGGGCTGAACCTTACCAATTTGGAATCGCGCCCGATTGAGGGAAAATCGTGGGAGTATTTCTTCCACATTGATTTGATGGGTAATTTAGCGGACACCAATGTGCAGGAAACCGTGCGTATGCTGCGCGAAAACTGCGCTTATTTTAAAATTTTGGGCAACTACCGCAGCGATATGAAGCAGGAGAGATAATTATGCAGCATTTTGGTTTGTTGGGGGCAAAGCTGGGGCACAGCCTGTCACCGCAGATTCACCAGATGATTTTTGAAGAATTGGGCATACAGGCAGATTACAAGCTGATAGAACTCCCGGCAGAAGCGTTAAAAACAGAGCTGCCGGTGCTGGCGCAAAGCTATACCGGTGTTAATGTAACCATACCGCACAAAATAGAAGTTATGCCATATCTTGATAAGGTTGCTGGTGAAGCGGCGGCTATCAGCGCGGTAAACACCATCGGTTTTAAAAACGGCGCTAGCTGCGGCTATAATACCGACTGGCTGGGCTTTGGCATGATGCTGGAATATTACGGCATAGAAGCGAGCGGTAAAAAAGCGGCGGTGTTGGGCATCGGCGGTGCTTCGCGCGCGGTGGTGCAGTATCTTGCCAAACGTGGAGCCGCGGAAATTTTGCTGGTATCGCGCAATCCGCAGGACATACCGGCAGAAGTTCTAAAAATTTGCGGCGGCATAAAAACGCGCTGCCTTAACTATGCGGAGCTTGCCGCGGAAAGCGGCGATATTATTATTAACTGTACGCCGGTGGGGATGTACCCAAAAACAGGGGTCAGCGCCGTTGGTGCGGAGGTAATACAAAATTTTGCTGCGGCTGTGGATTTAATTTATAACCCTGCCGAAACTGAGTTTTTACGCCTGGCGCGCAGTGCAGGCAAACAAGCCGTTAACGGGCTGCTAATGCTGGCGGCGCAGGCGGTGGCTGCGCAGGAAATTTGGCAGGAACGTACACTGGGCACGGATTTGGCGGTAAAAATTATGCAAAGGCTGGAAGCAAAAGCATGAAAAATATAATCTTAATCGGTATGCCGGGCAGCGGCAAAACAACTTTTGGCAAGCTGCTTGCGCAAGCGCTGGGTGCGCCTTTTTATGACGCCGATGATATTTTGGAAGCTCGCGAGCCGTATACTATTAAAGAATTTTTTGAGCAGGGAGAAGATGTGTTCCGCGCAGCGGAACAGCGCACGGCAGAGTTTTTGTCGCAGCAAACCGGCTGTGTTATCGCTGCGGGCGGCGGTGTGGTAAAGCGCGCGTCAAGCATGGCTGCTTACGCAAAAACAGGCTGCATAGTTTTTATTGACCGTGCGCCGGAAGCCATTGTTGGCGACGTGGAAATAAAAACGCGCCCGCTTTTGGCGGCAGGTACGCAGCGCGTGTTTGAGCTTTATAACGAGCGCATTGCGCTGTACCAAAAATATGCTGCGTATACAGTTAAAAATAACGGCAGTGTGCAGGACGTATTAAAAAAGCTGCTGCAAATTGCCAGGGAGATGGAAAAATGAAAAATATTTTGGTAATTAACGGGCCCAATATCAATTTGCTGGGAATCCGTGAAAAAAATGTTTACGGAGCGCAGGATTACGCCGATTTGTGTGCGTTTATTTTGCAGCAGGCAGAAAAAATCGGCGTTAACGTTAAAATCTGCCAAAGCAACTACGAGGGCGAAATAGTGGGCTTTATCCAGGACGCTTATGGCAAATATGACGGCATCGTTATTAATCCTGCGGCGTATACTCATTACAGCGTGGCGATTTTGGACGCGCTGAAAGGCGTGGCGCTGCCTGCCGTTGAAGTGCACTTAAGCAATGTGCACGCGCGCGAGGAATTCCGCCATAAATCGGTAACTGCGCCTGCTTGCCTGGGGCAAATTTGCGGGCTTGGGTTTATGGGCTACGCGCTTGCCCTGCGCGCATTAGCGGCGCTGCCAGATAAACAGGATTGATTTCAACCGCCGCAGTTTTTGCCTATATCTTCAACAGCACAGCACCATGCTTCGTGCTTACAGAAAAACGCATTGTATCGTTATGGATATAATGCGTTTTTTTAGTTAGCAAAATTTTTATCAAAATAAAATAAACTGGCGCGCCGGATTAAAATAGTGTATGATAAATTAAGATTTGCGAAAGGCTGGTGCGTTATGGATTTAACCGTTATGATATTGCTGGTAATAATAGTTTTGCAGCTGGCGGCGCTGATAATGCTGTTCCGCAGCCGCAGCAGCGCCGTTAGCGAAGAAGATTTGGTGGAACTCGTCCGTCAGTTTGAAGCGACGGAACGCCGCATGTACGACGGATTGCGCGATTTGCGCAGCGAACAGGCAACTTTGGCGCGCGCAGCGCGGATGGAGAATCAGTCGGCGGCGGATAGATTATTGGAGCAGCTTGATAAACGCTTTGAGCGAATCGGCGAAAGCACCGAAAAAAATCTGGAGCAGATTCGCGCCATTGTCGATGAAAAACTGAACGCAACTTTGGAACGCAGGCTTGGCGAAAGCTTCAGTATCGTCAGCCGCAGGCTGGAAGAAGTACACCGCGGATTAGGCGAGATGCAAAGCCTGGCGGGCGGTATCGGCGATTTAAAGCGCATTTTAAGCAATGTTAAAAACCGCGGCATTTGGGGAGAAATGCAGCTGAAAGTTTTATTGCAGGATATGCTGGCGCCGGAGCAATACGCCGAAAACGTCGCTGTAAGACCAGGTGCGTCAGAGCGCGTGGAATTTGCCTTAAAATTGCCCGGGAAATGTGAGCAGACAGTGTGGCTGCCGGTAGACGCTAAGTTTCCGCAGGAGGATTACCAGCGCCTTTTGGCTGCGCGCGAAAATGCGGATACTGCCGCTGCGGAATTGGCGCTGAAGCAGCTGGAAAAACGCTTTAAAAGTGAAGCGGCGGATATTAACGGCAAATATATCTGCCCGCCGTACAGCACTGATTTTGCCGTTATGTACCTGCCGACGGAGGGGCTTTTTGCTGAAGCCGTAAATATTACCGGGCTGCTGGAAGAATTGCAGCGCAAGTACCGTGTTTGCGTAGCCGGGCCAACGACGCTGGCGGCGCTTTTAAACAGCTTGCAGGTTGGCTTCCGCACTTTGGCGATAGAAAAACGCACCGGCGAAGTATGGCGCATTATTGCCGGTGTTAAGCAGGACTTTAGCGTGTTTGCAGTGCTGCTGGATAAAACGCGCAAAAAATTGCAGGAAGCAAGCGGGCATATTGAAGCGGCGGAACGCCGCAGCCGCGTAATTAATAAAAAATTGTACGAAGCGGAAAGCTTTGAAAGCGACGGCAATATTTTGCCGGAAATAGAAAACAACATACAGAACGGTAAATTTTAGTTATAAAAACACAAAAGGCAGCCCGTAAGGGCTGCCTTTAATAATTGCCGTACAGTTATTTGGTTTCGCTTTTAAGCGGCGTTTCAAAATAAACGCTGGTACTGGGGAATGCGCAGGATGCGCCGTTAGTTTCCAGTATCTGCATAATGTCAAGGTTAATCTTCTCGCGTGCAGCCAAAAAGCCCCTGGTGTCACTTGCCTTAGTGTAGCAAACAATGTAAATGTTTAGGCTGCTGTCGGCGTAATCGCGGAAGTAAACCATCACAGTATCGCTGTAAACCAGTTCGCTGGTGGTTAAGTAGGTGCGGATGTCATCCACAAGCTTCTGCATTTTGTCATGCGTGGTGTCGTAGGTTACACCCAGCAAAAATTCCAGACGGCGTTTTTCGCGCTTGGTGTAATTAATAATCGGAGTGTTGGATAACAGCGAGTTCGGTATATACACAAGTTCCTGCGGAAAGGTACGTACGCAAGTGCTGCGGAAGGTAACTTTTTCCACTGTGCCTTCCACGCCGTTGGCGGAAATCCAGTCGCCGACTTTAAACGGCTTATCGACGATGATAACGAAGCTGCCGAATACGTTGGCGAGCGCGTCCTTAGCGGCAAATGCCAGTGCTAAAGAACCGATACTCAAGCTTGCCAAAAGTCCGCTCATGTCGTAGTTCCATTCTTTGGCAATCATCAGCGTAGCGATAACAACGATTAAAATACGCGCCATTGTTGAAAGAATGTTGGCAAGCGAATCTTCAATATTGATATCGGCGCGTGTTAAAATTTTAAGCGCAATGCCGTGCGTAATATCGCTGATGTTGTAAATGCCCCAAAAGATAGCGACTATAAAACTGCTGCGCAGAAATTTATCAATTGCCGGATGGTCGGTAACAAAGGTTATAGGCGAGCAGTTTAAGGCAGCATAAATGCCCAGGATAAACAGAAAAATATGTATCGGCTTGGCAAAAGCGTCTAAAATATCGGTGCCGTATTCAAAAGAAAGTTTGTAATTTAAAATGCGCAGAAAGCGCAGGATAACGGTGCGGTAAATAAAACGTATCAGCATAAAGCCGCTGAAAACCAAAAACGGCTTCAGCCATGGCGTTAAAATTTCGATAATATAATCCATAATTTAATTTGCTCCTTTGGCTTGTTTAATTATAATTATTTTAACATTTTGGCGCTGTAAAAACAATAATTCACAAAAGGTACATATAATGCAGGGCTTATTATGTTATAATATTGGCAGCAATTAACATAAGGAGGCAGTGTATGGAATATTTCTTGGAAGCATTGGCAGCAGCCTTTATTATTATTGTGGGGCCGCTTTTAACTTTGGTGGGGCTGCCCGGCAACACGCTGATGCTTTTGGCAGGGATAGGCTTTGCCTGTTTTGACGAAGCGAAATATTTTGACGGGCGCATTTTGTCCGCATTGGTGCTGATTTATGTTTTTGGTGAATTATGGGAGTTTATAGTTTCGTTTTTCGGAATCCGCAGGCATAAGCTGCCTTGGAGCGTAGTTGGCCTTATTGGTATCGGCACGTTTATCGGCGCTGTGCTGGGTACAGGCGTATTCCCGGTGTTTGGCAGCGTGCTCGGCGGCGCTATGGGGTCGTTTATCATGGCGTTTGTTTACGAGTATTCGCAGACGATGGATTGCGATGATGCTTTTGAGCTGGCGTGGAAGGCTGCCAAGCTGCAGTTTATCGCTATTATCGGCAAAGTAGTAGCGTCGGCGGCAATGGCAATTCTGCTTATTAAGCAGATATTTTTAAATACTTGAGGAGGAATATGATGAACTTTAAGTTTATTCACAATAATTTTAACGTGCTCGATTTGGAAAAGAGCCTTGACTTTTACAGGAAAGCGCTGGGCTTAAAAGAAGTTAAAAGAATTAACGCGGAGGACGGCAGTTTTATTTTGGTGTACCTTGGCGACGGCGAAACACCGCATCAGTTGGAACTGACCTGGCTGCGCGACCGCAAAGAGCCGTATAACTTAGGCGAGAACGAATTTCACCTGGCGTTTGGCGTTGATGATTACGAAGCCGCCCACGCCAAACACAAAGAGATGGGCTGCATTGTTTACGAAAACCAGGCCATGGGCATTTATTTTATTACCGACCCGGATAATTACTGGCTGGAGATTGTACCTTTAAAGAAATAAAGGACGTGAAAATATGGCAGATTTAAAAAATATGACGGTTGTTACCAGCGGCAAACTGCGCCAGGCGGCGTATGATTTGCTGAATGCTAACACACACCTTTTAGCATGGAAAGAAGGCGGGCGCACGCCGGCAGAGTTGTTTGACGGCTGGCTGGCACAGGCGGACGCTTTGTATTCCATCGGCAACATTAAAATTAACGAGGAGCTGCTTGCCAAAGCGCCTAAATTAAAGGTTATCGCGCAGGCATCTGTAGGTTACGATAACATCGACGTTGCCGCCTGCCACGCCCGCGGCATTAAAGTCGGCAACACGCCGCGCGTGCTTTCTCCTGCCGTGGCGGATTTAGCCTATGGGCTGATTATCGACAGCGCGCGTAAAATTGCCCGCGGCTGGGACCACGTTGCCAGCGGTAAATGGGGCGAGCGCAAGGGCTTAGGCTTTGGCGTAGACCTGGCAGGCAAAACACTGGGCATCGTTGGTATGGGCGATATTGGCAGCAGGGTAGTAAAGCGCGCGCTGGCAAGCGATATGCGCGTTATTTACCACAACCGCCACCGCCGCAGCGACGATGCTGCTTTAGGAGCTGCTTACGTAAGTTTTGAAGAACTTTTAACAACGGCTGACTTTATACTTGTTACCGTGCCGCTGACGCCGGAAACGCAGGGCATGTTCGGTAAAGCGCAGTTTGACGCCATGAAACAGGGCGTGCGTTTTATTAACATTGCGCGCGGCAAAATTGTAGATACGGAAGCGCTGTACGAAGCGCTGGCAAGCAAAAAAGTTGCTTACGCCGCGCTGGATGTTACTGACCCGGAACCTCTGCCGGGCACGCATAAGCTGCTGACTTTAGATAACATTACCGTGACGCCGCATATTGCTACTTCCACCGTAGAAACGCGCGACGCAATGGCAAAACTGGCTGCGGAAAATATTTTGGCCGGCTTAAGCGGCGAACCGATGCCTGCCGAAGTTAAAGCTTAAACTAAAAACGGCAATAAAAAAGATGGAGCATCATGCTCCATCTTTTTGCGTATATCGTATATTATATCGTATATGTTGTTATTTAGGCAGCTCGGTTAAATAATCAAACGAAGAACCATCGTTAAAGGCGACATTGGTAAGGTAAGCGTTCCATTTTACCTTGCCCAAATCGCTGGCGATAACTTCTGCGTCCTCTTTAACATAGGGGTTCAGTTCAAAATCAAACTTGTACAGTTTGCTGCTGCCGTTTTGCAAAACGGCGTTGCTGGCAAAGCTGCCGCTGTAAAAAATTTTGCCGTCATCGCTGTAAAGTTCCAGCATACCGGTAATGTAATCAACATTTTTGCCAGAGGTGTTGGTTAAGCTGACTGTGCTTTCCAGCATCCGGATAATGGCGGAATAATGTACGGACGTGATTTGCAGTGATTTTTTTTCAAGCTGTACGCTTTTAGCAATCTGATCCGCAATGGGCTTGTTCAGTTCAGCAAGCTTATCTTTAACAGCGGCCTCGCGCTCTTTCATTAAATCCTGCAAATTGGTAATTTCCTGCAAACGCCACAAACCGTCGTCAAGCTGGTGCATTTTAACCTTTAAAATAAAATTACGGCTTAATTTTTCATCGTACAGTTTAACGCTGACAATAACGTTGCCGTCCTCGGTGTCGCTGCTTTCAACGCCTTCAAATTTCAGCGAGCCAAAACCGGTGCGGCTTTTAAGGTTGTCAACAATTTCGGCGCCGTTTTCGTTGCCTGCCGGAATGGATTTTTGCACATCGGCGTCTTTTTCCGGCTTGTCGCCGTGAAGAATATAACTGCGCGTTTCGCTTTCCAACAGAGGTACAGCAAGCCCTTTAATGCCTTTAACGATAGCGACGATAATAGGGTTGGCGTCTTTGTCGGAGCCGAAGGTTACAGCGACGATGTCGTCATAAGCCTTGCTGTACAGCGTATCCATATCGACGTGCTTTTCAAAGGTTTTCAGATCGTGCTGGTGTACGGCGTCTGCTATAAGCGCAATGGAATGCTGAGGCGTTTTAAGCCAGTAAAAAAAGTACCAGCCGCTTATAAAAACTGCAAGAGCTGCCAGTACGGCGATAATTTTTTGAAATTTACCGTTCAAGGGATAACCTCCTCAAATTATAATTTCTCTACAATATTATACTACTAAAGAAGGCTAATGCAATAATTTTGCCAAATTTATTTGAAATGCAAAAATAAAAAAGCCGCAGATACGCTCTGCGGCTAAAGTTGTGAAGTTGGTCGGGGCGGCGAGATTCGAACTCACGGCCTCTTGTACCCGAAACAAGCGCGCTACC
>DXVZ01000078.1:0-9679 GCA_019417125.1 Phascolarctobacterium sp.
GTTTTATGCTTTGCGGATTTAAGCCGTCATGCAGGAAATTGGGTGATAGTATGAATTTAAGTTTTATACATATTTTAAGCTTATTTTTAACGCTTGCCGTTGTGCTTGGCTGCGGTATTTATTCTGCGCGCAAGGTGAAATCGGCTGATGATTTTGACGTTGGTGGGCGCAGCGCCGGTGTAATTATGGTTGCAGGTTCAATTGCCGCTACTATTATTGGTGGTGCGGCAACTATCGGTACGGCGCAGGGCGGTTTTACTTTTGGGTTTGCCGCCTGGTGGTTTACGCTTGGCAGCGGTATCGGCTTTTTAATAATGGCAGCTTTTTACGCGCGCCCTTTGCGCAAAAGCGGTTTAACTACAATTTCCGAATATCTTGTTATTAATTTTGGCCCGCACGCAGGGCCTTTGGCAAGCATTGCGGCTTCTGTGGGCATTTTTTTCAGCATTGTGTCCAGTTCGTTAAGCTCGGTGCATTTAATAAGTGGGATTTTACATTTTGATTTTTTTGCTTCCGCTGTTGTGGTGGTGCTTTTGGTAATGGGTTTTGTTTTTTTTGGCGGCATTAACAGCAGCGGCATGGCAGGCCTGTTTAAAGTTGGGTTGATATTTGGCACAATTTTTTTCGGCGGCTTTTTAGCTTTTAATAATATGGGCGGGCTTGCCGGTATGCATAAAGCGTTCCCGGAGCTGCCGTGGTTCAGTATGTTCGGTATCGGCGCCGACCATGCGCTGTTTAATTTGTTTTCGATGATTGTCGGAGTTGTTTCTACGCAAAGCTACGTGCAGTCGCTGTTTTCTGCCAAAGACAGCAGAACCGCCATGCTTGGCTGCCTGCTTGCGGCGTGCATTGCCATTCCGGTCGGTCTGCCGTCGGTTATCATCGGCATGTTTATTAAGCTGCACCACCCGGATTTAAACAGCATCGATACGCTGCCGTACTTTTTAAGCACTTATCTGCCGGATTGGCTGGGCGGCGCAGGGCTGGCAGCATTGGTGCTTTCGTGCGTCGGTTCCATTGTGGGGCTGTCGCTGGGTGTGGGCACGTTGTTCAGCCGCGATATTTTCGGCGCGGTTTTAAAAGTGCATGATAGCCAAAAACTGATGTGGATTAACAAACTAACGGTGCTTGCCGTTACGCTGCTGGCGCTGGTATTTGTGCATTCGCATCTCGATTCTTCCGTACTGCAATGGAACTATCTTTCCATGGCTCTGCGCGGGGCTGGCGTATTTTTGCCGATGACTGCCGTTATCTTTTTTAAAGGCATGGTTGGCAAAACTGCTGGATTGCTGGCAATGTTCGGCGGCATTGCAGTGGGGTGCGTTTGGCACTTTGCTTTTCCGCAGTCGCCGTATACCTTGTTTGCAAGTTTGTTTTGCAACTTGCTGTTTTTAGTGCCTTCTATTGGTTATAATCTTGCAAAACGCAATAAATAAAATTGAGGAGAATTTTAATGACCGCAAAATTTACGCATCTGCACGTCCATACGCAGTACAGCTTGCTGGACGGCGCATCTAAAATAGATTTGCTGCTGGCGCGAGCCAAAAAGCTTGGCATGAACAGCATTGCCATTACCGACCACGGTGTTATGTACGGCGTGGTTGATTTTTACCAGCAGGCAAAAAAAATAGGCATTAAGCCGATAATCGGCTGCGAGGTTTATGTAACGCAGTCACGCTTTGAACGCACCCAGCGCGGCGGCATTTACCATTTGATTTTGCTTGCCGAAAACAACACTGGCTACCATAACCTGATGAAGCTGGTTTCGCTGGCGCATTTGGAGGGATTTTATTATAAGCCGCGTATTGATAAAGACATTTTGCGCAAGTACAGTGAAGGTTTAATTTGCCTGAGCGCCTGTGTTGCCGGCGAAGTGCCGGTTAAAATTTTGCAGCGCGACATCGACGGCGCAGAACGTGCAGCGCAGGAATATATTGATATTTTTGGCAAAGAAAATTACTTTTTTGAAATACAGGACCACGGGTTAGACGAAGAACGCATCGTTAACCCGGAGTTAAAACGCATGGCGGCAAAGTTCGGCATAGGGCTTGCTGCTACTAACGACCTGCATTATGTGGAGCAGGGTGATGCGGAGGCACAGGACGTTTTGCTGTGCATTCAAACGGCAAGCACGGTTGACGACCCCAAACGCATGAAGTTCCATAACGATCAGTATTACTTAAAAAGCGCTGAAGAGATGGCGGAGCTTTTTGCCGACTGCCCGGAAGCCTTGGAAAACACGGTGAAAATTGCGGAGCGCTGCAATGTGGAACTGGAGTTTGGGCATCTTTTGCTGCCGGAGTTCCCGATACCGGAAAAATATGCCAATGCGACGGAATACCTGCGCGACTTGTGCATGCAGGGGTTGCCTTCGCGCTATCCGCAAGCAGGCGCAGATGTTATGCAGCGCCTTGATTACGAGTTGGGTATCATCGACCGCATGGGTTATAGCTGTTACTTTTTGATTGTGTGGGATTTTATCAATTACAGCCGCCAGAACGAAATTCCGGTCGGCCCGGGGCGCGGCAGTGCGGCAGGCAGTATTGTGGCGTACCTTTTGGGAATTACCAACATCGACCCGCTGAAATACGATTTGCTTTTTGAACGTTTTTTGAACCCAGAGCGCGTAAGTATGCCGGATATCGACACCGATTTTTGCTATGTAAACCGCGGGCGCGTGCTGGAATACATTATTAAGCGTTACGGCAAGGAGCGCGTGGCGCAGATTATTACTTTCGGCACTTTGCAGGCGCGTGCTGCTGTCCGTGACGTTGGGCGCGCGCTGGATTTACCGTACAGCTTTGTGGATAACGTTGCCAAAATGATTCCGCGCGAGCTGGGCATTACGCTGGAAAAGGCATTGGAAAGCAGCAACGATTTTAAAGCGCTGTATGACAGCGACGAAAAAGTAAAGCGCCTGATAGACATCGCCAAAAAGGTTGAAGGCATGCCGCGCAACAGCGGCACGCACGCCGCCGGTGTGGTAATTACGCCGCGCGATTTGATTGACTGTGTGCCTTTGCAGCTATCAAACGAAGGACTTGTTATTACGCAGTACGATAAGGATAAAGTTGAAAACCTTGGCTTGCTTAAGATGGACCTTTTGGGGTTGAGGACTTTAACTGTTATCGGCGATACGCTGCGTTATATTTACGAAACGACCGGCGAAAAAGTTGACATTGAAAAAATACCGTTGGATGATGACGATACCTGCGCAATGCTGCGGCGCGGCGATACGCAGGGCGTTTTTCAGCTGGAATCTGAGGGCATGACCAAGCTGGTAATGGATTTGGCGCCGGAAAAATTCAGCGATTTGATACCGCTGGTTGCTTTGTACCGTCCCGGCCCTTTGGGTACCGGCATGGTGGAAGATTTTATCGCCGGTAAGCACGGCACGCGCACAGCTGATATTCTGCACCCGCTGCTGGAGCCGGTGCTAAAAGATACTTTCGGCGTTATTCTGTACCAGGAACAAGTTATGCAGATAACATCCGTGCTGGCAGGCTTTACGCTTGGCCAGGCAGATATTTTGCGCCGTGCCATGGGCAAGAAAAAAGCCAAAGAACTGGATTCCATGAAGCAGAAATTTATCGATGGCGCAAGGGAAAAACACGGCATCGACGAGGAAACCAGCACGCAGATTTTTGCGCTTTTGCAGCACTTTGCTGGCTACGGTTTTAATAAATCGCATTCGGCGGCATATGCGCTTGTTGCTTACCAAACGGCATATTTAAAACAGCACTGGCCTACGCAGTTTATGGCGGCGTTTTTGTGCAGCATTATGAGCGACAACGATAAGTTAAGCTGGTATTTGGGCGTAACCAAGCGTATGGGCATTAAAATACTGCCGCCGGACGTTAATGAAAGCGGCAAGGAGTTTTCTCCGGTTAAGGGAAAAGCCATCCGCTTCGGTATGGCTGGTATTAAAAGTGTGGGCGAGCAGGTTATCGACGCTATTATTAAAGCGCGCGAAAGCGGCGGCAGGTTTACTTCCATACTCGATTTTTGTAAGCGCGTACCGTCGCGCGTCATCAACAAGCGCGTAATCGAAAACCTTATCAACTGCGGCGCGATGGATTCTTTTGGGGCTAAACGCTCGCAGCTTTTGGCTGTGTACGAGCAGGCGGCGGATTTGGGCAGTTCTTACCAAAAAGATTCTGCCAGCGGGCAGATAGGGCTTTTTGGCGACGATATGTTTGAAGAAGTGCAGGATATTAAACTGCCTGAGCTTGACGAAATGCCAAAGAAAATGTTGCTGGAAAACGAAAAGAAAATCGTTGGTTTTTATGTAACAGGGCATCCGCTTGATTCTTACACTTCTATTTTGGAGCAATATACGCAGATTTATACGTTGACGGAAGCAGGCGAAGAAATTGACGGCAAGTATTTTTCTGTTGCCGGGCTTATCAGCGGCATGCGCCTGCGCACTACCAGGCAGGGTGACACCATGGCAATTTTAACACTGGAAGATTTCAGCGGCAGGCTGGAGGTTGTTGTTTTTACGCGCCAGTACCACGAATTTTCGCGCCTGCTTTACCAGGAAAACGTTATCGCCGTGGAAGGGCGCTTAAAAGTGGATGAACGCAGCGTGTCCTTGCAGGCAACGACGATACGCGCGCTTAACGAAAGCGTGCCGGAAATTCATTTGAAAATTGCCCGCAGCAAGGAAACAGGCGCTGTACAAAAAGAAATGCGCCGCATTTTTGCGGCTTATCACGGCAATACGCCGCTGTACCTGCATTTGCTTTCATCCGGCAAAACCATAAAAACGGACCGCTGCTTTTGGATTGACGCCGGCAACAATGGTTTTTTTAGAGAAATTAAGCAGCTGTTAGGCGATGGCTGTCTGCAATAAACAAGTAAAATAATGTTTATGCTTGCAAGCAGGCGTTAAAAACTGTACAATAGGTATGTATATATAATTATGTTTACAAAAGATTCTGGGAGGTCGCTTATGAATATTGTAGTTTGTCTTAAACAGGTTCCGGATACTTCCGAAGTAAAACTTAATCCGGAAACCAATACCCTTATCAGGGATGGAGTGCAGAATATCATGAATCCGTTTGACAGGCAGGCACTGGAAACGGCGCTGATTTTAAAAGATGCTAACGGTGCCAAAGTCACGGTAGTATCCATGGGGCCTCCGCAGGCTGAAGAAATTTTAAAAGAAGCAATTTCCATGGGCGCTGACGAAGGTATTTTGGTCAGCGACCGCGCTTTGGCTGGCAGCGATACCCTGGCAACCAGTTTTGCACTGGCAGGCGTTGTAAAAAGCCTTGGCGAAGTAGACCTTGTATTGTGCGGCAAACAGGCAGTTGACGGCGATACCGCCCAGGTTGGCCCGGAAATGGCTGAACATCTCGGCATTCCGCAAGCAACAGGCGCGTTAAAAGTAAGCGTTGACGGCAATAAAGTTTTGGTTGACCGCGAAAACGAAAGCAGCAGCCAGACCCTTGCTGTTGAAATGCCGGCGCTTGTAACCGTTACCAGAGCCGAAAAAGAGCCGCGCTTTGCCAGCATTAAAGGCAAAATGAAAGCAAGAAAAGCTGTTATCCCCATTAAAACGGCGGCAGAGCTTGGCATTGATACTACGATGATTGGCCTTGCCGGTTCCCCGACGAAGGTTAAAAAAGTATTTACCCCGCCCGTTCCGCAGGTTAACAGCGAAATTATTAACGAAGAAGATACTGATAAAGCAGTTGACATGCTGATTGAAAAGCTTGTACAGGCAAATATTATTACTCGTTGAGGTGAAAAGATATGGCAATTAAAATAGATAAAGAACAGTGCATCGGCTGCGAATCCTGCGTTGCAACCTGCCCGGTAGGCGCGCTTGCTATGGAGGATGGCAAAGCATCCGTTAACGAAGAGACTTGCATTTCCTGCGGCGCATGCGTAGGCGAATGCCCTGTAGGTGCAATCAGCATGGAAAAAGCAGAAAAGAAAGAAGCTGTAAGTAGCGAAGGCAAAGACCTGTGGGTAATGGCAGAACTGGAAAACGGCGAACCCGTTGGCGTTACTTACGAACTTTTGGGCGAAGTTGCAGAACTTGCTGCCAAATGCGGACAGCGCTGCTGCGCAGTGCTTGTAGCTGCTGAAAAAGGCGATATCCCCGCAAAACTTATTGCTGCCGGCGCAGACGTTGTTTACGCAGTTACCGGCGCAGAATATGCTGAATACAACACCGACCTTTACACCAACGCTTTTTGCGAACTGGCGGAAGCCTATAAACCGAATGCCGTTATGTTCGGTGCAACCGTTGACGGACGCGACCTTGCTCCGCGTATTGCCGCACGTTTAAAAACTGGCCTATGTGCAGACTGCACTGGGCTTGACATTGCAGGCGACCTTGTAGAATGGACTCGTCCAGCTCTCGGCGGCAACATTTTGGCAACTATTGTTTGCGACGAACACCGCCCGCAGATGGGTACTGTTCGCCCGAAAGTATTTAAGGCTAAAGAAGCCGATGCAGCAAGAAACGGCGAAGTTATTGACTACACGGTTAAAAATAAAGTTGAATCCAAAGTTACCATCGTCCGTAAGGAAGAACTTACCGAAGCAGGCAGCATTAAAATCGAAGATGCGGAAGTTGTATGCTCCGGCGGCCGCGGCATGGGCTGCTGCGAAAACTTTAAAATGCTGGAAGAACTGGCAGCTTTGTTTGAAAACGGCAGCGTAGGCGGCAGCCGTGCCGTTGTTGACGAAGGCTGGATTGATCATGCTCATCAGGTTGGGCAGTCTGGTAAAACCGTAACACCGAAGGTATATTTTGCATTCGGCATTTCCGGTGCTATCCAGCATCTTGCCGGTATGAGCTCGTCCGATATCATTATCGCCGTTAACAAGGATGCCAATGCGCCTATCTTTAAAGTAGCGCAGTACGGCATTGTTGGCGACGCTAAAGAAGTTTTGCCTAAGCTGATTGCTAAAATTAAAGCTTTTAAAGAGGCTTAACGGAGGTTAAATATTTGTGTGGAAAGTAGTTTATATTGCGCAGACTAAAGAGAACGCGCAGGAAATAAAAGAACTGCTTACAAACAACGGCTTTTTGATACAGATGAACGTAGCGGGAGCCAAAAAAGGTGGACAAGGGGGCGCTTACGAAATCAGCGTCCCTTACTCCGAAGCAGAAGATGCTTATGAAGTGCTTTGCGAGAACCGTTTTCGCGCATAAGCCGGAGGAAGAATATGAAAAAAACTAAAATTATCTGCACTATGGGGCCAAGTACCGACGATGTCGCTTTACTTGAACAAATGATGCGCGCAGGCATGGATTTGGCCCGTTTTAATTTTTCGCATGGCAGCCATGAGGACCATGCGCGCCGTGTGGAACTGGTGCGCGAAGCTGCGGCCGCAGTTAACAAAACAATAGCTTTAATTGCCGATACCAAGGGGCCGGAGATGCGCCTTGGTATTTTTAAAGACGGTAAGGTTATTTTAAAAGAAGGCGACAGCTTTACGCTTACTACTGAAGAAATTGAAGGCACGGCTGAAATTTCGTATGTAAATTATGCCGGTTTGCCGGAAGAATTACAGCCCGGCAACGCCATTTTGCTTTCAGACGGGCTGTTGGCGCTGGAAGTAACAGCAGTTGACGTGCCCGGCGGCAAAATTTACACCAAGGTTGTGCACGGCGGTGAAATCAGTTCGCGCAAACGTGTTGCCTGCCCTGGTGTGGAGCTGAAGCTGCCGTTTTTGTCCGAGCAGGACATCAGCGATATTACCTTTGCTGCTAAGCTTGGCATGGACTACGTTGCCGCTTCTTTTGTACAGAAGGCGGATGATGTGCTGGCAATCCGCCGCGTATTGGAAGAAGTCGGTTCGCCGATGGGCATTATTTCTAAAATCGAGAACCACGCCGGTGTAAAAAATATTGATGAAATTATTGCCGTATCTGACGGCGTAATGGTAGCACGCGGCGACTTAGGCGTGGAAATTCCTGCCGAAGTGGTGCCGCTGGTACAGAAAGATATTATCCGCAGCTGCAATAAAGCAGGCAAGCCGGTAATTACGGCAACGCAGATGCTGGAGAGCATGATTTACAGCTACCGTGCTACCCGTGCGGAAGCCAGCGATATTGCCAACGCTATTTTTGACGGCACTGATGATATTATGCTCAGCGGAGAAACTGCGTCCGGCAAATATCCGCTGGAGGCAGTGCGCACGATGGCAAAAATTGCCGAGCAGACGGAGACGGCGCTGGACTATGCACGCATATTTAAAAATAAAGGTATTGGCGAGCGCATTCATTCTACTGAAGCAATCAGCCATGCTACTGTGCAGATTGCGCAGGAACTTGGCAGTGACGCCATTGTAAGCATTACGGAATCTGGTTTTACAGCACGCATGCTTGCTAAATACCGTCCTGCCGTTGGTGTTATCGGCATTTCGCGCCACCCGGAAACGGTAAGGAAAATGCAGCTGTATTGGGGCGTGTGCCCTGTATTGGGACCGTGGTCCGACAACACTGACGAATTGATTGAAACTTCGCTGAACTGCGTTAAAAAAGCCGGGCTGATAAAAGACGGCGACAACGTGCTTGTAACGGCTGGCGTACCGGTGGGCAAACCTGGCACAACCAACTTAATTAAGGTTGTGGCTATGAGCCAAAAGCTGGTCAGCGGCGTCGGTATTGGTTTACAGTCCATCACCGGCGTGGTTTGCAAATGCACTAAGCCCGAAGATTTTACTGCCAAACTAAAAGCAGGCGACATACTGGTTGTCGGCGTGCTGCCTGATGAAGCGGGCAAGTATGCCGCTGCGGCGGGGGCAATAATTGCCGAAGAAGGCGGGCTTACTTCTACTGCTGCTATAATTGCCGTTGGCTGCGGCGTACCGGCTATCGTCGGCGCAAGCGGCGCCATGCAGGTGCTTACGGACGGCGCGACGGTTACGGTGGATACTGTCAGCGGCATTGTGTATGAAGGCACCAGCAATATTATGTAACGGGAGTTTTGTATGGCAGCCGATAATGAACTGGAAAATTTAAAAACGGATTGCATTACTGCGCTGCGTAAGGGCGATGAGGACGCTTTTGAGGCTGCCGCCGTAAAATTACAGGAGCAGACCGGCGATTTACGCTTTAAAATGGAAAGTTTCGGTATGTTGGCATGCCTGGCGTTAAAGCACAATTACCGCCGCAGCGCGATTAAAGCGCTTAACTTGCTGTCGGTTTGCCCGCTTGATATAGCGCCGGAGGACGCCGGTGCGGAAAACGTATTTTTGCAGAGCCTGCACCATGCGGCAGTGATGGCGGCGCGCACGCATAATAAGGATATTTTTGCGTCTGCCGTAAGTAAGCTGGCGCTGCGTTACAGTAAGGCAAGCTATATTAAAGAAAACACGGAAGCCTTTATCAATTTGTTAACGGAGCTGATGTTTGTGGCGGCAGACCGCCGTTATACGGAAGTTTTGCCGATGCTGAGGTGGCTTAGCCTGCGTTTGTGCAGAAATGAAGCCGCTGCTGATGATGTGCTGCTGCCGTTTCTGCGCGAATGGGCTTGTTTGGCGGCGCAGGCGGCAAGGCGCGGCTGGGAGGACGTTGCCGGGCAGCTGTTAAGCGGCTTGTTTTACTTTTTGCTTAAACAGCGCAGCTTTGAACTTACGCGCAGCGTGCTGATGTATGTTATGCTGCACATGCAGATGTATGCGGCTTGGGACGGTGCGGAAAAAGCGTTTA
>DXVZ01000078.1:9689-13401 GCA_019417125.1 Phascolarctobacterium sp.
AAATTTATGCGCCAGTGCAAAACTTTTCGCTGCTATTGTTGCAGCGTATGTTGAAAGAGCAGGACGAAAAACTGCGCATTGCCGCTGTACGCCTGCTTTTGCGCGCCTGGCGCGACTTTATAGCGGCAGCGGCACGGCAGACTATGCAGGACGAGCTTGAAGTTTATCAAACATGGTTTGCTTTTGGCGAAGCAAACAGCAGTGAAAAATATAAAAAGCGCAGCCGCCTGTTTATTCAGCTGACGCTGGGGTATTGGGCGGCACAGCAGCCGCGAACCAGCAAAAAACAGCTTAAATATTTAAAAAATATTTTTGAAAAAGACCTTGTAAAAGATAAATATGTACAGCTTTTGGAAGCGGTACGCTGAAATAGCGGGCAGTTATCGAACGGTAGCTGCCCGTTTTGTATAATCAATGTAAAATTTTAGACATCAAATATGCTTGCAGCCTTTACAAATGGTATAATAAGTTTAATTGATATTGGAGGGACGCAGAGATGAGCAATTATTCGCTGCCGCTGTTTATGCAGGTTAAAGCCAACGCGGTTACTGACCTTAATAAAAATTTAAATTTATATATGCCTAAGCTGATGTTTGCCAAAACTTTAATTTTGACGACGGAGGGGCTGCTGCAAACGCTTGATAAAAAAGTAAAAATACTTTTAAACCAGCTGCGCGGCTATGAAATTGTTACTGTTAAAGAAAGCTCGTTTGATTTTGCGGTAGAAGTTGCCAAAAAAGTTGCCATGAACAATATCAGGCTCGTTATCGGGTTAGGCGGCGGCACGGCGCTGGACACGGCAAAATATGCAGCCTTCGTTGCCAATGTTGCCTATATTGCCATACCGACGGCGCTCAGCAACGACGGCGTTTGCTCTCCGGTGTCCGTACTGCTGGCGCAAAACGGGCGCAGGCATTCGTTTACATCTAAAATTCCGGACGGCCTGTTGATTGACACAGACATTATTTTTGAAGCACCGCGCCTTTTGTTAAAAGCAGGCGTGGGCGATACTATCAGCAATTACACGGCGCTGTACGATTGGCAGCTGGGCTGCGATGAAAACAATGACCGCCCCAATGATTTTGCCTATATGCTTTCCGAAACGGCGTTTAATTCGCTTTTGTATTCGGAAGAAAAATCGCTGTCTTCCATACAGGGCGTAAAAATGCTGGCGCAGTCGCTGGTGTTAAGCGGCCTTTCTATGCAGCTGGCGGGCAATTCGCGTCCGTGCAGCGGTTCTGAGCATCTTTTCAGTCACGCGATGGATGAGCTTTTTGACCACAATATTCCGCACGGCATTTTGGTAGGCATGGGCAGCGTGGTTTCGTGCAAATTGCAGGGGCGCGACTACCGCGTTGTGCTGGATTTTTTAAAGGCGTACGATATTTGCGTAAACCCGGCAAAACTTGGCATTACCGAAGATATGTTTATTAAAGCGTGGATGTTTGCCAAAGAAGTCCGTAAGGAGCGCTATACTATCCTCAATAAAATTAATCTTACGGAGGAACTTTTCCGCCAGCTGTACCTTGCGATGCTGGAAGAATGTGACTGATGTATATTTTAAAATTTATTTTACTGTGGCTTTTGCCGCCGGGGTGCTTTGTACTTTTGCTGGTGCTGATGAGCATTTATTTGTTTAAACGCCGGGCAAAAGGCAGGTACGCCGTGCTTGTTATAACTTTGTTGTTGTATATAAGTTCGCTAATGCCAACAGCGCAGCTGCTGACCCACGGCTTAGAAGACTGTTATACGCAGCCAGAGGCGGTAAATACCGATGTAATTGCTGTGTTGGGCGGCGGCGCCGTGAACGATGTGCCGGATATTGATGGCGGCAGCGCGCTTACCGCTATAGGTATGAACAGGCTAGCAATCGGTATGCGCCTGCAAAAAATGCTGAACGTGCCTATAATCGTCAGCGGCGGTAAGGTATTTGCTGACAGCGGCGTAGAAGCAGAAATTTCCAAGCGTGTGCTGGTAGGTATGGGCACAGATGCCGCAATGGTTTTTACCGATACTCAGGCGCTGAACACTAAACAGAATGCGCAGAACATTGCCGCCATGTGCCGAGAACACGGATGGCAGCGCGCAGCTGTTGTAACTTCCGCACTGCACATGCCGCGTGCCATGCAGAATTTTACTGCTGTTAGTGAAGGGATAGAGCTTATTGCTTACCCGTGCGATTATCTTTCGTCCGGCAAAATTTACCTTTCGGCGTTCAGCTTTGTACCGCAGGCTTACGCGCTTGATATGACGGCGATGGCATTAAAAGAGTATCTTGCATTAGCGGCAGGCAATTTTTTGTAAAAATTTTACATTTTATGCTTGCTTGTTCTAAAAGGCTTATGATATAATATTACGCGTGTAAAAATACACACGTCTGCGGATTTGCCCGCTGTCCGTAAGGTTAGGGCAAAGCTGATGCAGGCGGAGGAAAAACAGGAGGAATAAAAAATGGCAATCATCTCTATGAAACAATTACTTGAAGCCGGCGTACATTTCGGTCATCAGACCCGCCGCTGGAACCCGAAAATGGCTCCGTACATCTTCACCGAAAGAAACGGCATCTACATTATCGACCTGCAGAAAACCGTTAAAAAGGTAGAAGAAGCTTACAACTTTATGCGTGACGTTGCTGCAAGCGGCGAAAGCATTCTGTTCGTTGGTACTAAAAAACAGGCTCAGGAAGCTATCCGTGAAGAAGCTATCCGCTGCAACATGTTCTATGTAAATGAACGTTGGCTGGGCGGCATGATGACTAATTTCAAAACTATTCAGGGCCGTATTAAACGCCTGCGTACCCTTGAAGCTATGGAAGCTGACGGCACTTTCGACGTACTGCCGAAAAAAGAAGTTATCGGCCTGCGCCACGAAATGGAAAAACTGACCAAATACCTTGGCGGCATTAAAGATATGAAAAAACTGCCGGGCGCTCTGTTCATCATCGACCCGCGCAAAGAAAATATTGCAGTTATGGAAGCCCGCAAACTGAACATTCCTATCGTTGCAACTGTTGACACCAACTGCGACCCGGACGTTATCGACCATGTAATCCCTGCAAACGACGACGCTATCCGTGCCGTAAAACTCTTAACTGCAAAAATGGCTGACGCTGTTTTGGAAGGCCGTCAGGGCATGCAGACCGAAGAAGCTGCCGAAGCTGCTGAAGAAACTGCAGCTGCAGAAGACGCAGAATAATTTTTAAAATTTCAGGAGGGAAAATAAATGGCTGAAATTACCGCTGCATTAGTTAAAGAATTACGCGAACGCACCGGTGCAGGCATGATGGACTGCAAAAAAGCACTTGCCGCAACCGAAGGCAATATGGATAAAGCAATTGACTTTTTACGTGAAAAAGGTCTTGCAGCTGCTGCTAAAAAAGCAGGCCGCATTGCTGCTGAAGGTTTGGTAGAATCCTACATCCACGGCGGCGGACGTATCGGCGTATTGGTAGAAGTTAACTGCGAAACCGACTTCGTTGCTAAAACCGATGCATTCAAAACCTTGGTAAAAGATATTGCTATGCACATTGCTGCTGCAAATCCGAGTTACCTGCGCCGCGAAGAAGTTCCGGCTGCTGAGCTTGAACATGAAAAAATGGTTCTTTCCGAACAGGCACGCAACGAAGGCAAACCGGAAAAAATCATTGAAAAAATGGTTACCGGCCGTATTGAAAAATACTACAAAGAAGTTTGCCTGCTGGAACAGCCTTTTG
>DXVZ01000079.1 GCA_019417125.1 Phascolarctobacterium sp.
CATATGCAGCTAACCCGTTCAGCGACGTACCGGCTGGCCACTGGGCTTATGACGCAGTAAACAAACTTGCAGCAGAAGGCGTTGTTGACGGTTATCCCGATGGCACCTTTGGCGGCGACAAACTGATGACCCGTTATGAAATGGCACAGATTGTAGCAAAAGCAATGGCAAAAGGCGCTAATGTTGATAAATTAGCTGCTGAATTTGCTGACGAACTCGACAGCCTCGGCGTTCGCGTTGCTAACCTTGAGAAAAAAGCTGACAACGTAAAAATCACTGGTCAGATCCGTGCTTCTTACAAATCCGTTGACGGCGACAGCAAAGACCATGAAGGCCGTCTGCGTACCCGTTTGTTCGTAAACGGTGCTGTTAACGAGGACTGGACCTACACCGGACGTTTTGAAAACAACCAGTACTACACCGATGACAACAACAATGACGACGATGTAAAACTGAACTGGGCATTCGTTTCCGGCCCTATCGGCGGCGTTAAAGTTGACGCAGGCCGCATGGACTTCGTTAAAGCTGACGTAGTCGATAACCGTGGCGATGGTGTAAAACTGTCCTATGGCGACAAAGTAAAAGTATTTGGCTGGGCTTTCAAAGCTTCTTCTGATAAATACATTTCTGGTTCTGAATGGGAAGTAGAAGATGATCCGGATACTCCGCAAGATGAAAGCTTCAAACTTGTAGAAGACGGCGACCGTATTTATGTAGCTGGTGTTGAAGCTCAGATTGGCGTAGTTGACGCAGCAGTACGTTATTACAATGCAGATAACTGGCGCGACCAGGAAATTTGGGAAGCTGCTGTTGGCGGCGAAATCGCTAAAGATTTGACTTTGCGCGGAACTTATTTCTATGGCGATAGTGACATCAATGGCTTCAACGGTGATGAAAGCGGTTATTTGGTAGGTCTTTCCTATCGTGGAGCTAAAGCTTCTCAGCCTGGCAGCTGGGGCCTGTATGCTAACTACAGCGACCGTCCGCTTGCAACTTTCTTAGATCCGACTGCATTCAGCGGTTATGCTGATTATCCTGCTGATACTTACAGTGTTGATGAAAATGGCGTACTTGGCGACGGCTATCAAGGCTTCGAAGTAGGCGGTAACGTAACTCTTGCTAAAAACATTGTAGCAGGCGTTAAATACTATGACTTCGAATCCCGTGAAGGCAGCAAAGATGCTCAGACTCTGTGGTCTGAAGTAATCTTCACTTTCTAATTTAATAGTTAGAACTGTTAAAGCGGATGGCGTATGCCATCCGCTTTTTCTTTACAAAAAAATGGCGGACATAATCCGCCATTTTTAATCATAATTAAATTTTAAACATGCGCAGCGCTAACCTTTACACTGTAACCCATAACGTAATCCAGCATCTCTACTGGCACCATGGTTACGCCGTCGATAAGTTCAGGCTTAAATTGCAGCTTAATGCGCATACGCTGTTTGCCGTAATCATTGCTGCCAATGGTGCATACTGCGCTGCGCGGCCCATTGTAAACTACCGCTGTCTGCGCGTCGGCGTTCCACGTTACAGTGTAGCCCAGCGCTTCGGCAACTGCGCGCAAAGGAACATACAAAGTGTTGTTTTTGGTTATAAGTTTTATATCTGAAAGTTCTTTACCGTTTAAGGCAATTACACCGGCTGTGGTGCTGATGTTAATATCCGCAAGGCCGGGCTTTAATAAAACTGCTTTCAGCGCCGTTGCCTGCCCAGGCATGCTCATGGTTGTAATGTCGTACCATAAAAGCATTTTGTCGCCTGCTTTCAGTTCCGCTGCTTCTGGGTAAACCTCGGGCAGTAGGGTAACGTACTGCGTTTCGTTAACATTCAGTACACGCACGCTGCCGTCCTCGTTCTGTTCTACCTTGCCAATGTTAAAATAGGTAAAGGCAGGGCGGCTGCCTTCTGCCCCGGCAATTATAGCGTCCGCAGTGCCCTGCGGCGGAATACTGCGCGTTAAGCGCGGACCGTACCAGGCGTTAACGTGCTCTCCGTTTTTAATGTCGTTGCCGCTGAGGTAATAGCTGGTGCCGTTTTGCAGCACAAAGGTGGTGTCTGCAATGTGCAGCGCTACGCTGTCGAACGGGTCGTTATTGTTTTTTATCGTCACCATGCTGCCGGTGCTTTCAGTAACGGTGCCAGCCATTTGCAGTTCTTTAGGCGCAGTCTGCGCAAAGGCGCTGCCGGTTAATGTAAGCAGGCATAATGCCGCTGCAAGTATTTTTTTCATTTAATACACTCCTTTATAGATAACCTGAATTTATTATAGCAGTATTTAACGCGGCTTTCCACTATGTTGCAAAGAATTTGCAAAAGTGTATAATTTGTGATACGCATCAAAAAAATATATTACCAAAAAGAGGATTTTAGAGAGGAATAGAGTATACTAATAATATATATGGTACTTTATGCGTTGTTTATAGCGGCAGAAGGGGTGAGAACAATTTCTTTAAGTACAAGGCAAAAGCGTATAGCTGAGATAGTAAGACAGGACGGGCCGATTACAGGGGAGCATATTGCGGAACGCCTTAATGTTACGCGCGCTGCCTTGCGCAGTGATTTGGCCATTTTAGTAATGGGCGGTATTTTGGACGCAAGGCCGAAGGTTGGTTATTTTTATACCGGCAAAAACACCCTCGGTATGCTGATGGAAGAAATTTCCGGCATCTGCGTGCGCGATTTGCAGTCTGTGCCGGTTGCCGTCAACCACGATAAGAGCGCTTATGAAGCGGTTATAACAATGTTTTTAGAAGATGTGGGAACGGTGTTTGTTATGGATGACGCCGGGCTTTTGGCAGGCGTAGTTTCGCGCAAGGATTTACTAAAGGCCGCCATTAACAATAACTATAATTTGCGCGAGGTGCCGGTTGTAATGGTTATGACGCCGCTGTCCAAGCTGATTGTCGTTTCGCCGGAGGATTCTGTGGCAGCTGCGGCGCGGAAAATTATTGACAATGAGATTGACTGCCTGCCGGTTGTGCGCTGTATAGAAGAAGGCAGCCGCAGCTACGAAGTTGTGGGCAGAATTACCAAAACGAATTTTACACGTCTGCTGGTTGATTTGGCAGAGGGAAAAGGGGGCAATTATCATAGCTAAGACACCGGTTATTTATGCTGTGTCCGATTCTATCGGCGAAACCGCCGAGTCGGTAGTAAAGGCTACAACCAGCCAGTTTGTACAGGAAAAATTTGACGTTATCCGCGTTCCGTATATTAAGGACGCCCAGCAGGTAGAAAAAATCCTTGAAGAAGCAAGGGAAAACCGCGGCATTGTGTGCTACACCATTGTATCGCCGGAGCTGCGTGAACATATTATGCAGAAGGCTATGGAACTTGACGTTGAGGTTATCGACGTTTTAGGGCCAATGCTGAAAGCGATTGAAAAAACTTCCGGGCTTTTGCCGAAGAACCAGGCAGGGCTTATCCACGCGCTGGACCACGAGTATTTTAAACGTGTTGAAGCGATTGAGTTTGCCGTTAAGTATGATGACGGCAAAAACCCGCTGGGGCTTTTAAAGGCGGACGTAGTGCTTATCGGCGTAAGCCGCACCAGTAAAACGCCGCTTAGCATGTATCTTGCGCATAAGCAGCTGAAAGTTGCCAATGTGCCGCTGGTGCCGGAAATTGCTCCGCCGGAGGAATTGTTTAAGGTGCCGCCGCATAAAATTATCGGCCTTTTGATTGACCCGTTTAAGCTGAACGAAATCCGCAGCGAGCGCTTAAAAACGATGGGTTTAAGCGATGGTGCTAATTATGCCGATGTAAGGCGCATCAGCGAGGAACTGGAATACGCCAAGGCGATTATGCGCCGCGTGCACTGCAAGATTATTAATGTATCGAACCGCGCTATTGAAGAAACGGCTGGCATTATTTTTGATTACATACAAAAAAACAGGGACAGGCGTATATAAAAATAACCCCCGGTAAAACGGGGGTTATTTAGGCTGGCGTTATAAAAATTGTTTGTCGCGCACGTTATAGGTTATGCTGCCCGGCTGCGGCTTGCCGTTAACGGTGACGCTGCCGGAGAACACTGCGTTTTTGGTTTTCCAGTTAAAACTGCCGTTATCGGCGGTAATGCGCAGGTTATCCTGCGTAAACACCATGTTGCCGCTGACGTAGGCAGTGCGCTCGCTGCCCTTTACTTCAACGGCGTCACAGTCAAAATGGATGCCGCTTGGCTTATCGGTAAGGCTAATGTTGCCTTGGGCGCGCACTTCAAGCTGGTATAGGTAAACCTGGGCAGCGTCGCCGTCGATAACGCGCTCACCTAAATCGACATGGACATTGCCCTTTAAATCGTAAACTCCGGTAAAGGGGTTAAAAGTCTGGCTGTCGCTTGAAATATCCGGCGTGGCGGCAAATGCTGATGGCACTAGCATAAAGATTAGTATAAATAAAACAGCAAAAATTTTTTTCATCGTAAAAAACCTCTTTGTTTTATGGATATATTACTATTATAGACTTTGACGCGGCAAGCGGCAAGGCGGATTAAGTGAAATAAAGGTGAAACAGATGGTTATAAGAGAATTAAGCGAAGCGACAGAAGAAAAAATTTTAGCGCCGTGGGCGCAGCGCAGTGCAAACGCCGTGCGCGCGTTAGAGGAAGAACCGGACGAAATGCGCACGGCTTACCAGCGCGACCGGGATAGGATTATCCACAGTATGGCGTTCCGCAAACTAAAGCATAAAACGCAGGTGTATTTAAACCCGGGCGACCATTACCGCACGCGCCTGACGCACAGTATGGAGGTATCGCAGATTGCGCGTACCATTGCCCGCGCACTGCGTTTAAACGAGGACTTGACGGAAGCGGCGGCGCTGGGGCACGATTTGGGGCATACGCCTTTCGGGCACGCCGGTGAACGTGCCATTAACGCTTACACCGGGCATTTTAAGCACAACGAGCAGAGCCTGCGCGTAGTAAAATACTACGGGCGCGACGGGCGCGGGCTGAACCTGACTTTGGACGTGTGCGACGCGATTGTAAACCATACCGGCGACGTGCTGCCCAAGACGCTGGAGGGGCAGATTGTGCGCCGCTGCGACCGCATTGCCTATCTGTGCCACGATTTTGACGATGGCTGCAAGGTTGGCATTATCGGGCCGGAAAAATTGCCTGGCATCGTCGCTATGCGCCTGGGCACAAAGCCGAGCCAGATTTTGGATATTTTGGTGCGCAACGTAGTGGAAAGTTCAATTGGCAAGCCCGTTATTGCCATGGATAAATATTACGAAGAAGCGATGGACGAGTTCCGCTGCTTTATGTTTGATTACGTTTATCTTTCGCCGCCGCTGAAAAATGAACACCGCAAGGCGGAACACGTTGTTACTACGCTGCTTGATTTATACCTTCGCCATCCGGAAATGCTGCCGCAGGAATACGGCGCGCTGGCAGAGGAGCATGGCGTGCAGCAGGTAGTGGTTGATTATATTGCCAGCCTTACGGACGCGGCTGCGGTGCAGCAGTTCAGCAGGTATTACCTGCCGGTTATCATTTAATGTAGTGAAAACAGATTATCTTAAATAAAAAAAGAGGATTTTCTGACTGGATATTGAATATAAATAAAACAGATGATATTTAAAGTGACGGGAGCAAGGCAAATGAGCAGTATGTTTGATGATTTTAAAGAGCAGGTCCGCTCACAGGCAAATATCGTCGAAATAGTTTCGGAATATGTACCGCTGAAAAAACGCGGCAGCAGCTATTGGGGCTGCTGTCCTTTTCATGGCGAAAAAACGCCGTCCTTTTCGGTTTCACCGGATAAGAACTTTTTTTATTGTTTCGGCTGCCACGCCGGCGGCGATGTTTTTACCTTTATTATGAAGGAAGAAAACTGTACCTTTCAGGAAGCCTTAAAAATTTTAGCCAACAAACTTGGCATACCGGTGCCGGAACGCGAAAAGACGCGGCAGGAGATTGAACGCGAAAAAGAAACGAAAGAAATTATTGCTGCCAACGAGCTGGCGACACGTTTTTACCAGGCATGCCTTACCAAAAGCGAGTTCGGCAAACTGGCGCAGCGTTATCTTGCGGGCAGGGGCATAACTCCGGAGATTATAGAAAAATTTTCCATCGGCGTGTCGCTGCCTGGTTACACCTCGCTTGTAAAAGCGCTGGGTAAACGCGGCTGCCGCGAGGAACTGCTGATAAAGGCAGGGCTGGCGGTGCGCGGCAGAAACGGCGCGTACGATAAGTTCCGCGGTAGGGTAATGATACCGATTGAAGACGCGCGCGGTCATGTGGTCGGTTTTGGCGGGCGCATTTTGCAGAATAACGCCGAAGCAGCAAAATACATGAACACTGCCGAAACGGAATGGTTTAATAAGCGCACGCTGCTTTTTGGTTTGCATGCGGCGCTGAAAGAAATAAAAAAACGCCGCCAGGCGATTATTGTTGAAGGTTATATGGACGCCATCAGCCTGCACGCCGCGGGTATTGACTGGACGGTGGCTTCGATGGGTACGGCGTTTTCGGCAGAGCAGGCAAAGCTTTTGGCGCGTGTGTGCGATGAAGTTGTGTTTTCGTACGACAGCGACGAAGCTGGGCAGCGCGCCGATATGCGCGCGGTAAGCATTGCGCGTGCCGCCGGTTTGAAGGTTAAGGTGCTGGCTGTGCCGGACGGCAAAGACCCGGACGAATTTGTGCGCAAGCATGGCACAGATGCCTATTTGAAACTGGTTAAAAACGCCGCTGACGGCATTGATTTTCAGATGCGGCAGGTTATAGCGCAAAATAATGTTTCAAATTTAGCAGGAAAAGTGGAAGCAGTGTCGAATATACTACCATTCCTGTTAGAATGTAAAAACGATATCGAGGTGGCTGGCTATATCCGCAGGTTGGCGCAGCTGCTTACCATAGATGAAAGCCTTATCATAAGCGAATACCGCAAGCTGAGCCGCAAAAGCGGCAGGCAGGCGCCAGCAGCGCCACCGGTGCAGCCTAAAACAATGCGCACCTCAGCGCCGGAGGACGAAGCGGAGCAGCAGCTTTTGAACATTCTTGCCAAAAATATTATGCTGCTGCCTGTGTTCAGGGATGAAATAACTAAAGCCGGATTTAAATCACCGGAGCGCCAGGAAATTTATTCATCGCTGGCAGGCATGCTGGAAAATATACCGCAGGATGTTACGGCTGAGCTTTTTAGGGTACTGAGCCCGGAGGCTTCAACTGAGTTTGCGGCGATAATGGCTAAAAACGTGCAGCCCGGCGACGAGGAAAAACTTATTGCCGACTGCATACGCGTGATGAATAAGGGCAGGCTGGAGGCTTTGTATGAAAAACACAGGCTGCTTGCCGATGAATATGAACGTTTGGGGGACAGCCGCTTTTTGCAGGAACTTGCAGAAAGCCAGAAGATAAAAGATGCAATCAAAAATTTGTATTAAAATGGTAACAGCAGTTTATCACGAAGGGAGGGAACACCATGGCTAATACAAAAATACCGTCCGAGCAGGTTGAGGAATTATTATCTAAAGGAAAATCACATGGCGGTGTTCTCACTTATCGTGAAATTATGGATTCCATGCAGAACGCTGAGGATATGAGCGCCGATGACATGGATAATATGTACGAACTGATTTCCCAGAAAGGTATAGATGTTGTGGACGACGGCAGCGACGATTTGGATTTGGAACCGGAAGCCGTAAGCGAAGCTGACGAAATTAACGAAGCCGAACTTGCCAATATGAGTGTGCCAGAAGGCGTCAGCATCGATGACCCTGTGCGCATGTATTTAAAGGAAATCGGCCGCGTCCCCCTTTTAGTGGGCGAGGACGAGGTTAAGCTTGCCAAACGCATGGATAAGGGCAAACAGGCTTACCGCCTGCTGCACGGCACCAGGCACGGCGTGGTGGCGCCGGTATACAACGGCAAGGATTCTACGGAAGAACTTATTGCCAAAGCCCGCCAGCTGATTAAGGACGAAAAAACTATCTGCGACATGCGCAGCATTAATAAAGCGCTGCAATTTATCGAAGCACGCCAGAAAGCAGGTACGCCCTGCACGCTGGAAGAATACCAGGCTTTGGTTGCCGATTTTACGCGCGACGAATGTATGCGCCTGCATAAACTTTTAGTTGACGAGCATATCAATATCAGCGGCAGCGATAAGGTAACGCCGGACGCGCATACCAGCGACAAGGAAATCCATTCGCTGTTTGATTTAAAAACGATTTTGGAAGAAGTTAAGCGCCGCCTGCCGGAAGAAAAAGATACGGCTGTTTTTGACGCTTACCTTGAAATTGAGGACGATTATAAAAAACTGCTGGAAGAGGTTTACGAGCAGGGCGAAGACGCCAAACGCTGCCTGTCGGAAGCAAACTTGCGACTTGTTGTAAGCATTGCCAAGCGCTATGTGGGGCGCGGCATGCTGTTCCTTGATTTAATTCAGGAGGGCAACCTCGGCCTTATTAAAGCGGTAGAAAAGTTTGATTATAATAAAGGCTTTAAGTTCAGTACCTATGCAACGTGGTGGATTCGCCAGGCAATTACCAGGGCCATTGCCGACCAGGCGCGTACCATCCGCATTCCGGTGCATATGGTTGAAACAATTAACAAACTTATCCGCGTATCGCGCCAGCTTTTGCAGGAACTGGGGCGCGAGCCGCAGCCGGAAGAAATTGCCAAGGAAATGGATACTTCCGTAGACCGCGTGCGCGAGATTATGAAAATTGCGCAGGAACCGGTATCGCTTGAAACGCCTATCGGCGAAGAAGAAGACTCGCATTTAGGCGATTTTATTGAGGACCACGATGCGCCGGCTCCGGCTGACGCGGCATCGTTTACGCTTTTGCGAGAACAGCTGGACGAGGTGCTGGAAACGCTGACTGTACGCGAAAAGAAAGTTTTAGAGTTGCGCTTCGGACTTGAGGACGGACGCAGCAGGACGCTGGAAGAAGTTGGCCAGCATTTTGGCGTAACGCGCGAACGCATCCGCCAGATTGAGGCGAAGGCTTTGCGGAAATTGAGGCATCCCAGCCGCAGCAAACGCCTGAAAGATTTTTTGGAATAGTTGACAATGGATATTAACTTTAGTAAAATATTACTGTTGGCTAATTGTCATCAAATTGGGCCTATAGCTCAGTGGTAGAGCCATCGGCTCATAACCGATTGGTCGTAGGTTCGAATCCTACTGGGCCCACCAATAAAAATTAAGACGCAGATTTCGG
>DXVZ01000008.1 GCA_019417125.1 Phascolarctobacterium sp.
ATTGCCGATGTTCAGGCCAAAGGCGGACGCATGATTGATAAAGCTCCGCGCGGCGGTGCAGGCGGCATGGACATTGCTTTTGTTCATCCTAAATCCGTAGGCATTCTGCTTGAACTTTGCGCTCCTGCTAAAAAATAAGGCTTGGTAAAAAGTTCAGGCTGCATAAACTAATTGGAGGTGGCAGAGTTGTCTACTCAGGAAAGAATAGAAAAAATGCTGAAACTGTCTGAACATATTATGCAGGCAGGCGGCGAAAAACGTGTTGAAAAACAACATGCAAGCGGCAAACTTACGGCAAGAGAAAGGATTAACCTTTTGCTTGACCAAGGCAGTTTTGTAGAACTGGACCGCTTTGTACGCCATCGCTGCACCAACTTTGGGCAGGATAAAAAAGAACTTCCGGGCGAAGGCGTAACTACCGGTTACGGCACAGTTGACGGCCGTTTGGTTTATGTGTTTGCGCAGGATTTTACCGTAGAAGGCGGTTCGCTTGGCGAAATGCACGCCAATAAAATCGTAAAAGTACAGCGCCTGGCGCTTAAAATGGGCGCTCCGTGCGTAGGCTTAAACGATTCCGGCGGCGCGCGTATCCAGGAAGCGGTTGACGCGCTGGGCGGCTATGGCAAAATCTTTTTTGAAAATACCAGCGCATCAGGCGTTGTGCCGCAGATTTCGGCAATTATGGGCCCGTCCGCTGGCGGCGCGGTTTACAGCCCGGCGCTGACAGACTTTATTTATATGGTAAAAAACACTTCTAAAATGTTCATTACCGGTCCGGCGGTTGTAAAATCCGTTACCGGCGAAGATGTAACACAGGAAGCGCTCGGCGGAGCGATGACGCATAACCAGACTTCCGGTGTTGCCCACTTTGCAGCTGAAAATGACGAGGACTGCATTAAGCAAATCCGTTATTTGTTAAGCTTTTTGCCTTCTAATAATATGGAAGGCGCTCCGGTTGTGGAAACTGGCGATAATCCGCAGCGTATGGACGAGGCGCTGAATACTTTAATGCCGGACGATTCCAATCATCCGTATGATATGAAAGAAGTAATTAAGAGCATTGTCGATAACGGTGAATTTTATGAATCCCAGCAGTATTACGCAATGAATATTATTACCTGCTTCGCGCGTATGGACGGACAGACCGTAGGTATTATTGCTAACCAGCCGAAGGTTATGGCAGGTTGTCTTGATATCAATGCTTCGGATAAAGCAGCAAGGTTTATCCGTTTCTGTGATGCTTTTAATATTCCGTTACTGAACCTTGTAGATGTTCCTGGCTTCCTTCCCGGTACTAACCAGGAATACGGCGGCATTATCCGCCACGGTGCAAAGATGCTGTACGCATATTCTGAAGCTACCGTGCCTAAAATTACTTTAATTACCCGTAAAGCTTACGGCGGTTCTTATATCGCAATGTGCGCTCAGGAGCTTGGCGCTGACCAGGTTATTGCCTGGCCGACTGCGGAAGTAGCGGTTATGGGCCCGGCAGGTGCGGCAAACATTATCTTCCGCAAAGATCCTGACGTAGCGGCAAAAACTGCCGAATATATTGATAATTTTGCAACGCCGTATCAGGCTGCCAGCCGCGGCATGGTAGATATGGTAATTCAGCCAAAAGAATCACGCCCGGTAATTATCAATGCTTTGCATATGCTGGAATCTAAGCGCGAAAGCCGTCCGGCTAAAAAACACGGCAATATTCCGCTGTAATGTAAAGGGGTGGAAGTTATGTCATTCTTTGGACTTTTTGGCAGCAAAAAGAAAAAACATACCGAAGAACAGCATGCAGCAGCACCTGCGGCAGCTCCGGCTCCGCAGGCCGCCCCGCCAGCAGGTGTTCCGCAGGAAGTTATGGCAGCTGTCAGTGCTGCGGTTTATATTGTAATGTATGGCAATGAAAGTGCTGCGGCAAGGATTGAAATTAAACATCCTTCTTTGCTGTGGGCACAGACCGGCCGTTTAAACATGATGAATAAGAATCAGGCTTGTTTTTAATTTGTGATTTTTAAATAAGATATTAAACTGGCCGGTGAGGTTAAGTTTATAAAAAATTTTATAAATTACATATATGTTTGGCTATGACATTTCTTAATCGGCTCGTTTAATGTCTGGAAAGAGGTGAAGTAGATGTTTGGCTTTGATATTTCTTTTCCGGCATTTATGTCGATTTTAGCGCTAATTTTCTTAATTGCAGTAAGCTGCGTTAATGAAAAGATTAATGTAGGCTTTCTTGGTATTGGTTTAGGTCTTTTGGTTGGCGGTCTTTTTGCAGATATTCCCGGCAATAAAGCTTTTGGAATGTTTGCGACCAGCACTTTTATGCTTTTGGCAAGTGTAACGTTTATGTTTGGTATGGCACAAACCAACGGTACACTCCAAAAACTAACCGACCATTCACTGCGTTTGTGCGGCGGCAACGTAGCACTTGTACCGATAATGATTTTCGTTCTTTCCAATATTTTGGCTACAATCGGCCCGGGTAATATCGCAGCCTGCGCTTTGATGGCTCCTCTTACTATGGCAATTGCCAATAAGATAAAAATGCCGATGTTTTTAATGACATTGATTCTTGTAGGCTCTACAAACGGTGCAGCGTTATCGCCGCTTGCTCCTACTGGTATTATCGGTAATACGATTATTGCACAGAATGCTGAAGCACTTGGTATACCTGTGGATTATCTGCCGACTTTAGGCTGGAAAATTCATTTAAACTCTGAAATTGCACAGGGTTTTGTTACTATAATGGGCTTTCTGCTGATGGGTGGCTTAAAATGGCTGCGCGAATCGCGCGATGCCAATCTTGATATCAATACTATTGCACCGAAACCAGAACCTTTTACAAAACATCAGTGGCTGACAATCGCAGCTATGATCGCTTTGGTTATTTTGGTTGTTGTTCCCGGTTTACCCGGTATTAAGGGTACTTTACCGAAATGGATTGCTAATATCACCACTGATGTTGGCACAGTTGCATTTATACTTTCTATTATTTTAATGATTACTGGTGCCGGCGACAGCCGCCAGGCTATAAAAGTAATGCCTTGGGGCGTTATTATGATGGTTTGCGGCGTTATGATTTTGATTGAAGTTATGGATGCTACCGGCGGTTTAAACTTCCTCGTCCAGGTTATGACAGAAGTTTCTGGACCTGTTACAATTACATTCTGGGTAACGCTTGTAGCGGCAATTATCTCGGCTTATTCAAGTTCGTCCGGTGTTGTAATGCCGACATTCCTTTCGATGGCTCCTGGCCTTGTACAGTTAACAGGCTGCGATCCTATCGCACTGTGCTCTTCTATCAACGTAGGCGCACATCTTGTAGATACTTCCCCGCTGAGCGGTATGGGCGCTATGTGCCTTGCAGCGGCGGCAGAATATGAAGATGCAAGCAAATTGTTCCGTAAACTCCTTATTTGGGGCTTCTCAATGTCGATAGTATCGGCAATCATTTGCTTCGTATTCTTCGGTGTTTTGGGATTGTAATATTTTAGTCTTTAAGCTTAGTTATTCAACGAGTTTCTCCTTAAAATTAGTATATAGTGGTTTTATTTTAATCTTTCCGCGGTGTAATTAAAGGGAAGTGAAATATCCATACTTCGGTTCTTCAATTCTCAATTCTTGAAGAGCAGGCAAATCTTACGAAGAACAATCTCACTGTTTAATTTAATTTATGAGGGATTGGATGCGAGGATGTCCCGATTAAGTTTTAATTAAGCAACACCGCAGAAATATTTTCTCCTGCTGTAGTAGAGGAATGCAGCAGGAGATTTTTTTACAAATAAATTTTAAATAGTTTGTTGATGGGGGTTAGATAGAGATGTTCAACTGTTAAATTTTTTTGTTGTTATCTACAAAAATAAACTATTATACAGAGCTGTTTTTGTTCTTTTGTAAAAAAATAGAGCATGTACTAAAATAAAAATACAAAAATATTTAAAGTGTAAACTTTGTTATACAAAATTTTCTTGACAGTTTTGTGAACTTTTGTTATTTTTATTAGTGTAGTAAAGCGATGAATTACACTATTGCTCTAAAAGTGGTATTTGCCGCAGTTGGTAAATGCCACTTTATTATTTAAACGTAGGAGGGAAATAAAATGGGCATGAAAGAAAATGCGTTTGCGTATATTGACGCGCACCGCAACGAGATGCTGAAAATGTGGGAAGAACTGGTTAACATAGACAGCGGCTCTGATTATAAGCCCGGTGTTGACAAAGTTGTCGCTAAGGTAGCAGGAATTTTGGAGGGAATGGGCGGTAAAACACGCATTGTGGAACATGAAAATGCGGGCAACGCCGTTGTCAGTGAATTTGGCGACTGCCAGGCAAAGCCGTTTATTGTGCTTACCGGCCACCTGGATACTGTTTTCAGCGACCCTGATACTACGAAAACCCGTCCGTTTACGATTAAAGACGGCAGGGCTTACGGACCGGGCGCGCTGGATATGAAAGGCGGCGTAACGCTTGCTATCCACGGTTTGCAGGCGCTTTTGGCAGAAGGTTTTGATAAATACGCATTTAAAGTAGTTCTTGCCGGCGATGAAGAAACCGGGCATAAAAACAGCACCCTTGCGCAAACGATGATGGATGAGTTTAAAGGCGCAGTGGCTGCGTTTGATTTTGAAACAGGTTTTATGAACGATAACGTGGTTGTAGAGCGCAAGGGCTTTTACCGCTTTACCATGGAAACCTTTGGGCGCAGCGTACACGCCGGCAATGAGCCGGAAAACGGGCGCAACGCGATTGTAGAGCTGGCGCGCAAAGCGGTGGACATCGACGCGCTGACCGATTGGGAAACCGGAACGACCATAAATATCGGTACTATCGAGGGCGGCACTGTTGCTAACGCTGTTCCGGCATACGCTAAGATGGTAGTGGACGTGCGCTACCTTGACCCGGCTGATTTTGAAAAGAAGAAAGCCGCGTTTCAGGAAGTTGCCGATAAAGTGTACATTAAAGATGTAACTACCAAGATGACGCCGATGGCTGGCCTTGAGCCGATGGTGCGCCTTGACGGCAGCATGAAGCTGTTTGACGTTTATAAATCAGTTTACGAGGAAGAAGGCTTTGGCAAGCCTGAACCGATTATGGTTGGCGGCGGCAGCGACGCTACCTACACCACTAAAATGGGCGTGCCTACCGTCTGCGCTGTAGGCGTAAAGGGCGGCTTAAACCATACGGTTGACGAGTTTGCCGATGTGGAATCGCTGTTTATGCGTGCCAAAGTATTTATCGGCACGGTTTTAAAATTATAATCAGGGGGGATTACTGTGGCAGAAGAAAAACAAGTTACCGCTGTTGATGAAAAGGATTACGAGCATCATCTGACCTGGCGCGGATGGCTGTCTTTCATTATTATTGCGTTTTCATTTTCGGGTGTTTTAAAGGATATGGGCCCGCTGAGCGCGTTTGACTTTACCGTTCTGGTTGGTAAATTCGGTAAAATTGCCGACAGCTTTACTTTTATCGGCAAAGGCGGCATTGGCGCCAGCGAAGGTTTTATGTTTGCGCTTACTTTGTTCCCGACGGTTATTTTGGCTTTGGGCTGTGTGCGTGCCGTTGAATCTCAGGGCGGTTTGCTTGCCGCAGAACGTATCATCCGCCCGCTGCTGCGTCCGTTGATGGGTTTGCCTGGTTATGTAGGCCTTGCTTTAATCAGCAGCTTTACCACAACAGACGTTGGCGCCGTACTGACGCGCGACCTTGTTGAAGAAGGCAAAATTACCGATGATGAACGCACAATTTTTGTTGCTTATCAGTATGCTGCCTCCGGCACTTTGGCCAATACCATTAACTGCGGCGCACCGCTGATGCCGATTTCGCTTTTATCTTTCGGCGTAATTTTTGTAGTTGAGCTGGTTGTAAAAGTTATCGGCGCGAACATTGTAAGGTTCTATCTGATGTTCAGACGTAAAAAAGCTGGAGGTGCTGCATAATGGCTGAGGCTGCTGCTAAAAAGAAAACTCTGTTGGAAGAGTTTATGGCCGGTTGTAAAAAAGGCTTTTACATCGGCGTAGAAAATATTATGCCGGCAATGGTTCTGGCATACGCTTTGATTTTGTTTTTGAATATTACCGGGCTGATGGATATTATCGCTTCGGCCGTTGCTCCGGTTATGGCATTGTTTGGCCTTCCCGGTGCGGCGATTGTTGCTTTGATTTCCGCTTTCTTTGCTAAAGCGGCCGGCGCTGCTACGGCGGCTTCTTTATACGCCGAAGGCATTATCACTGCGGCGCAGGCGACGATACTGTTCCCGGCGACGATTACCATGGGCACGCTGGTTGGGCACTTTGCGCGCTGCGTACTGACGAGCGGCGCTAACCCGAAGCACCACGCACTGCTTTTGGCAATTCCTGTTATCGACGCTTTGCTGTCGATGGTAATTGTAAGGGTTATCCTTAATTTTATGGGCATTTCCTGCTAATAGGAGGAGAAATAATTGACTGATAAAGAGAAAGCTTTTGCTTATATTGACGCTCACCGTAACGGAATGATGAAAATGTGGGAGGAGCTTGTTATGATGGACAGCGGTTCCGGCTACAAAGAGGGCGTCGACGCCGTTATCGCCAAGGTGGCTGGCATTTTAACGGATATGGGCGGCAAAACCCGCATTATTGAACACGAAAACGCCGGCAACATGCTGGTGAGCAGATTTGGCGACTGCCAAAACAAACCGTTTGTAATTTTTACGGGCCATTTGGACACCGTTTTTGACGACCCGGAAACCACTAAAAAACGCCCCTTTACCATTAAGAACGGCACTGCTTACGGGCCGGGCGCGCTGGATATGAAGGGCGGCGTAACGCTTGCTATCCATGCCTTGCAGGCATTGCAGAGCGTCGATTATGATAAATACGCCGTAAAAGTTGTGCTGGCTGGCGACGAGGAAGTTGGGCACAAGCACAGCGATTTTGCCGACAAGATGATGGCGGAAGCTAAGGGCGCGGCTTATGCGTTTAACTTTGAAACCGGCTTTATGGACGACAGCCTGGTGCTGGCGCGCAAGGGCGTGTACTGCTTTGCCATGGAGGCCTTCGGCCGCGGCGCACACGTTGGCAACGCACCGGAGGAAGGCCGCAGTGCGATTAAAGAGCTGGCGCACAAAGTGCTGGATATTGAAGCGCTGACCGACTGGAGCAGGGGGCTGAACCTTAACGTCGGCGTTATCGAAGGCGGCACGGTGCATAACTCCGCCCCGGCGTATGCCAAAATGATTGTGGATATGCGCTTTACCGACCCGGCGATGCTGGAAGAAATGAAAGCCAAATTCCAGGAGATTAATGACAAGGTTTATGTGGACGGCGTAACCTGCAAAATGACGCCGGTATCCTTAATGCAGCCGATGGTGCAGCTGGAAAGCAGCATGCAGCTGTTTGAGCTGGTTAAAAAGGTATACGAGGAAGAAGGCTTCGGCAGTCCGAAAGCGATTACCGTCGGCGGCGGCAGCGATTCTGCCTACACCACGATGGTGGGCGTGCCTACCGTCTGCGCCATGGGCGTTAAGGGCGGGCGCAACCACACGGTTGACGAGTTCGCCAATGTAGAATCGCTGTTTATGCGCGCCAAATTAATTACCGCCGTAATGCTGTCGCTGTAATTTTATAGTTTTTTACGATTGACAGCGGCGCTTTTACACCTTATACTTAACTTAACTGAACAGGGGAGCTTACAGATAGGCTGAGAGGAAGATGTGCGCTTCGACCCTAAACCTGATTTGGATAATGCCAACGTAGGGAATGTTTGCAAATGACGGCAAGTGCCTTGGTTGGCGCTTGCCGTTTCTTTATATCAGGCAGTTACAATTTAATATGCCGTTAGAGTGAGCAAAGCTCATGAAGGGGTGCACCACCGCGGGTGCAGGCTCCTTCATGGGCTTTTTTAGTTGCGGCGGAAAGGGGCAAACAATGCGTGTAAACGGAAAAGAGGTACCGCTTAATGGCGGCGTGACGCTGGCGCAGTTTTTGGCGGCGCACAACTACCGTGCGGAGCTGGTGGCGGTGGAGTGCAACGGCGAAATTGTGCCGCGTGCGGATTTTGGTGCGGTGGTTTTGGCAGACAGCGACAAGCTGGAAATAGTAAGTTTTGTAGGGGGCGGCTA
>DXVZ01000080.1 GCA_019417125.1 Phascolarctobacterium sp.
GCATAACCTTTTTCGATGCCAAATTTATTAGCTCCAATAAAAAATTCACGAATTTCATTATCGCTTATACCAATCGCACCTAAAAAAGATTTTTTCGGTTTATAATAGATACCTTTAGCAATTACAATAAGCAAATCCTTTTTCACTAAACGTTCCAAACTTTTTATAAACGCAGCTTCACTTAAATTATCAAACAGTTTAGAATACAAAGTTCTAGCTATTATTATACTTTTTTCAGGTAATTTTTCTATATATTCATTTAGTTTTCTATTATACATAAAATCACCTTCTTTCTATGTTTTAGTGTAAAATCACAATTTAAATTTGTCAAGTTTTTTTATTTTTTACTCGACATTTTATGTTTAAAAATAAAGCCCTGCAAAGCAAGGCTTAAATCATCCACGCAGGAATGTACATAATGCTGTTTTTATCTATGCCGAACTCCGGCACAAGGCAGATTACGCTGCCGGTCGACGTTTTAACTTCAGTACAGGCGCTAAACGCTGCTTCTATTATATTAAAACGCTTGTACATTTTTTGCACCTGCGCGCTTTTGCTGATAACGCACGGATACAACACGCCGTTATGCAAAATTAAAAGTTCAACCTCTTTGCCGTTAAAATTTCGGTAGTAGTACAACGGCGCTTTTTGCGCGCTGTTGGCAAAACTTTTATACACTTCGCCAATAACCCAGGTTTCAAAAAACTCCGCGCTCATTGCGCCAAGCTCCAGCGCGTCCGCCGTGTTCCAGCGCAAAAGGTACGCCGCAAGCCCAGTATCAGTAAAATACAGTTTCGGCGTTTTTACAACGTACTTAACACCGCTGAACGCCGCTGGCGGCAGCAAATACACCAAACCAAGCCGTTCCAAAATGCCCAGCCACTGCTTCGCCGTCGGTATGCTTATGCCGGTTTCTTTCGCCATAACGGCGTAGTTTAAAAGCTTTGCCGTCTGCGACGCCGCCGCACATAAAAAGCGGTAAAACTTCATCTCATCGTTAAGCTGAACGAACTTTCGGATATCGCGCTGCAAAATATTCTGCACCAGATTGGCATAATACCCTTGCCAATCTGCACCCTCGTTGTACATTGCAGGCTTGCTGCCGCGCCAAATGCGCTCGTAAATCTCCACCACACTGTGAGGGACAGGGTTCTGCATCCACCCTGCCAACAGCTGCATATCCGGTATAAACGGCGTGCTTTCCCTGCCGTCCAACTCCGCACTGCTTAAACCGCAAAGTTCCAGGCAGGCAAACTTACCGCCAAACTCCTGCATAATGGCGCTAATGGATTCCGCATCCTCTTTCGGCGCAATCAGCCAAAAATCACCCGGCTTGCCGTGCTTAAGCGCGTAATCCTTAATCACCGGCACAAGCTCCGGCGCATACTGAATATTATCAATCAGCACCGGCGGCGCATACCGCTGCAAAAACAGCACCGGCTCTTCATTCGCCATACTGCGCATCGCAGGCTCCGCAAGGTCAGCGTACTTGCGGTCAGGTGCGGCAAGTGACTTTAGGAGAGTTGTTTTGCCGGATCGGGAAGTGCCAACAATCAATATATTTTTAACTTTACTATTTTTTAAATTTGTACTAATTAAGCGTTTAAAAAGCATTATCAAATCCTAAATTTTATTTACAACCTATTTTTTACTTGAATACCAAAGTTTAAAACGTATTAACCATTTTAATTTATCAACTAAGTTATAAAATATTTTTAAATGCTTCCATGCTAAAGGATCATCTTCATCCTTAATAAAATGGATATCCGCTCTATCTATTATTCTTTTTACTTCATATTTACTCAAATAATCATGTGCATATTCATCAAGCATAACCTTTTCGTTTACAAAATATTTCCCGGTTTCTTTAACAGCACAGCTTAAATCTACAGCTTTTCCTTTTAACATATAATCAGCAAACATTCCCGGCAAATTAACCCCGCTTTGCGTAACTGCATAACCTGACCCGCCAAAACGTAGATTTAATTCAGTAAATAAAATTTTACCGTCAGTAGTTCTTATTAAATCTACATCAAATAACCCTTCATATTGCAACGATTTTATAAATTGTGCAATTTTATCGACCAAGTCCTGTATTTCTTCACACGAAACAATATGTCCACTCATTGCTACACCCCTGCGAGCATCATGGCCTTCCACTTCTGCTTCCATGCAGGCAGGTATAAATACAGCATCAGCAGTACTAACACCCAATAAAGAAAGTTCTTTATCAATACTAATAAAATCTTCAACTAATATTTCTACATCTTTTTTTGCTGATATTTTTTCTAACCAACTCTTTAATTCTTCTTTATTTTCACATTTTCTCATATCTGTTTTAAATGCATTTTTGCTAATATTAGGTTTTACAAAGCAGGGATATGAAACCGTATCAGGAATTTCAAAATTGCCATTTTCAATATTTATAACACAACAATTAGCTACTGGTAAACCAGCTTTGCGAGCTAGTTCTTTCTGTATATTTTTACTCATCAATCTGCTAAGTTCGCACTGAGTATGCTTTACATTTGGCAGAATGTAATAAGGTTTAAGTTCTTCCATATATTCATCTATTGCATTTGCTATTAAATCATCAACAGGAATAATCAGCATTTTTCTATTTGTATCGGCTATTTCTATTAATCGCTTAACTATTCTCTCATTCCTATTACGAGCAATACAAGTATGATATGCTTTTATATACTTGCTATATGCATCTGCTCTAACAAATTTTCCAAGTGTAAAAAAATGTGGTTTATATTGAAATACCCTTAATATCTCAACTTCATAGCCAGCACGTCCTACTGCACGAGCCATTGTCAAATTTGAACAATAATTTCTTCCGGCCACTATAACTCGTGGATTTTCAGCTAAAGGATTACGCATATTTTCTTTATTACTTTGAGGATATTTTTTTAACCGAATAATAACTTTACTAATTATTGGGTTAATAATCTTTTTCAACTTTTTTCTTATTCTCATTATCATCACACATACTTTCATTTATTAAAATCAAAGATATTTTTCTACTATATATTTCATACCCTTATGCTCTCTTGCATAAGGAGTTTGCAAAACAAGTGAACCTGGTGAAACATTTCCCTCAATCAAAATTGGACCAGTTTCAGTAATAGCTACATCCCAACCTACATACTTTATTCCATCAACAACTAATCCAGCATTCTTTACCAGTTTAATTACTTCATTCCAATAAGGAATTTTAAATCCTCGTATATTCTCTTTAGTAACTGGATGAATTGTAAAGGGCTTTCCATACATATCAAATCCTTCAGTTATTAAACATCCAGTATTAATATCTACTATTGATAAAATACCACCTGCATGAATATTATCAACTACAGCATTTCCTCCACCCATACGCATTGCAGCATACAATATATTAACTTTATTAAATGCATATAC
>DXVZ01000081.1 GCA_019417125.1 Phascolarctobacterium sp.
TAATAATTATAATTAATTACATAGGATTTATCGCAAAACCAGTGATCCCTTGAAATACGATAGAAAGTTAGGTACGAAAAGATGCAAAATTTACAGAAGGAATACGGACTTTACATTAACGGCAAGTGGCAGCCCGCTTCGGACGGCGCTACTTTTAAATCTTACAGCCCGGCTACTGGCGAAGAACTGGCAACCTGCGCTGAAGCTACGCGCGAGGACGTCGACGCTGCAGTAAAAGCCGCGCAGAACGCATGGCAAAGCTGGAAGCTGACCACTCCCGCCGAAAGAGCGGTTATTTTAAACAAAATTGCCGACATTATCGACGCTAACGCCCAGCACTTGGCTGAAGTAGAGTCGCTGGACAACGGCAAACCCATCCGCGAGACTACTTTGATTGATATTCCGATGAGCGCCGACCACTTCCGCTATTTTGCGGCGGCAATCCGCACGGACGAAGGCACGGCGACGATGCTGGACAACAATACTTTAAGCCTTGTTCTGCACGAGCCTATCGGCGTTGTTGGGCAGATTATCCCCTGGAACTTCCCGTTCCTGATGGCGGCGTGGAAGCTGGCGCCGGCGCTGGCGGCTGGCGACTGCATTGTGCTGAAGCCTTCCAGCACTACCAGCCTGAGCGTTTTGGAACTGGTGCGCTTAATTGAAGGTGTGCTGCCCGCAGGCGTGCTTAACGTTATCACCGGCAAAGGCAGTAAATCCGGCCAGTACGTTTTGGAACACTCCGGCTTTGCCAAACTTGCTTTCACCGGTTCTACCGAAGTTGGCCGCGGCGTAGCGCAGGCAGCCGCCGATAAGCTGATTCCTGCTACTTTGGAACTGGGCGGCAAATCTGCCAATATTTATTTTGACGACTGCAACTGGGATTTGGCGATGGAAGGCTTGCTTTTGGGCATTCTGTTCAACCAGGGCCAGGTTTGCTGCGCAGGTTCGCGCGTGTTTGTTCACGAAAAAATTTACGACAAGTTTGTGGCGGAAGCGGTTAAACGCTTTAATGCTGTAAAAGTGGGCAACCCGCTTGACCCGGCAACGCAGATGGGTTCGCAGATTGACGCTAAACAGGTTGCCAAAATTGCCAGCTACATTGATATTGCCAAAGCCGAGGGCGCAACCATTGCCTGCGGCGGTTATAAACTGACGGAAAACGGCTTGGACAAAGGCAACTTCTTTGCGCCGACGCTGATTACCAATGTTACCAACGATATGCGCGTGGCGCGCGAAGAAATCTTCGGGCCTGTCGCCGTGGCAATTAAGTTTAAGGACGAGGACGAAGTTATTAAAATGGCTAATGACAGCAACTATGGTTTGGGCGGCGCTGTTTGGACGCAGGATATTAACCGCGCTATCCGCGTGGCAAAAGCCGTGCAGACCGGCAGAATGTGGGTTAACACCTATAACTCCATCCCGGCAGGCGCGCCTTTCGGCGGCTATAAGGAATCCGGCATTGGCCGCGAAACGCACAAGGTTATGCTGGAGCATTACAGCCAGACCAAAAATATTATGATTAACCTGGGCGAAAAACCGCTGGGCTTATATTGATAACTTAATAACCTAAAATAAAAAACGCCGTGCTTAGTGCATGGCGTTTTTGCTTATGCGTTTAGTTTTGGCTTTGCAGGGCTGCTTCCAGCGCATGGGCAAGCTGGTCGGGGCAGCTGGTGGGTTTGCTGCCGCACTTAATGCCCTTTAAGCGTTTAATAACTTCGGCGGCTGGCATACCGGCTACAAGCTGCGATATGCCGCTGGTGTTGCCTGGGCAGCCGTTAATGAAGTTGGCGTATTTAACTATGCCGTTTTCCACTTCCAAATCAATGGCGATGGAACAGGTTCCGTGTGTTTTATATAACAAAATAAAGCCCCCTTAAAAATTACTGCACCACAATTATACAGCAATTTGGGCGCGTGCGCAAAGCGGCGCTAATTTTGTGGCGGTAAAAGTTAAGCCCCATACTTTGATATGCACCCAAAAAGTTGGACATAATAATTAAGCTGTTCTTAAGGACTTG
>DXVZ01000082.1 GCA_019417125.1 Phascolarctobacterium sp.
CTTATGCGGATTTTGCGGCTGAATAATGAGCAAAACCTGCGTTTCGTAATTGGCGTTTAAAACGGCGATTCATATTAATAAATTTATCAACAAAAATTATAATATGAAAGAGGTATGAATTGTGAAGATTTTTATGGATACTGCCAATGTGGCAGAAATTGCAGAAATGGCGGCGCTGGGCGTTGTGTACGGCGTTACCACTAACCCCAGCCTGATTGCCAAAAGCGGCAGGACGCAGGCGGAGGTTATCCCCGAAATTTGCAATTTGGTTGACGGGCCTGTAAGCGCCGAAGTTATCAGTACGGATTGTGAAGGCATGGTTGCCGAAGCGCGCAAGCTGATGAAAATTTCTGACAAGGTAGTTGTTAAAATTCCCTGCATTGCCGAGGGCTTAAAAGCGGTTAAAATCCTTGCCAAAGAAGGCATTAAAACCAATGTTACGCTGGTGTTCAGCCTGCCGCAGGCGCTGATGGCGGCGCGTGCCGGTGCAACTTACGTCAGCCCGTTCATTGGCCGTTTGGACGACATTGGCGAAAACGGCGTAGCGCTGGTAGAAAACATGGTTAAGGTTTTCCGCCAGTATAATTTAGACACGCAGATTATCGCTGCCAGCATCCGCAATATGGAGCACGTGGAAAAGGTAATGCTCGCCGGTGCGGATATTGCTACTATTCCGACCAAAGTTTTAAAAGAGATGCTGCTGCATCCGCTGACGGATAAGGGCCTGGCGCAGTTCCTTGAAGATTACCAAAACAGTTTAAAATAATTGTGCGGCATTTTAGCGGCGGCTTTATGGCTGCCGTTAATTTTTTATCTGCGCAAGCAGGATTTTTGGAAAACGCATAGAATTTAGATTATCGGAAAAATCAACAGGTGATGCGGTTAAACCCGCGAGCTTAATAGGGAAGCCGGTGCGAATCCGGCGCAGTCCCGCTACTGTAATGGTGAGCCGTCTGCAAGATGTCACTGAAGCGATGCTTTGGGAAGGCGCAGCGCGGCGATGAACCTGAGCCAGGAGACCTGCCTGTTACGAGTATCACAGCCTACGGGGGATAGGCGGGTATTTGCATATCGTTTTAAAAGTGTATCCTCTTTGTTGCAAAGGGGATTTTTTGTTTATAGAAAGGAGTTTTAGGATGCCGGGTAAACTTGTTTTGGTAACGGGCGGGGCGCGCAGCGGCAAAAGCGAATTTGCCGAAAAATATGTGCTGCACTACGGCGCTAAATGCGCGTATATAGCTACCGCCGAGATTTTAGACGGGGAAATGGCAGAACGTGTACGGCTGCACCAGGCGCGCCGCCCCCAGACGCGCTGGTTAAATTTTGAAGCCCCCTACAACGCGCACGATGTTTTGCGCGAGGCAGCGCAGCAGGCGGACGCAGTGCTGTTTGACTGCCTGACGCTGTACATGAGTAATTTATTGTACGGCAAAAACGCGCCGCAGGGCACAACGGAACAAAAGGCGCTGGCCGTTAAGGCTGAGATTGCCAAATTATTGGACGCCGCACGCACAAGCGGCAAAATTGTGGTGTTTGTAACTAACGAAGTGGGCGCCGGCATTGTGCCCGAAAACGCCATGGCGCGCGAGTACCGCGACATTGCCGGCTGGGTAAACCAGCAGGTTGCCGAAGCCGCGGACTGCGTGTTTTACTGCGTGGCGGGGCAGGCTGTGGATATGAAGAAGCTGGCGTTTAAATTTGAGGAGGACGAATGATGCAGAAGATAAACATTCCGCCGCTGAATAAGGAGGCGGCAGAAATTGTACATAAAAACTGGCTTGCGCTGGACGAAGTGCCGGGGCAGCTTGGAAAGATTGAAAGAATGGTGGAACGCTATGCCGCTATTTGCGGCACGCCTGATTTTGACGGCAAGCTGAAAAGCGCGATGCTTTTAATGTGCGGCGACCACGGCATTGCCAAATACGGCGTCAGCGCCTACCCGCAGGAAGTTACCATGCAGATGATTAACGGCTATATGCGCGGCACGGCAGGCGCTAACGTAATGGCGCGCCACGCCGGTGCGGATGTGTTTGTGGTGGACATGGGCACTACTTTTGATTTGAGCCACCTGCCCAAAGTGCGCAACGAAAAGGTTGCCTGGGGCACGGAAGATTTTACCAAAGGGCCTGCCATGACGCGCGCTCAGGCGGAAGAAGCTTTGCAGCGCGGCATGAAAGTTGCCGCCGAGTGCATAGATAAAGGCTACAACATGTTGGTAACGGCGGAAATGGGCATTGGCAACACAACTTCTACCGCCGCTATCGTTTCTGCGTTTACCGGCCTGCCGCCGGAGCTGACGGTTGGGCGCGGCACCGGCATTAACGACGAGCGCATGATAGTTAAGCGCAAAGTTGTTGCCGACGGTTTGGCATTTAACAAGCCTAAACTGGGCGACGCGATGGACATTTTGTGTAAAGTGGGCGGCTATGACCACGCCGGGCTTGCCGGTATGATAATTGAAGGCGCGCGCCGTCGCGTACCGACGATGGTAGACGGCGTAAACGCTACGGCAGCGGCGCTGTTGGCATACGGCATTGAGCCTGCCTGCGCGGATTATATGTTCTGCTCGCACTTATCGGCGGAAATATCGCACGCTAAAATGCTGGAAATTTTAAATTTAAAACCAATCGTCGATGCTGGCATGCGCCTTGGCGAAGGCACGGGCGCTTCGCTGGCGATTGTAATTTTGCAGCAGTCGCTTGATTTATACAAAAACTTAACCGCAGGTGAGCAGCATGCGTGATTTTATTACATGCCTGGAATTTTTAA
>DXVZ01000083.1:0-5347 GCA_019417125.1 Phascolarctobacterium sp.
ATGTATACCTGGCGCTGGATAACGATTTGGAGATTATCCCTGTTATCAACAAAATAGATTTGCCGAGCGCCGACCCGGAACGTGTAAAGCACGAAATTGAGGACGTTATCGGCATTGATGCTTCCGAAGCGGTGCTGACGAGCGCCAAAACTGGCATCGGCATTGAGGACGTATTGGAAGCTATTGTTGCTAAAATTCCTGCGCCCAGCGGCGATGCGGAAAAGCCGCTGAAAGCGCTGGTGTTTGATTCTAAATTTGATGCCTATAAAGGCGTTGTGCTGTACTTCCGCGTAATGGACGGGAGCGTTAAAAAAGGCATGAAAATACGCATGATGGCGACTGGAGCGGAGTTTGAAGTTACCGAAGTTGGTGTGTTTAAACCGAACCCGGTGGTTGTAGACGAGCTTGACGCGGGGCAGGTAGGTTTTTTGGCGGCGGCCATTAAAAACGTTAAGGACGCGCGCGTCGGCGACACCATTACCGACGCTAACAACCCGGCAGATACGGCGCTGCCCGGTTACCGTAAAGCTACGCCGATGGTTTACTGCGGTTTGTATCCGGTAGAAAATTCCGATTACGATAATCTGCGCGACGCGCTGGAAAAATTGCAACTGAATGACGCTTCGCTGGTGTTTGAACCGGAAACTTCCGTGGCGCTTGGCTTTGGTTTCCGCTGCGGCTTTTTGGGATTGCTGCACATGGACGTTATTAAAGAGCGCCTGGAGCGCGAATATAACCTGGCGCTGATTACCACTGCGCCGAACGTAATTTACGAGGTGTTCCGCACTAACGGCGACGTGGAGCTGGTGGATAACCCGTCTAACTTTCCGGAGCCGACCGTTATAGACCACGTAGAAGAACCGTACGTTAACGCTACCATTATTGTGCCGAAAGATTACGTTGGCGCGGTTATGGAACTTTCGCAGGAAAAACGCGGCGAATATGAAAATATGACTTATCTTGATGAAACGCGCGTAATGATTCACTACGCGCTGCCGCTGAGCGAGATTATTTTTGATTACTTTGACCGTTTAAAATCCGCGACGCGCGGTTATGCTTCGCTGGATTATGAGCTGGCTGGCTACCGTGCTTCCGATTTGGTAAAGGTTGATATTTTGCTGAACGGCGACCCGGTGGATGCTTTGAGCGCCATTGTGCACCGAGAAAAAGCCACGGTGCGCGGCAGGCAGCTGGTTGAAAAGCTGCGCGGCTTAATACCGCGCCAAATGTTTGAAATCCCTGTGCAGGCGGCTATCGGCAATAAAATTATCGCCCGCGAAAACGTACGCGCGCTGCGCAAGGACGTGCTTGCAAAATGCTATGGCGGCGATATCAGCCGTAAGCGCAAACTGCTGGAAAAACAAAAAGAAGGCAAAAAGCGCATGAAGCAGGTTGGCAGCGTAGAACTGCCGCAGGAAGCCTTTATGGCAATTTTGAAAATGGATTAAAAAACAACATAAATTTAGTCAAGAGCCTAAGTTATAAAGCTGCGCTAACGTTAATGTTGCTAAAAACATCTTTGCAGCTGTTAAATATTACAAATTTGAATCCCGTAGTGGTAGTGCAGAAGATTAGGCAGTTTGGTTTTAAGTTGTATTCACTTTTGAAACTTAATAACATTAAAATTATTATTAGTTAGAAATATTAAAACGGATGGCTTGCGCTATCCGTTTTTCTGTTTTTTCTGCCAAAATTTTACCGCTGCTTAATATCTTTTTACTTCTTTTTTTGCGTTAAATGTGCTACAATATTTATAAATAAAGTACTCTTTATTTGTTTTGTTTAGAGAATGTGGGACTTAAAAAGGACCACGAGGGACAAAACGTGTTTGGTGAAGGTTTATGGATAGTATTATCAATTTACAAAAAAAGATTGTTCCGGAACTGACTAACCTTTTGGTGCAGCGTTACCAAATTCTGCGCCAGGTCAGCCACGAACATCCCATTGGCAGGCGTGCTTTGGCGGCAAGGCTTGGGCTTAGCGAAAGGGTTTTGCGCGCCCAGGTGGATTTTTTAAAAAGCTGCGGGCTGCTTGCCTTTTCTTCGTCCGGCATGACGGTAACGGAAGAAGGCATGGATATTTTGCGCGAACTTGCCGATTATGTGCGTAAATTGCAGGGGCTTAACTCGCTGGAACAGCTTTTGTGCGAAAAGCTGCACATCGGCAGAGTGGTTATCATTCCGGGCGATTCAGACCAGGAAGAAGTTGTTAAGCGCGAAATCGGCCGTGCGGCGGCGCGCATTTTAAGCAGGCTGCTGGGCGATGGAAAAAAGCATATCGTCGCTGTCAGCGGCGGCACTACCATGGCGGCGCTGGCTGCTAACATAAGCGGCAGCCACCCGCAAACAGTGGTTGTGCCTGCCCGCGGCGGTTTGGGCGATAACGTTGAACTGCAAGCCAACACCATTGCCACCGTACTGGCTCAGCGCATGGGCGCTTCTTACCGCCAGCTGTATGTGCCAGATAGCGTCAGCGAAGAAATTTTAAACAGCATTCTTGCCGAAGATACAGGCGTTAAAGCCGTTGTCGATATCATCAAGCAGGCTGATATTCTCGTTCACGGTGTGGGGCAGGCTGCGGTAATGGCGCGCCACAGGCGGATGCCGCCGGAGTTTATCCAAAAACTTTTGGACGACGGCGCTGTTGGCGAGGCGTTTGGGCAGTACTGCGCGCTGGATGGCAGGCAGGTTTATATGACGAATAATGCCGGGCTGATGTTACAGGATTTGCCGAAAATCGGCACCGTTATCGGCGTGGCAGGCGGACACAGCAAGGCAGAAGCAATTTTATCGGTTATCCGCGCTTCCCGGCAGGATATTTTAGTAACGGACGAAGCGGCGGCGCACTGCATTGCCGGTATGCTTAAAGATTAGTTATAACGCACTTTTGTGCAAACATAAATCTCATATATTTTAAAGGAGGATTTTATTATGACAAAAGTAGGTATCAATGGATTTGGCCGTATTGGCCGCAATGTTTTCCGCGCAGCATTCGGCAACCCCGATTTTGATGTTGTGGCTGTAAATGACTTGACTGATGCGGCAACCCTTGCACATCTGTTAAAATATGATTCTATTCATGGTACTTTTAACCATGACGTTACTGCCGAAGGCGAATACCTTGTAGTTGACGGCAAAAAAGTTAAAGTTTTGGCGCAGACCGACCCGGCTAAACTGCCCTGGGGCGAACTTGGCGTAGAAATCGTTGTTGAATCTACCGGCCGCTTTACCGAAGGCGCTAAAGCTAAAGCCCATCTGGATGCTGGCGCTAAAAAAGTTATTATCTCCGCACCGGCGAAAGGTGAGGACATTACTATTGTTATGGGCGTTAACGAAGATAAATACGAAGCTGATAAGCACAACATTATCTCTAACGCTTCCTGCACTACTAATTGCCTGGCTCCTTTTACCAAAGTGCTGCTGGAAAACTTCGGCATCGTCAGCGGCCTTATGACAACCGTTCATTCCTATACCAACGACCAGAGAATTTTGGACCTGCCGCATAAAGACCTGCGCCGTGCGCGCGCTGCCGCACAATCCATCATTCCTACCACTACCGGCGCTGCCAAAGCGGTTTCGCTTGTTTTGCCGGAACTTAAAGGCAAAATGAACGGTTTTGCAATGCGCGTTCCTACCCCGAACGTTTCCATTACCGACCTGACCGTGCTGCTTGAAAAAGACACTACCGCCGAAGAAATTAACGCAGCGCTGAAAAAAGCTGCCGAAGGCGAACTGAAAGGCATTATGGGCTACAACGAACTGCCGCTTGTTTCCCGCGATTACAACGGCTGCCCGCTGAGCTCCATTGTTGACGGCCTTTCTACCATGATGGTTGGCCCGCGCATGGCTAAAGTTGTTGCCTGGTATGATAACGAATGGGGCTACAGCAACCGCGTTGTTGACCTGGCGCTGTACATTGCTTCCAAAGGCCTGTAAGAAGGTGTGTTGATGGATAAGAAAACTTTATGCGATTTAGAGCTTAACGGCAAAAAAGTGCTGGTGCGCGTTGATTACAACGTGCCGATGGACGCAGAAGGCAATATTACGGACGATACCCGTATTACCGCTTCGCTTGATACTTTGCATTACCTGCTGGGCCATGGCGCCGCTGTTATTTTAATGGCGCACCTGGGCCGCCCCAAAGGCGAGGTAAACAAAAAGTATTCGCTGGAGCCGGTTGCCGCATATTTAAGCAAACTGCTGGATATGCCGGTAGCCTTTGCGCACGACTGCATTGGCGAAGAAGCCGAAAAAATGGCAGCGGCATTAAAACCGGGCGAAATTTTAATGCTGGAGAACCTGCGCTTCCATAAGGAAGAAGAAAAGAATGACCTTGCTTTTGCAGAAAAACTGGCATCTTTAGCGGATTACTACGTTAACGATGGCTTTGGCGTTTCGCACCGTGCGCACGCATCGGTAGAGGGCGTAACGCATTTTCTGCCGTCTGCCGCAGGCTTTTTGCTGGAAAAAGAAATTAAATTTATCGGGCGCGCCGTTACAAACCCGCTGCATCCGTATGCGGCAATTATCGGCGGCGCAAAAGTTTCCGATAAAATCGGCGTTATTGAAAACCTGCTTGATAAGGTGGACGTGCTTTTAATCGGCGGCGGTATGGCAAATACCTTCCTTGCCGCGCAGGGGTACAAAATGGGCAAATCCCTTGTAGAAGAAGATAAGCTTGATTTGGCACGCGCTTTGTTAAAAAAAGCTTCCAATAATAATGTAAAAATGCTGCTGCCGGTGGACCTAGTAATGGCATCAGCTTTTGCGGCTGACGCCGATACCAAAGTTGAGCGTGTTGACAGCTTGTCACAGGATTATATGGCGCTTGACATTGGCCCGGAGAGCCGCCTGCAATACGAAGAAGCTTTGCAGGGCGCAAAAATGATTGTTTGGAACGGCCCGATGGGCGTGTTTGAAATGGATGCTTTCTCCCATGGTACGGAAGCCGTTGCCGAAGCCGTTGCCAAAAGCAGGGCTATCAGCATCGTAGGCGGCGGCGACAGTGTTGCCGCTATTGAAAAGACCGGGCTGGCAGCTAAAATAAGCCATATTTCTACCGGCGGCGGCGCAAGCCTTGAATATTTGGAAGGCAAGGTGCTGCCCGGCATTGCGGCTTTGGACGACCTGCGCCGCAAAATGGTTGCCGGCAACTGGAAGATGCACAAAACCGTCGGCGAAGCAGTAGAACTTGCCGAAGCCATTGTTGAAGAAACGAACGGCACTTTAAACGAAGTAGTAATCTTCCCGCCGTTTACCGCGCTGGAAACTGTTGCCGACGCTATCGACGGCAAGCACGTTGGCTACGGCGCGCAGGATTTGTTTTGGGAGGACGAAGGCGCTTATAC
>DXVZ01000083.1:5357-10289 GCA_019417125.1 Phascolarctobacterium sp.
CTTATACCGGCGCTGTTTCCGGCAAGATGATTGCCGATATTTGCGCTGAATACGTTATTGTAGGCCACTCCGAGCGCCGCAGCTTGTTTGGCGATAACGAAGTTGCCGTTGCCAAAAAGCTGCGCGCTGCTTACCGCAACGGGCTTAAACCGGTGCTGTGCGTGGGTGAAAACGCCGAAGAACGCGCAGAAGGCAGAACCTCGCGCAAAATAAGCATGCAGCTGCAAAGCGCGTTAAAAGGCATTACCGCCGAAGAAGCAGAAAGCATGGTTATTGCTTACGAACCTTTGTGGGCAATAGGCAGCGGCAAAGCTGCAACGGCGGCAGACGCGCAGGAGGTTGCCGTTCTGATTAGAAATAAAGTAGAAAAAATCTTTTCGGAAGAAGTTGCCCGCAAAGTACGCATTTTGTACGGCGGCAGTGTAACCGAAAAAAATGCCGCCGATTTTGTACAGGGCGAGATTGACGGCGTGCTGGTTGGCGGCGCAAGCCTGAAAGCAGACAGCTTCAGCGCGATTGTACGCAGTGTGTGAGGCTTTGTATGAAACCTTTAATGCTTATGATTTTGGACGGCTGGGGCATTGCCCCGGCCGGGCCTTATAATGCGGCTAAAACCGCACAAACGCCGAAGCTTTCCAAATTGTTCCAAACTTATCCGCATACACGCTTAAAAGCATCGGGCAGCGCGGTTGGGCTGCCGGAAGGGCAAATGGGCAATTCGGAAGTCGGGCATTTAAACATCGGCGCCGGGCGCATTGTTTACCAGGAACTGACGCGCATAACCAAAGCCTGCGAGGACGGCACGCTGCTGCAAAACAAAGCGCTGCTTGATTGCATGCAGCAGGTAAAAAACAAGTGCGGCGCGCTGCACCTAATGGGGCTTTTAAGCGACGGCGGCGTACACAGCCACGAAAAACATTTGTGGGCGCTTTTAAAAATGGCAAAATTGCAGGGCGTAGGCAGGGTTTATGTGCATGCCTTTTTGGACGGGCGCGACGTTGGCCCAAGCACGGCGCTTACTTATATTGAACGCCTGCAAAAAGTAATGGCGGAAACCGGCTGCGGTGAAATTGCAACCGTCAGCGGGCGTTATTACGCTATGGACCGCGATAAACGCTGGGAGCGCACGCAAAAAGCGTATGAGGCAATGACGCAGCACAGCGGAAAAACCTTTGCGGCTGCCGCCGAGGGCATTGAAGCAAGTTACGCCAATGGTAAAACGGACGAATTTGTGAAGCCGTTTGTGGTTGCAGTAAAAGATGACAGCCGCGTAAAAGACGGCGACGGCGTAATTTTTTATAATTTCCGCCCCGACAGGGCACGGCAGCTTACGCGCGCCTTTACCGATAAGGACTTTGCCGGTTTTGTACGCCCGAAACTTGATGTTGCCTTTGTGTGCATGACGCAGTATGACGCAACTATAAACGCGGCGGTGGCGTTTCCTCCGGAAACGCTTGCCAATACGCTGGGCGAGGTGCTTTCAAAAAATAACCTGCACCAGCTGCGCATTGCCGAAACAGAAAAATACGCGCATGTAACGTTCTTTTTTAACGGCGGCGTGGAAGAACCCAACCCGCTGGAAGAGCGTGTGCTGATACCTTCGCCCAAGGTTGCAACCTACGATTTGCAGCCGGAAATGAGCGCTTACGAAGTTAAGGATAAACTTTTAGCGCTGCTGGACGAAAATAAATACGACGTTATTATTTTAAATTTTGCCAACCCCGATATGGTTGGGCACACCGGCGTAATGGCAGCCGCTGTAAAAGCAATGGAAGCGGTAGACGCCTGTGCCGGCAAAATTGTCAGCAAAGTGCTGGCGCTGGGCGGCGCCGTCTGCATTACGGCAGACCACGGCAACCTTGAAAAAATGTACGACGAAGAAAGCGGCCAGCCATATACGGCGCACACCACCAACCCCGTACCGTTTTTGCTGGCAAGCCATACTAAATACAGCCTGCACGAAGGCATACTGGCGGATATCGCCCCCACCATGCTGGAACTTTTGGGCATTGCCCAGCCGCCGGAAATGACGGGGCGCAGCCTGATAGACAAGTAAAATAATTTGAGGTGAATAACTGATGGCAATGATTACCGAAGTTTACGCAAGAGAAATTCTCGATTCGCGCGGCAACCCCACCGTTGAAGTTGAAGTATGCCTGGAAGACGGCTCTGTTGGCCGTGCGGCCGTACCTTCCGGCGCATCTACCGGAGCCCACGAAGCGGTGGAACTGCGCGACGGCGATAAAGAACGCTATGGCGGCAAAGGCGTCAGCAAAGCTGTTGACAACGTTAACGACGTTATTGCCGAAGCGCTGATTGGTTTGGAAGCAACGCGCCAGACCGAAATTGACGAGATGCTCATCCGCCTGGACGGCACGCCCAACAAAGGCAAACTGGGCGCAAACGCTGTTTTGGGCGTATCCATGGCAGTTGCCAAAGCCGCGGCTAATTCCTGCGGTTTGCCGCTGTACCTGTATTTGGGCGGCGTAGCTGCGCAGGAACTGCCCGTGCCGATGATGAACATTTTAAACGGCGGCCAGCATGCCGATAACAACGTGGATATTCAGGAATTTATGATTATGCCCGTCGGCGCCAAATCTTTTACCGAATGTCTGCGCATGAATGTTGAAATTTACCATACTTTAAAATCCCTGCTGAAAGAAAAAGGCCTCGGCACCGGGCTTGGCGATGAGGGCGGTTTTGCTCCGGATTTAAAATCTAACGAAGAAGCCATTGCCGTTATTTTAGAAGCAGTTGTAAAAGCAGGCTATAAACCAGGCGAAGATATTGTTATGGCGCTGGACGTAGCCAGCAGCGAATTTTACAAAGACGGCAAGTATGACATGGCAGGCGAAGGCGTTGTTAAAACCAGCGGCGAAATGATTGATTACCTTGAAATGCTGTGCGAAAAATACCCGATTATCTCTATCGAAGACGGCCTTGCCGAAGATGACTGGGACGGCTGGCAGAAACTTACCGCCCGTCTTGGCAAAAAAGTACAGCTTGTAGGCGACGACCTGTTTGTAACCAACGAAGCACGCCTTAAAGAAGGCATCGAAAAACATGTCGCCAATGCCATTCTTATAAAAGTAAACCAAATTGGCACGCTGACGGAAACCTTCCGCGCTATCGAAACTGCAAAACGCGCAGGCTACACCTGCATAATCTCGCACCGCAGCGGTGAAACCGAAGACACTACGCTGTCCGACATCGCGGTAGCCGTTAACGCAGGGCAAATTAAAACCGGCGCGCCTGCCAGAACCGACCGCGTGGCAAAATATAATCAGCTGCTGCGCATTGAAGAAGATTTGGGCAGCGCCGCCAAATATAAAGGAATGGCTGTTTTTTATAACATCAACAAATAAGAATGGTGCGTAAAATGGATTTTGGATTTAATCCCCTAAAATATAAATACCCTTCGCGCCGCAGCGTAATGTACGGCACCAAGGGCATGGTGTGCAGCAGCCAGCCGCTGGCGGCACAGGCAGGGCTGGATATGATTAAAAAAGGCGGCAATGCGGTTGACGCTGCCATTGCCACCGCCATTGCCCTAACTGTGCTGGAACCTACCAGCAACGGGCTTGGCAGCGATGCTTTTGCCCAGGTTTGGGCAGGCGGCAAATTATACGGCTTAAACGGCAGCGGTTATGCGCCGCAGCTGCTGACTCCCGATTGCGGTGCGCTGAAAGGCAAAAGCACAGTGCCGGAACGCGGCTGGGAATCCGTAACCGTTCCTGGCGCTGTATCTGCGTGGGCAGAACTGCATAAACGCTTTGGCAAACTTCCTTTTGCCGATTTGTTTGCACCGGCCGTTGACTATGCCGAAAACGGCTACCCGGTATCGCCGGTTATAAGCCGCCTGTGGCACGAAGGCTTAAGTGTTTTTGCGCCTTACAAAAATAACGAAGCCTTTAAAGGTTGGTTTGATACCTTTGCCAAAAACGGCGAAACACCGGCGGCGGGCACTGTTGCCAGGCTGCCTTACCAGGCAAAAACGCTGCGCCTGATTGCGGAAAGCTGCGGCGAAACTTTTTACCGCGGCGAAGTGGCGGACATTATCGACGCATTTTCGCGCCGCACCGGCGGCTATATCCGCAAAAGCGATTTGGCTGCTTACCGTGCTGAATGGGTTGAGCCAATCAGTATTGACTACCGCGGCTACCGCGTATGGGAGCTGCCGCCCAACGGGCACGGCATTGTGGCGCTGATGGCGCTTAATATTTTAAAAGGTTTTGAGCATGCCAACAAAGATTGCGCAGAAAATCTGCATCACGAAATTGAAGCCATGAAACTTGCCTACGCCGACGGCAGAAAATACGTTGCCGACCCGCGCTATATGAAAGCGCAGGTTAACGAACTGCTTTCGGATGAATACACAGCTAAACGCCGTGCCCTTATCGGCGAACAGGCGCTTATGCCGCAGCCGGGCAATCCGTTTTGCGGCGGCACTGTTTATTTGTGTACGGCGGACGGCGAGGGCAATATGGTTTCGTATATTCAAAGCAATTTTCAAGGCTTTGGCAGCGGCATCGTAGTGCCGGGATACGGTATAGCCTTTAACGACAGGGCAGCCGGTTTTACGCTGGACCCGCAGCATGATGATTACCTTGTGCCGCTGAAAAAACCGTACCACACCATTATTCCTGGCTTTTTAACCAAAAACGGCGAAGCAGTGGGGCCGTTTGGCGTAATGGGCGGCTATATGCAGCCGCAGGGCCATTTGCAGGTTATCCATAATTGTATTGATTTTGGCATGAACCCGCAGGAAGCGCTGGACTGCCCGCGCTGGCAGTGGATTGCAGGCAAAAAAGTTATGATAGAAAAAGGCGTGGGCGAAGATATTATCAACGCCCTGCGTGCACGCGGGCACGAACTTATCGTGACCGACGATTTTATCGACTTTGGCCGCGGACAGATAATTTGGCGCAATAA
>DXVZ01000084.1 GCA_019417125.1 Phascolarctobacterium sp.
GCGCTGGACATTGCGCGCGAGATTTTTGAAGAAGCCGCTGCTGCCGGTATGCAGCTGCGCATTATGGATATCGGCGGCGGGTTCCCGATTCCCGAGCCGAAAGTACGTTTTAACTTAAAAGAAATGCTGAACCAGATTAACGCACGTTTGGATGAGGATTTTCCTGGTGTGGAAATCTGGGCGGAGCCTGGGCGTTTTATTTGCGGCACGGCGGTAAACCTTATTACCAGCGTTATCGGCGTTACGGAACGCGGCGGCCAGCCTTGGTATTTCCTTGACGATGGGCTGTACGGAACATTCTCCGGCGTTTTGTTTGACCAGTGGGATTTTAAGCTTATCAGCTTTAAAGAGGGCGAGCAGGTGGCGGCTACTTTTGCCGGACCGAGCTGCGATTCGCTGGACATTATGTTCCGCGGCAAAATGACGGTGCGTCAGGAAGAAGGCGACATACTGCTTGTGCCTATCTGCGGCGCGTATACGTCGGCATCGGCAACAACTTTTAACGGCTTCAGCAAGGCAAACTTTGTTGTGTGGGAAGACGTTAAGGACGAACTGATGGAGCCGCTGTTTTTAAAAGCACAATAATGAGCAAAGTTTTGCCTATCCGTGCGTTTGTATCACGCTGTAACGCCATAAATGTTACAAAAAACCAATAATTTTGATAAATTACAGAAATACTTGACAGATTTCTTTTGATGCTGTATAATTCTTAATGTGCAATGATATTTTTATTGTTGCCCTGATGAACGCTTTCCCTTATTTTAGGCTGCTGTGCACATATCTTTCCGTGTGCCGCAGCCCTTTTTTATGCTGAAATATGGTACAATAAAGGTAACAGACCGCAAGGAGGTAATGATAATGGACCAACAGGAATGGATGGGGTATGTTGCCCGCCTGGCTAACGGCGAATATCCCGTGCCGCTGAGCATGATACAGGATTATAACGATTGGCGCTGCCGCTCGATTGTAGGGCGCGCGCTGTATTGGATGGGCGATACCGAAAGTGCTATGCGCGTTTTAAGTACGGTTGTAGATATAAAGCCCGATATGGATGATGACCCGGAATATGGATTGAGCGAAGCGGAACACAAGGTTTTGTGCCTGCGCGACATTGCCGAAATTGTGTGGAAGCTGGCAAAAAGCGAAGAAGCTGCGCTGACTTATTTGCAGGAGGCTTACGAAATTGCCCGCGCTTACACGCATACTTTTCATAGCTGCGCCCGCGGCGATATGTTTTACCGCAGGCTGCTGGTTTTACGCGAAGCTGGCAAGGAGGAGCAGGCGGTGCAGGAAGCCAAAGCGATGGCTGAAGCCGAAAAAGATAATGGCGGCGTAAACCCGTACAAATATTTTGCGCTGAAGTTTTTGGCAGAAGATGCCCACAACGCCGGCGACGATGCCAAAGCCTGCGATATTTACGCCGAAGCCTTTAAATCGTATCCGCGCAACGAAATTGCCGACCGCGATATTAATAACGCCGCTGCGGAAACAGACATTGCCAAACGTTACAAAGCCTATAATTTTTGCAGCACCGTGCAGTATGTGCCCTGGGAATACCAGGAGCCGGTAGTGCTGCGCCGCGGCATAGACTGATAGGCAAATTTTTACAGCGCCCTTTGCATAAAGCAGAGGGCGTATTTTTTTGTGGCTAAAAATTTACATATCTGTTACAATAGTACCAGCTACTAATAATTTCAATTGAGGTGATGATGTGAATTTAAAAAATAAAGTTTTAGCGTTAAGTTTACTTTGTGCCATTGTCGTACCGCAGACGGCAGGGGCAGAAGGCTTTGCCATTAATGAATGGAGTGCCGAGGGCGTCGCTATGGGCGGTGCGCGTATGTTTGCCGAAGGCGATGCTGCCAACGTGGCGTATAATCCGGCTTCCATTACTAAGGTAGACGGCGAGGCCTTTAAGGTAAGCGCAACTTATATCAGCCCGCACGGCGAATACGATTTGTACGATAAAAACGGTGAAGTTCTTGAAAGCGGCAAAAACCGCGTGCATTTTGGGTTTGCTCCCGGTACTTACTATGTAAAAAAGATGAACGATAAGGATTGGTTCGGCATCGGTGCGTTCAGCCGTTTTGCTATGGTATCGGAATTTGAGCGTAATTCCGCGGTATCTACCAATGCGTTTTTGTCGCGCTTAAACGGCGTAAGCCTAACGCCGGTGTATGCCCACAAGTTTGATAACAAATGGAGCGCGGCAGTTGGTGCGGAAATTAACTACGTTGGGCTGACAATGGAGAAAAACGCTATGAGTAATCCTTATACTGGTAAGCCAATGACTCCAACCCACACAAAAGGAGAAAGCTATGCTTTGGGCTGGAATGCAGCTGCCAATTATACTTTTGACGATAAAAACGAAATCGGTGTAGTATACCGCAGCCGCATTAAGCACTCCATGGAAGCGGATTTTAATGCGTACAATGTCGGCGGCGTATTAGACCTTTCCGGCGATGCTTACGGCGAAGTAACGCTGCCGGATTCCTGGCACATTGGCTATAACCATAAGTTTAATGACAGGACTCGCATAGAATTAAATGCCGTGCGTACTAACTGGAGCACTTACGATGCTTTGGATATTAATGTTTCAGGTACAGGGGTTCCTGCCTTTGATACAGTGCATAAAAGCCCTAAAAACTGGGAGGACGGCTGGCGTTACGCTATCGGCGTGGAACATAAGCTGAGCGATAAATACACGCTGATGGCAGGCTTCGCTTATGATGAATCTTCCATTCCTTACGACGGCGGCGATTTTATGGTGCCGACCGGCAACAGGCGCACTTATTCTATCGGCGCGCGCTACAACGATAAGGAGCAAACGCTGGCAGTCGCCTTGGGCTGGATGGACGTCGGCGATTTGCGGTTTAAATTCAGAGATTCTGCCGACCCGGACGGAGCAAGCGGCAGACATGCCCATACGCACGACAGCTTTACCAAAATTATCGGCGTCAGTTACCAGCGTAATTTTTAAAAATAAGTAAAATTTTTTAAAATCCCTGTTTTTTAACGGGGATTTTTGTTTACTATGGCGCTGGTTATTTTGAAATATATGGAATTTTGTATTATAATTATAAAGGATATGTATTTTTTCTGCGGCGCTGGCGCGTGCGCAGTTACGGAAGGATGATGAAGTATGAAAACTTATGCTCCCGTTACCGAAGAAGTAATTGAAGCATTAAAAGCTGCTATCGGCGCGGAATATGTTATGACTGATGCCGAAACGCTGGAACGCTACCAGACTGACGAAGAAACAGACCCGCGTAAATTTCACAAGCCGGAGGTTGTTGTAAAGCCCGGCTCTGCCGAAGAAATTGCGAAAGTTGTTAAACTTGCCAATAAATTTGATGTGCCAGTTACCGTGCGCAGCGCGGGCACCAGCCTTGCTGACGGCGCGATTCCTGTTTGCGGCGGCATTGTGCTTTTGATGGAACGCCTGAACAAAATTATTGAGCTGAACACCGAGGGTATGTACATTGTTACCGAAGCCGGCGTGCCGACTATTGAAGTGCAGCGTGTTGCCAACGAAGCAGGCTACCTGTATGCAGGCGACCCGTGCAGCGCCGACAGCTGCCTTATCGGCGGCAACCTTGCCACCAACGCTGGCGGCAACAAAGCGGTGCGTTACGGCACAACCCGCGACCAGGTTTACGGGCTTGAATTTGTAAGCCCGACCGGCGAAATTATTGAAGTCGGCGCGCGCCTTAAAAAATGCTCTACCGGCTACTGCCTGGAACAGCTGATTATGGGCAGCGAGGGTACTTTGGGCATTATTACCAAAGCAACTTTAAAACTTTTGCCGCTGTGCCCTTATAAATTTGACCTTGTTGCCGTATTTACCGAGCCGGAAAAAGCCATCGACCTTGTGCCGCTGCTGTTAAAAGCAGGCATTGACCCGACCAGCATTGAGTACATGGACAACAGCTATGTGCGCGGTACTGCCGATTACTGCGAATTTAAAAACGTTCCGCATTATGAGGACGGTATTTACGTTATCGTTACCGTTGAAACCTACAACGAGGACGAACTTGATATGAAGATGGAACGCTTGGACGAGCTCTGCACCGAAGCAGGAGCAGTTGAAGTGCTGGAAGCTGATGAACGCATTTGGAAAATGCGCCGCAACTGCCAGGAATGCGTACGCCTTATCAGCCAGGTATCCTTAACTGACGACGTTGTTGTTCCGCGCGACAAAGTTGCCGAAGCTATTAAATTTATTATGAAAACCGGCGAAAAATACCCGTTCCTGCCGCGTATCTGCGCCCATGTCGGCGACGGCAACCTGCACATCATTTTGTGCAAATGCGATTTGACCGATGAAGAATGGGAAACCAACGTGCAGGCTTTCCACGATGAGGTTTATACCTATGCTTACAGCATCGGCGGCCGCCTTGCGGGCGAGCATGGCATCGGCGCAAAGAAGCTTGCCGAAATGGAAAAATATACCCGTCCGGGCGAACTTAATTTAATGCGCACCATTAAAAAAGCGATGGACCCGAAATGCATTTTGAACCCGGGCAAGATTTTTAACGTAGACTGATAATTTCAGAGAAGGATAGTAGAAAGGATTTGAGAAAATGATGAATTACAAACCGGTCACGGAAGAAGTATTGGAGGCTCTGCGCAAAGCAGTTGGCAGCGAATATGTAATGACCGACCCCGAAACTTTGGACAAATACAAAACCGACGAGGAAACCGACCCGCATTACCATCATCTGCCGGAAGTTGTGGTAATGCCTGCCAATACCGAAGAAGTGGCGGCGGTTATGAAAATTGCCAACGAGTTTGACGTGCCTGTAACACCGCGCAGCGCCGGTACAAGCGTATCCTGCGGCGCAGTGCCAGTTTGCGGCGGCATTGTGCTGTTAATGGAGCGCATGGATAAAATTCTGGAGCTGAATAAAGAAGGCATGTACATGGTTGTGCAGGCTGGCGCCAGGACGCTGGAAATTCAGGAATATGCCAATAAAGAAGGCTTTTTGTATGCAGGCGACCCGTGCAGCGCCGACAGCTGCTTAATCGGCGGCAACATTGCTACTAACGCAGGCGGCAACAAAGCAGTACGTTACGGCACAACCCGCAACCAGGTTTACTCCGTTGAGGTTGTTACCCCGACCGGCGATATTGTAACGCTTGGCTCCACGCTGAAAAAGAACAGCACCGGCTACTGCCTGGAACAGCTGATTATGGGCAGCGAGGGCACTTTAGGCATTATTACCAAAGCGACGCTGAAACTTTTGCCGCTGGCTCCTTATAAACTGGATATTCTTGCTATCTTTACCGAGCTTGACAAAGCCGTCGGCGTTGTGCCGAACCTGATTAAAGCGGGGCTGAACCCGACCAGCGTTGAGTTTATGGACAACGGCTTTGTTCGCAGTGCCAGCGATTACTGCGAGTTAAAACTGCCGCATTACGAGGACGGTTATTATGTAATCATTACGGTAGAAACATTTAATGAAGAAGAACTGGAAAGCAAGATGGAGCAGCTGGACGAAATCTGCACCGCAAGCGGCGCTACTGATGTACTGGAAGCTGACGAGCGCGTATGGAAAATCCGCCGCAACTGCCTGGAATCCACCCGTGTGCTGAGCCTTATCAGTACTTCGGACGATTTGGTTGTGCCGGTTGATAAAATTGCCGAGTGCATTGAGCATCTTAACGAGGTTTCTAAAAAATACAGCTTTAAGCTGCTGTGCCTGGCACATGCCGGTGACGGCAACCTGCATTTCCAGATTTTGAAATGCGATTTAAGCGAAGAAGAATGGGAAAAACAGCTTGCTGAGTTCCACGCCGAAGCCTATGCTTATGTTTACAGCCTTGGCGGACGCCTGAGCGGCGAACACGGCATTGGCGCTAAAAAGCTGCCCGCGATGGAAAAATACACTGACCCTGTGGAAATGAAAATGATGCGCGCTATTAAACTGGCGCTCGACCCGAAAGGCATTTTGAATCCGGGTAAGGTTTTTAACGTTTAATAAAAATTAAATCCTCCGCTTTTACGGCGGAGGATTTTTTTAGTTAACAGCGATATTATTCTTTGGTATTTTGCGCCAGTCAAACAGGGGGATAAGCTCTGCGGCTTTAACTTGTTCTTTACGCTCAAGAAGCCCGGCAAAGAAAGCCAGCCTGCCGATAACTTCTTCCGGTGTAAAGCGGCTGCGCAGCGCGCCCATATCCAAATCAAGGTCGCGTTTGGCAAGCCGCCGCCCGTCCGGCGCGGTTAACAGCGGCAAATGCCCAAACTGCGGCGGCGTAAAGCCTAAAAGGTTATACAAATAAAGCTGCGGCGCGGTGGAGCTTAACAAATCGCTGCCGCGGATAACTTCCGTTACGCCCATCAGCGCATCGTCAATGACAACCGCCAGCTGATAGGCGTAAATGCCGTCGCTGCGGCGCACGATAAAATCGCGCCACTCGCGCGCCAGGTTAACGCTTTGCCTGCCGTAGTGCAAATCGGTAAAGGCAATATCCGCATCCGGCACTTTAAGGCGCCAGGCGTGTTTGCAGTTTGGCAGTTTGGCGCTGCGTTCTGCCGGCGTTAAACGGCGGCAGGTGCCTGGGTACACAAAGTGCCCGTCGCTGGCGTGCGGCGCGCTGGCGGCGTGCAGTTCGGCGCGGCTGCAAAAGCAGGGGTAAACTAAATCCTGCGCCGCAAATTCATCAAAAAATTTTTTATAAATTCCGCTGCGGCGGCTTTGGTAAAATGCATCCGGCGCGGCGTTTGGTGCGGCTCCAAAATCCCAGTCCAGCCCCAGCCACAGCAGGTCGTCTATCAGTACGCAGGCTTTCTCAGCCGTACAGCGCGAGGTATCAAGATCCTCGATACGCAGCAGCATATTGCCGTTTTGCGAACGGGCGCTGAGCCACGCTAAAAGCGCGCAGAAAATATTGCCAAGGTGCATTCTGCCGCTGGGCGATGGTGCAAAACGCCCGCAGATTTTTGCTTTAGCCATTGTTTTAGCTCCTTTTAATGTAACTATTTTTATTGTAACATTGATTAAACTAATTTTACAGGTTTTTTGCCGCTTACTTTTACTTTGCTTTTTTGCCTTTTTGCTGTAAAATATAATTATATGGGTGTGTGCCCGTTTATATAAGGAGGAACATTTTTGGTAAGAAAGACTTCTGAAATGGTAGAAGCCGGTATTCTGGCTGCCGTTGCCGTTTTGTTTGCTGTTCTTGGCACTTATCTGCCCGTACTGGGCGTTATTTTTAACTTTTTGTGGGCGGTGCCTATTGCCGTCTGCGGTATGCGCAACGGCTTCCGCTGGAGCGTGATGACCTTAATTGTTGCGGGTGCGGTAATCGGCTCGCTGCTTGGGCCGCTGCAGGCGCTTTCTATGATGGCGATGTTTGGGCTTCTGGGCCTGGCGCTTGGTGAATGTATGTACCGCGGCCATACGCCTGCCAAAACGTTAGTGTACGGTTCGGCAGCGACTTTTGTTTCTATTTTGCTAAGCCTGGGGATGGGCATGCTTGTTATGGGCACCAACCCTGTTGATATAATGTTCAGCGGGCTGGAAGAAGCTTTGCAGGAAATGCAGGGCTATTACAGCAGCGCCGGTATGAGCGAGGAGCAGATTGCTGCCGCCGTGCAGGCGAATAAAGACTCTATTGAATTAATCCGTTTGATATTGCCAGGCTCGCTTATTGTCTGCTCGCCGATAATTGCCTTTGCCAACTATTACGGCGCGCGCAAGGTGCTGGCTAAAATGGGCGTGGCTTTTGCGCCGCTGCCGCCGTTTAAAAACTGGCGCGTGTCCGAATATGTTATCTGGCCGTTTGCGCTTTCGATGGGTTTTATGGCAACTTATCCAGATGCGCCGAAGCTGGCGTTTGAAATTGCTATTAACATCCAAACGGTAACCAGCGTAATGTTTTTGTTCCAGGGCTGGGCGCTTATTTACTGGTGGATAGAGAAAAACAACAAGCCGAAATGGCTGGGCATACTAAGTGTTGTGCTGGCGCTTTCGATGCAGTTTGTTTCTACATTTATTGTACTTTTGGGTGCGTTTGAAGCAGTTTTTGATTACCGTGATTTGAAAAAACGCAGCCTGTAAAGGGAGCGGATAAAATGTTTAACAAAATCTGGAATTTTTGGAACGATATGAAGGTGCCGCTTGGCGTATTGACGGCCTTTACCGTTATTTTAACTTGCTATAACTGGTGGTGGCTTCTGGCTGGGCTTGCTTCTATGGGCGGGTTATACTGGCATAGCCGCCGTGTGTTCTATAATAAGGAAATTCAGTTTAACGGTTATCTCGATACCATTGTGCGTAATATTGAACGTACCAGCCATTACGCAGTGCGCAATCTTGACGTGGCAATGGCTGTTTTTGGGCAGGACGGCAAACTGCAATGGAAAAACGAATTGTTTGCCGAATTTGCTGGTTACGCCGGTGTAAAAAACGTTGACGGAAAACGCCCGGAAGAAATTTTTGACCTGCCGGAAAATGCTTTTGACGCTTTAAGCATTAAGGACGGTGAGCGCTTGCTGTTAATTAACGGACGCTATTATAAGCTGCGCCACTGCCGCGTATCTACCGGCGAAAAGGCGGGAAAAAAGGAAACCAAAGGCTGCAGCCTGATTTTCTATTTAAACGACGTTACGGATTTTGAACTGCTGCGCCAAAAATACGCCAACGAAAAACTGTGCCTTGCCTATGTGCGTTTTGATAACTACGAAGATGTAACTAAAGGCATGGGCGAAAGCACACGTGCCAATATTTCCGGTGAAGTAAACGAAGTTTTAAGCAAGTGGGCGGAGGAAGAAAACGGGTTTATTCTTGCCAATAACAAAGAAAGCTTCCTCGTTGGCATCAACCAGGCTTCTTTGCAGGACTTAATGGAAAAGAAATTCCCTGTTTTGGACAGGATCCGTGAAATACAGGTCGGCAATAAAATTACGCCGACTATCAGTGTAGGTATTTCTTGCGACGGACGTAGCCTGGAAGAAGTAAGCCTTAATGCTGCCAAAGCGCTTGATTTGGCGCTGGGGCGCGGAGGCGACCAGGTGGTTGTAATGCTGGGCGGCAATTTACAGTTCTTTGGCGGCATCAGCGCCGTTGCGGCAAAAAGCACGCGCGTGCGTGCCCGCATTGTGGCGCATACCGTGCATGAGCTGATGGTATCGGCGGAAAAAGTTTTTGTTATGGGCCATACTATGGAAGATTTTGACGCCATCGGCAGCGCTATCGGCATGGCTAAGATGGCGCGCAGCCTGGGTAAGGAAACTTACATCGTCGTCAGCGGGCAGAATGAATCGGTACGCAAAATTGCCGAAACCCTGCGCAGCAATGATATGAAATTGATGGATGAAGACGATGTTTACGCCGATATTATGGTAGAAGAAGAAGAAGCGCTGAAGCATATTTCGCCTAAATCACTGTTGGTTTTGGTTGACCACCACCGCGAAATGCTCTGCGCCAGCCAGAAAGTGCTGGAAGCTATTCCTTGGCGCATTATTATCGACCATCACCGCAGGGCGGAGGACGCCATTAAAAACACCACGCTGCAATATATGGAACCGTCCTCGTCATCTACCAGCGAACTGGTGACGGAGCTGGTTGGTTATTTTAACGACCGTTTGGAATTTACCAAAGGCGAGGCAACCGCGCTTTATGCCGGCATCGTCGTCGATACCAAAAACTTTGCCGTACAGACCGGCGAGCGCACTTTTGAAGCGGCAGCGCTTTTGCGCCGCAGCGGTGCGGACCCGAGCATGGTAAGGCAGCTGTTTAAGGATGACCTTGATTCAGTTCAGGTTAAATCGCGCCTGGTGGCAGAAGCTGAAATGCCTGAACCGGGTATGGTAATTTCGGTTTACGAGAACGCTCCGAAAGAAGTAAAATCCTCGGTTATTGCCGCGCAGGCAGCCGATACCATGATAAACATTACCGGCATTTGCATGAGCGTTGTTATAACAGAATATTCCGCTGACTGTTCGCTGGGCGTAAGCGCGCGCAGCGACGGCACCGTCAACGTACAGATTATTATGGAAGAACTTGGCGGCGGAGGGCACCAAACTGTTGCCGGCGTTCAGCTTAAAAATATCAGTGTAGAAGAAGTTAAAAAGCAAATTATCGCATTAGCAAAAAAACAGTTAGAGGAGAATGATAACAATGAAAGTGATTCTGTTGCAGGACGTTAAAAATTTAGGCAAAAAAGGCGATATTGTTGAAACTGCGGAAGGCTATGGCAGAAACTATCTGCTGCCGCGTAAAATGGCAAAAGAAGCCAACGCCGCTAATTTAAACCAGGCTAAAAAAGACCAGGCAACCCAGGCGCACCGCGCCGCTCAGCGCAAGGATGAAGCCGTTATGCTTGCCGCCCAGCTGAAAAAAGTACATGTAATTGTTAAAGTGCGCGTGGGCGAAAACGGTAAAATGTTTGGCAGCGTAACCAGCAAGGACGTTGCCGAAGCCTTAATTGAACAGACTAAGCTTGACATTGACCGCCGCAAGGTAGAACTGAAAGGCGCAGTAAAAGGCGTTGGCGAATACACCGCCGTTGCCAAACTGCACCCGGAAATTTCCGCCGAGTTTGCCGTTACCGTAGCGGCTGAATAAGGCGCCTGCCATGATTGACAGAGTACCACCGCAAAATATAGAGGCAGAACAGGCGGTTTTAGGCGCAATGCTTCTGGAAAGGGAAGCCATTGCTAAAGTGATGGAAAAGCTGCACGCTGAAGATTTTTACCGCGAGGCGCATAAAGTTATTTTTAACGCCATGCTGGAGCTTTATAACCGCAATGAAGCCGTCGATTTGGTAACAGTAACCGAAGTTTTAAAAAAGAACGGCAAACTGGAGGACGTTGGCGGCATTGCTTACGTTACTTCACTTGCTAACGCGGTACCGACGGCGGCAAACGTAGTTTACCACGCCGGTATTGTCGAAGAAAAATCCATTCTGCGCCAACTGGTACGCTCCGCTACCGAAATTGCCGAAATGGGCTATGAGGGCAGCGAAGACGTCAGCGATATTATCGATTCTGCCGAAAAGAAAATACTGGATATTTCCAACCGTAAAAAGGATACCGACTTTGTGCCGATTAACAACATCGTTATGGACTCCTTTAAAGATTTGGAAGCGCTGATGAACAATAAAAACGGCTTAACTGGGTTGCCGACTGGCTTTGTCGATTTTGACAATCTGACCAGCGGCCTGCACGGCAGCGATTTTATCATTCTTGCCGCACGCCCTTCCATGGGTAAAACGGCGCTGTCGCTGAATATTGTGCAGAACGTGGCTATCCGCAGCGGCAAGCAGACGGACGGGAAGCCCAAAGTAGTTGCCTTTTTCAGTTTGGAAATGAGTAAAGAGCAGCTGGTGCAGCGTATGCTTTGCGCCGAAGCAAATATTGACTCGCAGCGGCTGCGTATTGGTGAGCTGCGCGACGAGGACTGGATTCAGCTGATACAAACGGCCGACGCTTTAAGCGCGGCGCAAATTTACATCGACGATACGGCGGGCATAACGGCAATGGAAATGCGCAGCCGCGCCCGCCGTTTAAAAGCCGAGCACGGGCTTGATTTAATTGTCGTCGACTACTTGCAGTTAATGCAGGGCAGCGGCAAGCGCAATTTAAGCGGCGACCGCCAGCAGGAGGTTTCCGAAATTTCCCGCTCGCTGAAAGCACTTGCGCGCGAACTTGACGTGCCGATTATTGCGCTGTCGCAGCTTAGCCGCAGCGTGGAATCGCGCCAGGTAAAGCGTCCGATGCTCTCCGACCTGCGCGAATCAGGTTCATTGGAACAGGACGCCGATATTGTAATGTTCCTGTATCGCGAAGATTACTATAACCCCGAAACCGAAAATAAAAACATTACAGAACTTATCGTCGCCAAGCACCGCAACGGTCCGGTCGGCACGGTAAACCTGTTCTTCCACAAGCAATTTACTAAATTTGTAAGTTTGGCAAAGCGGGAAGAATAGTAAGCAAAAAAAAGAACTCCCGTACATTATGTGCGGGAGTTTTGTCATTATAAGACTAAATTATTGAAGATTTATTTTAACTCTTTACTTGTCCAAACCTTTTTCGTGCAGCCAGTTTTCCATTAAATCGGCAATTTGTACGTTATTCAAATCGCTGAATGGAAAGTGGGTGTTGCCGGTAACGCCGATATTGGGCAGGTGCACAACGGTGCAGTCGCCGCCGTGGCGGTTAACGGCTGCCGCAAATTTTTGCGCCATATCCAGGCGTATGCGCCAGGAATCTTTATTCCATTCATCGGTGTAGTTTTCGGCAATGTTGTCGCCGTAGTAAATGACGATAGGAATTTTTGTCAGCTGCATAAATTCGTCAAGCGTTACGATTTCTGGCTGCAACGGGCCGAAGGGGCTTGAGGTGGGGATGGCTTCCGGTTCTTCGCCCTGTGGGAAGACGAAGCTGCTGCCAGGCTCGTAGCTGATTACGGCGCGTACTTTAGGGTTTTTAATGGCAATGCGCCAACCGGGGCCGCCGCCCTGCGAATGGGTGATGAGCACGCCGTTGCCGGTTTTATCAAACACTGCGCTTAAAGCGTTAACAACTACGCTTTGGTCGTAAGGTGCAGTGTTGGGCGTCATTTGGCGGTAATACTGGTCAAGCGCTGCCGGGTCTTTGCTGAACTGTACGCTGTCAAAAAATTTGGGTGCGTCACCAACTCGGAAGTTGCTGAACCAGAACTGGTCGTTGGTTACAGCGCTGACAGTGCCGTCAACGGTTGCCTGCCCTGCATCACCGCGGCGCGGCTGGTCTACAAGGTAGGTGGCGTAGCCGCGTTCCAAAAAGATGTTTTGAAAGCCGTCGCGTCCGTCCGGAGTGGTCTCCCAGGTCTTTTTGCTTTGCCCTGCGCCGTGCAGGAATACAAGCGGCAGTTTGTGCGCGTTAACCGGTTTTTGGTAAAAAACGTAGGCGTGGTCGCCGTGCAGCGTTTGCCCTTGCGGGTTCAGCGGTTTGCTGTAATCAAATTTTCCGGGCGTGGTTACAACGGTGCCGCCTGCAAAAAAGCTGCCCTGGTCTGCTAAAAGTACTGGTTTTTCAAAGGCGTAGGCGCTTGTGCTAAGTATCAGCGCAAGCATAGCTGCTGCAAGTGTTTTGGTGGTTTTATGCTGCATGGTATTACCCTCTTTTATTACAGGTGTTTGCCGTAAAAGTCCTGCAATTTAGCAACAAACTGGTCAACGTATTCGGGCACATAGTAGGTTTGGATATGGGTTGCGCCGTCGACGAGGAACAGTTCTTTATCTTTGGTGCCGGTGGCTTTTTCAAAAGCTTCCTTGCTCATGTACAGCGAATCGGCTTTGCTGCCTGCCATAAGCAGCAGCGGCTGGTCGATAAGTTCGATTTGGTCGGTAGCGTCCCATGCCATCAGTTCCATCAGGCTGCTGGTGGTATAGGCAAAGGTGCTGTTGGGATGGCGGTGCGTGCGTCCGTAGTACATCATGCCTTCGCGGTACAGGTCAGTCGGGATTTGGGCAATGGCCTCATCTGTCAGTGCGTCAAAATCAACGTTGCCGCTGATGGGATATTCGCCTTTCGTAATTTCAAGGGCACGCGCGTCGCTGGCTTCGTGCAGGCGTTGCTGTACGGTGTCGAGCCCGCTGTTGATATAGCCGTTGCGGCGTACTTCACCGCTGTTGAACATGCTTAAAGTTGCAACTGCTTTAAAGCGTTTGTCGCTTTTGGCTGCGTTAAGGGTGTAACCGCCGCCGCCGCAGATGCCCAGCACACCCATGCGGTCAGGGTCAACGCCGGGGTAGGTCATAATGTAATCGGCCATGCCGTGAATATCTTCGGTGCGGTAAAATGGTACGTCTTTGTGGCGCGGTTCGCCGCCGCTGGCGCCCTGGTATGCGGCGTCAGCCGTGATGGTGATGTAGCCGAGTTCGGCAAGGCGCTGCGCGTACAGCCCTGCAACCTGTTCTTTAACGCCGCCGTTGGGGTGCGCAACTACAACTGCCGGGTATTTTTTAGCCGGGTCGTAACCTGCTGGGGTGTATACGTTAGCGGCAATTTTTAAGCCGTTCAGTTCATAACTTACAGGGTGGATGTTAACTTTGCCTGCTACGTTTTGGGTAATGGCGTTTTGGTAAACCAAGCCCCACGGATTAGTGTTTACGGGTTCGGCGGCAAAAGCTGCGCCGGCGCTTAATGCTAAAACAAGCCCTGCGGTAAGTAAGGTTTTGCGTAATTTCATGTGTAGTCCCTCTTTCATTAAAAATTTATTTGTTTATGTTCCGTCCGTTATTTTAAAACATTATTTAAAACTGCCTGCGCATTGCTGCCGGTATCGGTACTTACGGTTTCATTCAGTACGTCAACGGCTTCCTGTAACTGTTCCGGCGTCAGCCCGGTGTTCATAGCCGCGCGGAAGTGCGAGGTAAGCTGCGGGTTTACGTTGCCGATGCCTGCCAGCGCGCCGACAGTTGCCAGCTCGCGCTGCTGCCAGTTAATTACATCACGGGCAAAAATATCATAAAATAAATGCTCGCGCAAAAAGGTGTTGATGATAGGCGCAAATTCGTTGGTCACAACTCTGCCGCTGATTTCAGTCTGTATTTCAGTGCCTTTGGCAAGGCGGTCAGCGGAAGGGTCAAGCGGCGTAGCGTCCGGGCCCATTTCATCGTTAATGCCGGCGGCTTGCCGTTCCTGCACTAATTTATCCAGCGTGCTGAGCGCGTTTAAGCTGCGCGGAAAACCGGTGTAAGCATATAGGTGTACCAAAATTTCTTTGGCTTCGTTTACCGTCATGCCGTTATCCAAAGCAGTTGCCAGTGCTTTTTTAAGGTTGGGCAGGTCGCCCTTTGCCATAAAGGCAGCAACGGTAACGGTGTTCTGCTGCTCTGCGGTAAGCGTTTTATGCTCTGCTGCCTGCACGCCGGTGCTGATGCCTGCCGTTAACATAAGTGCCGTTAAAAGTGCCAGATATTTCTTTTTCATTGCCGTTCCTCCTTATTTGTTGGGATAATCGTCTTCGCTTACTTCTTCCAGCCAGGTTACAGTGCCGCCCGCTTCGGAAAGGGCGATATGCGTCATAGCGGAATCGGCTGCAGCGCCGTGCCAGTGTTTAACGCCCGGCGGGCAGCGTACAATGTCGCCCGGTTTAAGCATTACGGGTTCTTTGCCCCATTCCTGCGTCCAGCCTGTGCCTTCGGTTACAAGCAGGGTCTGACCCATTTCGTGGATATGCCAGTAGGTGCGTGCGCCGGGGCTGAAAGTAACGGTAGCCGCGTAACTTTTAGAAGGCGTCTGCGGCCCGTAAAGCGCTACTGTTACAACATCGCCGCTAAAATGCTCGTTTCCGGCAGATTTAACTGCCAGCGTCTGCGGATTGGTTACGGTTTGGTGCAGCGGCGCGGTTTCCGCTGCAAAAGCGGGGAGGGCAGCCGCAGTGAGGGCGGCGGCAAACGCCAGAGTATTAAAAAATCGTTTCATAAGAGCTCCTTTCCGTCTGTTTAAGGCAGTAATTATTTATAAGATTTTTGGTAAATGCTGATAACGTCTTCTTTAGTCAGCTTTACGCGGTCGCAGGCAAACAAGCCGCCCATCGGGCCCATGGCGTTGTCAGCCATTTTGTCAAACTCATCCGGCGTAATGCCGTAATCGCTCATTTTAAGGTCTGCTACGCCGCAGTCAGTTAAAAGTTTCTCCAAAACGGTAAAAAAATCCTCCGGTTTATCGGCATTTTCCATTCCCATGGCTTTAGCCATGCGGATAAAACGTTCATCGCAGGCATGGTGCGCAATAACGTTGCCAAAATAAGCGCGGCTTAACATAATCAGCCCTGCGCCGTGCGGCAGATTGGGGTGGTAAGCGCTTAAAGCGTGTTCCAGCGAGTGCTGGCTGCTGGTAGTGCCTACGCACATTACCGTGCCGGAAAGAATATTGCCGAAAGCGACATGCGTCCTGGCTTCAATGTCATTGCCGTCTTTAACGGCGCGTGCCAGGTAGCGGCCTACATTTTCAATTGCGGTAATGGCGTACATATCGCTCATCATGTTAGCGAATTTGGAGATATAACCTTCTAAACTGTGGCTTAGCGCGTCAAATCCCTGGTAAGCGGTGTAATGTGCCGGTACGCTTTTCATAAGTTCGGGGTCTTCAATGCACAGCACAGGGAACAGCGCCGGTGTTTTTAACCCGACTTTCTCGTTGGTTTCGGGGTTAGTGATAACGCAGCCTGCATCGGCTTCGCTGCCTGTGCCGGCGGTAGTGCTGATGGCTACGATGGGCAGCGGTGCGTTAGCAAGCGGCTGGCCTTTACCGGTACCACTGCCAATGTAGTCCCATAAATCACCGGGGTTGGTTACCATAACGGCAATGGCTTTAGCGCTGTCAATAACGCTGCCGCCGCCCAAAGCAACGATGAAATCCGCACCCTGAGCTTTAACAAAAGCCGCGCCTTCCATAACGGTTTCTTTCAGAGGGTTAGGCTGAATTTTATCAAAAACGCTGGCGGCAACGCCTGCCTGTGCCAGCTGTTCTTCGGTGCGGCTTAAATAACCGTTGGCACGGGTAGATTTGCCGTTGGAGATGATAATAACGGCTTTTTTGCCGGGCAGCTGCTGCTTGCCAAGTTCGTTTAAAGTACCTGCACCGAATAAAATTTTAGTTGGAACATACATATTAAAGTCCATTTTTATGCCTCCCAAAATAAAGTGCTTGCTTATTCGGGCTTATATGCTATAATCATCATATAAGTTCTATAAGTTTAAGTAGATTATATAAGTTAAAGCGTACTTTAAGTCAATGGCAAAATTGTGAACTTTTGCGAAGGAGTGATAAAAAATGTTTTACACTGTCGGCGAAATGGCAAAAATATTAAATACAACGCCCTCAACCCTGCGTTATTATGATAAAGAAGGTCTGCTGCCGTTTGTAGAGCGTACAGAAAGCGGCATCCGTATGTTTAAGGACAGCGATTACGAGTGGCTGCTCATCATCGACTGCTTAAAAAACACCGGCATGGGCATTAAAGACATTAAAAAATTTATCGAAATGGTGCTGGCAGGCGACGCTACCATTAAAGAGCGCTTGGCGATGATTATTAAGCAGCGCCAAAGCGTTAAGGAACAGATGGAAAAATTGCAGCAAACGCTGGAAATTTTGGACTACAAGGTGTGGTATTACAGCACCGCCGATAAGGCAGGCACAACATCCGTGCCGCGCAATATGACGGAAGAAGAAGTGCCAGAACAGCTGCGTGAAGCGCGCCGCCGCTTAAAACTTACTCACGCCCGTGCGGACGATTTAAACTAAAAAGTGTGTTAGATGTACAAAAAGCAGAAACGCATTTGTTTGCGCTTCTGCTTTTTGGCTTTTATGTACAGGCAAATACCAATGCGGCTATCTGAATTAAACAAATATTAATAATTAGCCTATGATTTTAATAGAGAAAAACATATATAAATTATACTTAATATCCTTAAAATAATACTGCAACTAATGATACTAAAGTTGATGGTATAGATATCAATAGTGCCAAACTTTGAGGCTAGTGGCACTAAAAGTGGTACTATTGATACTAAAATTTGGCACCGATGGCACCAAAATTGGCACCGATGGCACTGATTTTGATACCAATGAGATTAAGGTTGAAACTATTGACACTAATTTTTATACCGATATTTAAATATACAAGATTTTTTTAATTGTATTAAAAAGTGCGCCAGCAATTTTCTTTTAAGAAAGTTTTAATTATATCAATATCTTTGTTTTCGTAATATTTTACCAATAACGACTTAAATTCTGATACATTTTTTTCAGGTATTATCAATAGCCCTGCACCATGAGCAATTAGAAAATGGTTGGTAAAAATTATGGAAGCTCTTTTGTTGCCGTCTGTAAAAACTTGCGTTTTCATACAGTACAGGCATAAGTCTATTGCTGTATCTATAACAGGATTGTTACTTTGTGCTATTTTGGCAATTTGTTCTTTAACATTAATTTCTATTGGTAATGGCGGCACATATTTTGTTCCGCCAATAGTGACAGGGACGGAACGGATTTTTCCTCCTTCATGGAAAAATCCTTCGTTTACAAGCCGTGCAATATAGCAAAGCAGATAATAATCTGTTGGGGCTGTTATTACATTCTTATCCAAAATAAATTCCCAGGCATGTTTAAGATTAACGATTTTTTGAATATCGCTCGGTGTCATTCCGCTGACGATGCCGTTGTCAATAACGTTTTCGGTTTGCGGAAATGTAGTTGTAACGCCTTCAAGAATTGCTTGGTCATAGATATTGGCTTTCATATTGGCACGTGCAAAATCTAAATTTAGCTGTATTTTGGGAGATAGTTCCTGCTCGGTATAACCAATTAATGCCAGTTCTTTTTCGATTTTGCGCAGTTGTTTTCTTAACTCCCTTGCTTCACGTGCGTAACGTAAAAGTGCAGCATATAGTTCGTCTGAAAAAATATCTACATAAGTTGAAGTTAATTTGCCGGCAATACGTTTGCGGACATACAAATATTTGTTCCCTGCCCTATTAGTTTTTATTTCCGGTGTACCGTCATAAGGCAATAATTGAAGCCGTGCCTGTAATTCAGCTTTGTTTCTTAAAAGCTGTTGTAAATTATCTAAATTTTGGTTTGTCATAAAATAAAACTCCTATATAGGGAATATTTTTAGATTAATATTCGTTAAAAGTTCCCTATATGAAATGCAAAAAATAAAATAGGGAACTTTTTTAGTAAATATTAACATAATATTCCCTATTTTTCAACTGTAATATTAAATTTGGCGGATTAGAAAAGTAAGTTGTTTCTTACCCTTCTATTATTTTAAAACGCAGCGGTTTGCCAAAGGCTTTTAAAAACCATTTTAGGTGCGCGCGTATCTGGTGCATTTCGATAACAGGGTTGCCGTGTTCTTTTAAGTCCAAAAAAGCACATTCGGCGTTCAGTCCGGCATGATTAATGCTTAAAATGCCGGTTTGCGTGTAGTCCAGGCTTTCGGCAAGCGCTAAAATCAGCGCCAGCTTGTTAACTGTTGCCCAGTTATTTTCTGTCAGCATAGTCATGTACAGCGGGTCGCGCGAAAAATAGCTTTTGGATACGCCGTTGTGCCACCCCGCAATGGCGGAGGTAATTAGCTGTTCCTTATGCGTCAGCCCGAACAGCTGGGCGTTTTGAATCATGTAGGCGCTGTGGCGCGCGTGGCTGTAAAAGTTAATGGTAATGCCGATGTCGTGCAGCAGCGCCGCCGTTTTTAACAGGCGGCGGCAGTTTTTGCCAAGCCCGTGCAGCGGTTTCCAGGCGTCAAACATTGCCAGCGCCAGATGCGTAATGTGGTGGCTGTGCGTCGGGTCTGGCGTGTACAGGTTTAAAATATTATCGGTGCTGCGCGCTAAAATGTCTTCGGCAATCAGCGGCAGGCTGCGTTCTTTGGAATAGTAGTCATAAAACAAGCCTTCGCGCAGGCCGCAGCCGCTGGTAATAAGCTGCTTGCTGCCGGTAACTTCAAACAGGGCGTTAATAATTGCCGCCCCGGCGATGATGATGTCGGCGCGGTCGCTGCTGAGCCCGGAAATTTTGCGGCGTTCTTCCAGCGTGGTGCTTTTAAGGTGGTTAAAAATACCGCGGAATGCCTGTACCGTCAGCTTATAGTTATGAATTTTGGTTGTTGGGTATTTGGTGGCGCGCTGGTGCATTTTGCCAATGGTGCGCGCCGTGCCGCCAACGCCGATGAGCGGCAGCTTGGGCTGTTTAAGCCACGGGTATTCTGCCAGGCGCGTGCGCAGAAAGAAACTTAAATCGCTGTAAACGGAGGCGCTGATAGTGTTGCGCGTATTGAACAGCGCCGTTGTGTTAACAGCGCCGATAGGTACGGAAACGGATTCGAGGATTTTGCGGTCCTGAAAATAAATAAGTTCCGTGCTGCCGCCGCCCAGGTCGAAGATGATGCCGCTGTGGTAGGGCAGGGTATTGATAACGCCGAGGTAGCTGATATAGGCTTCGGTGTTGCCGGTGATAATGTGCAGGTTAATGCCCGTTTCCTGCTCTACCAGCCGCGTCAGTTCCGCGCCGTTGGCAGCGTTGCGGATAGCTGCCGTCGCTACGGCGATAATCCTGTCGGCGTGGTACAGCTTGCACATATAGGCGAAGCTTTTCAGCGTTTCTATGGTGTCGGCAAATGCCTGCGGCGTAAGCTTGCCGTTTTTGTCAATTTTCTGGCTCAGGCGCAGGGCTTCCTTTTGGTTATAAACCATGTTGTAAGCGCCGTTTTTATAAATGTGGGTTATAACAAGGCGTGCTGAGTTGGAACCGATATCTATAATAGCTATCCTCTGCAAAGTGCATTCCTCCTGTTTTACGTTCTTTAAAACAGCATATTTAATATATATTTACCGGCAAAAGTTAAAAATCCTGCCAAAAAGCAGATAAAATGTAAAATAGTAAGCAAGGAAGCGTAAAAATATTGTTAAAGGCAAGGATTTAAGGCGCAAGCGTCGAATTAAAAAATAATGCTTTAATGAGGTGGTCTTGTGAGGAAAAAACAATATAAAATTTTTGCTGCCATTCATCTCGGTTCCGAAATGATAAGCATGCAGATAGTACAATACCGTAATTTAAACAATATTAAAATTTTGGAAGAATGCAACCGCCGCGTGCGTTTAGGTGAAGAAACATTCAAAAATAAAATCATTCCGTTCAGTATGGTTAACGAAATTTGCGAACTGCTGGTGGGCTTTAAGCGCCTGATGACGGAATACGAAGTTGAGGAATACAGTATGCAGGCAACGACGGCGGTACGCGAGGCACTGAACCGTGTTTTTCTGCTGGACCAAATTTATATCCGCACCGGGCTGAAGGTAACGGTTATTGACTTGCCTGAAGAAATATACACCAAATACGCTTCCATCCGCCGCACCATGAAGCTGGACGGCTTAACCGGCGTTGATGAAAGTATGCTGATGATGGATATTTCTTCCGGCGGTTTGGGCATTACCTTTGTTAAGGATAACGTTATCCGCTATCAGCAGAACCTTAATATCGGCGTTATCCGCGTTAAGGAAAGTTTTAACCGCAATCAGCGCAGTTCCATGAAGTTTAACCAAGCGCTGGCGGAATATCTTTCCAGCACGATGGGCGCGGTAAGGTATGCGCTTAAAAACGAGCAAATCCGTTATTTGGTGCTGACGGGCGCGGAATCGGAACTGTTGCTGCAAATGCTGGGCGTGGAGTTTAAAGCCGGCGTTATCCGCATTAAAACGGAAAAATTTATGCAGCTGTTTAAAACCGTGCACGAACTGAACCTGCCGCAGATTATTAAAGTGTTTAAAATTAACGAGAACGTGGCGGAATTGGTTGTGCCGACCATTTTATTGTACGAGCAGCTTTTAGCGCTGGTACAGGTACAGGAAATTATCTTAACTGATGACCGTTTTATTGACGGCATCTGCCTTTTGCATATCGGCCCCAAAACCAGCAAAGAGTACGCTGCGGAACTGGAACAGGAACAGCTGAGCCTTTTGCACAGCATCGGCGCACGCTACCAGTACGATGAAGCGCATTCACGCCAGGTATCGAAGCTGGCTTTGGCGATGTTTGATAAGCTGGGCAAGCACCACGGGCTGGACAGCCACAGCCGCATTTTACTGCAGGCAACAGCGCTTTTGCACGACATAGGCAAATACGTTTCGCTGCGCAGCCATTCGCTGTACAGCTATAAACTGATTATGTCAAGCGATATACTGGGCTTCAGCGAAATGGACAAAAAAATTGTGGCGCTGGCAAGCTATTACCATGCTCACCGGCTGTTTAACGATAAACGCCATGCCGAAGTTGAAGAAATGTCGGCGGAGATTATGCCGCTGGTGGCGAAGCTTGCCGCTTTGGTGCGCCTTGCCGACGCGATGGACCGCAGCTATAAGCAAAAAATACGCGGCTGCCGCGTTAACGTTAAAAACGGCGTGATGAAGGTGGAAGCCATTACGCGCGAGGATTTAACGATAGAAGAATGGACTTTTGCCTCTAAAGCCTCGTTTTTTGAGGAGGTTTACGGATTACAGGCAGTTTTGGAACGGGTGGAAAGATAAATGGAAAAAAACGCAAAAATTAACCTTAATAAACCGGAATACTTTTTTAACCGTGAGCTGAGCTGGTTAAAGTTTAACCTGCGTGTGCTGCGCGAAGCGGGCGTTAAAACCACGCCGCTGCTGGAACGCTTAAAATTTGTTGCCATTACGGCGTCAAACCTGGACGAGTTTTTTATGGTGCGCGTGGCAGGTTTGTGGGACCAGTACGAAAACGGCATTAATAAGCGCGACGCCGCCGGGCTGACAGTTAAGCAGCAGCTGGAAGAAATCAGCAAGGCTGCGCATGACCAGATGAAGCTGTTAAACAAATACCTGCTGTCGCTGGTAAAAGAACTGCGCGAGGCGGGGCTGTATATCTGCCGTGTTAGTGAGCTGAGCGAGAACGGCCGCCGCTGGCTGGAAGCCTATTACCAGGAAGAAATTTTCCCGGTACTGACGCCGATGGCGGTAGATGCTTCGCGCCCGTTTCCATTTTTGGCAAACAAAACTTTAAACCTTGCGGTAGAACTTACCAATCAGGAGGGCGAAGATAGCATGGGCATCGTGCAGGTGCCTTCCGTGCTGCCGCGCCTTTTGGAAGTACCAGGCGAGGAAAAACGCAGCTTTGTTTTTTTGGAGGACGTTATTAACGAGCATTGTGCCGATTTGTACAGCGGCTGCAAAATTATTGATGTGGTTCCGTTCCGCATTACGCGCGACTCTGATTTGGAGGTTGACGAGGATGACATCGACAACCTGCTGAAAGAAGTGGAAAAATCGCTGCGCAAACGCACGCGCGGCGCATCCGTAAGGCTGGAAATTTATAAAATGGCCAACAGCCGCATCAGAAAGTTTCTGTACGATAATTTGGACATCACCGAGCAGGAAGTTTATGAAATTAACGGACCCTTGGACGCGACCTGCTTCTTTAAATTCGCTTCGCTGCCGGGCATGTGGCCCTGGCTGTATGAGCCCTTTGTGCCGCAGCGCCCCTTGGAGCTGCCGGATGACAGCGACATTTTTAAAGTTCTGCGCGAGCGCGACGTGCTTTTGCACCACCCATACGAAAGTTTTGACCCGGTGGTTAAGTTCGTCAGCGACGCTGCCAGCGACCCCAACGTGCTGGCGATTAAGCAGACTTTGTACCGCGTCAGCGGCAATTCGCCGATAGTAGCGGCACTGGCGCGCGCCGCCGAAAACGGCAAACAGGTAACGGTACTGGTAGAATTAAAAGCGCGTTTTGACGAAGAAAATAATATTTTGTGGGCGCGCAGGCTGGAAGAAGCCGGCTGCCACGTTATTTACGGCTTAATGGGCTTAAAAACCCACGCTAAAATTATTTTGGTTGTGCGCAAGGAAGCCGACGGCATTAAACGCTATGTGCATTTGGGTACCGGCAACTATAACGACAACACTGCCAAACTGTATACCGATATGGGCTTGATGACTGCCAATGACCAGTTCGGCAGCGACGCTTCGGCGTTCTTTAACGTACTGTCCGGTTATTCGGACCCGCCGGTATGGAATAAACTCGTTATGGCGCCGTTGGGGCTGCGCAAAAAGATTTACGAACTGATTGACAACGAAATCGCTATTGTTAAAAACGGCGGCACGGGGCATATCGTCGCCAAAATGAATTCTTTGATTGACTACCCCGTTATTCAAAAGCTGTACGAAGCTTCAATGGCGGGCGTAAAAATAGACCTTATCGTCCGCGGCATCTGCGGTTTGCGCGCGGGCATGGACGGCATCAGCGACAATATTACCGTACGCAGCATCGTCGGCAGGCAGCTGGAACACAGCCGCATTTTCTGGTTCCAGGGCGGCGGCAAGGAGCAGTTGTTCCTTTCCAGTGCGGACTGGATGCCGCGTAACCTTAACGACCGCGTTGAACTGTTCTTCCCGGTAGAAACGCCGGCGCATATTGAACGCATTAAAAAAGTGCTTGATTTGTACCTGCGCGACAATGTCGGCGCGCACATGATGCAGTCTAACGGCACTTACCGCCGCGTAAGCAACCGCCTTGAACCGGTCGGTGCGCAAAGCACGCTGTACGAATGGGCACAGCTGGCGGCTGCCGCCGATAAAATCCCCATGCAGGACCGCCTGCGCCCGATGTATGACCGTGACAAAGCATAACTGGCGGTACGCCCCGCGATATGGTATAATGTAACATATCAAACAATTGCGAGGCAAAGATGGATACTGAAATTTTACAACATGTCGGGCACGACTTATATAATACTAAACGATTAAGGGGCTGGAAACGGTACGTTGTTTTCCGCGCGCGCTGCATGCTGCACAGTGCGCAGGTCGGCGAATTGCTTGGCTTTTTTTATGCTACGCCGCTGCGGCGCGATATGCTGCGCCATACCACCAGTTTTGTGGAGCAGTCTGTGCGCCAGTTTTTTTATAAAAATTCTACCTACGAAGAACGTATTAGCCTTATTAAAGCGCACGTGGAATTTTTAGAAAGCAAATTAACGGAAACAGCCTTGCGCAAAATTTATGCCGATGGCGAAATGCTGCGCCTGTGGGAAGACAGCTATGAAGACAAGCCGCTGACGCTGGAATTGTGGTTCCATGCCGGGCAGCGCAAAGAAGGCTGCCTGTCGCTGGTGCTGATGTGGGGCGAAGAAGCGCTGTACCAGATTATGTTTTGGATAGCGCCCGGCAAAAACGGCGAGCCGGCGCTGTGGATTGGCGCTTTGCAGGGTACGCCCAACGGTTCGGAAGTTATTAAAGGCCTAACCAAGGCGTTTTACGGCTACCGCACTAAAAACCTTATTTTTTACGGCATCCGCAACGTGGCGGCGTCGCTGGGCTGCGAAAGCATTTATGCCGTCAGCAACGAAGGCTATTACGCTATGAACCACATCCGGGTGGACCGCAAGCTGAAAACGTCGCTGGACGCTTTTTGGCAGGAGTGCGAAGGTACGCAGCTGGAAGATAAACGTTTTTATAAAATACCTATCCCCGAATACAGAAAATCCATGGAAGAACTGAAACCTTCCAAACGCGCGCAGCACAGGCGGCGTTTTGCCAAAATGGACGAAATGAAAGACGCTGTTGCTGCAAGCTTTAAAACCTATTTAAAATAAAAATACCAAACCGGGTTTCGCTTTAAGCAGACCCGGTTTTAAAATAGTTTACTATTTTTTTGTGCCGGTTTATGTTATAATAATAAAAACATATTTTGGCACGGAGGTAACAAAATGAAACAAAAACTCCTTACTTTATTTTTAAGTTTAACGCTTACAGTTACGTCTGCATTTCCCGGCGTGGCTTTGGCTGCCAGCGAAGACGAAATTTCTGCCAGCGCTGCCATTGAAGCTGCCGCTGCACCAAAAACGATGTCCGCCAGCGATAAAATCGGCGCGCTGGAAGTTACTTTGTACGGCACGGAACAGGCAGGCGCTTTGGTCGGCAGAATGGACAGCCTTGAGGACGATGTATACGGCACCGTTACCGGCGACCCGATTTTAAATAGAGTTGATAATTTGTACGATTACATCAACGGTTATCCAGGCAGCGGCGAAGCAAGCTTTTTAACCAAGCTGAACGCCGTTGAATGGCAGTTTACCGAAAGCACTGCCGGCGGCCCGGCAAAAAGCCGCGTTGAAGCACTGGAAACTATGCTGAACGGCGAAGTTGGCGCCGGTTCCCTTGCAGGACGCCTTGAAGCTTTGGCAAACCTTGCTTTTCAGGACGGCATTGTAGTTGTAGAAACTGTTACGCTGCCAAAAGATTCCGTAGTTAAATTGGAATTTGCCGAAGACCTGAGCAGCAAAACCGCACAGGCAGGCGATGTTGTTAAATACAAAGTTGCTGATAATGTGTTTGTTAACGACGTTTTGGTACTGCCGAAAGGCGCTGAAGGCGTCGGCAAAGTAACCAAGGTTGTAGGCCCGCGTATGTTCGGCCAGGACGCCCGCATCGACGTTGACTTCGGTTATATTTATGCTATCGATAATACCCGTGTTCAAGTATTCCTTGGAGAAATTGCTAAACAGGAAGCTAAAACTGTAGCCGGTGCGGCAGGCGCTGCTATCGGCGGCATGGTTGTGCTTGGCCCGGTCGGCGTTATCGGCGGTGCGTTTGTAACCGGCAAATCTGTAAACATCCCGGCAGGTTCTACTACCTTTGTACAAGTTAAGGCAGATACCGATATTCAGGGCATGGTTTACCAATCCATTAACTAAATAACGGCGAAATTAAACCCCGTTTACCGTAGCAGGTAAGCGGGGTAATTTTTATGCCCATATTAAATTTTATTCGGCGGTTGCCAGCATCAGTTTTATGCGGTTTTCCTGGTTAACTTTAGATGCGCTGGAATCGTAATCAATTGGCAAAATATTGGCGTTGCCGGCAATTTCCTTAATTTTGTTCAGCATGCCGCGCCCGGCAATGTGGTTGGGCAGGCAGCCGAACGGCTGGGCGCAGATGATGTTGTTGTAGCCGTTTTTGGCAAGTTCCAGCATTTCGGCGGTTAACAGCCAGCCTTCGCCCATGTTGTTGCCGTAGCCGATAATACCCTTGGCAAGCGCTTTGGTTTCTTCGTAAGAAGCTGGGGGCTTAAAGGGCGAGGTATCAAGCGCGTGCAGCATGATTTTTTCCAGGCGTTTTAAGTACATCATCGCTATTTTGGAAATGCTGTATTTTAAAAACTTGCCGCCGTACAATTTGTAGTCCGTTAAATAAGTATCGGCGCAGTACATAATAAAGTTTAACAACCCGGGCAGCATGTATTCGCAGTTTTGCTTCTGTAAAAACTGCTCTAAATTGTTGTTGCCAAGGCCTGCATATTTAATGTAAATTTCGCCGACAATGCCGACTTTTATTTTTTCCTCCGCCTTTTGCGGAATGGCGGCAAAGTCTTCGGCAAGCGCTTTGGAAAGCTGTTTCATCGTGCTGGTTGCCTGTGCCTTGCCATCCATAAAAGCGTTTTCCAGGCGCGTAAGCCATTTGTTTGCCAGTTCGTCCACTGCGCCTTTAATAGTTTCGTAAGGGCGTGTTTTGTTGGCAAGGTACATTAAGGTGTCGCCGTAAATAATGGCGGCTAAAAATTTTTTCATCATCGGCAGGTTCAGCTCAAAGCCCGGCTGAGAGTTCATGCCGTTAACGTTCAGGCTGATGATTGGCACCTGCCCGAAGCCTGCTTTTTCCATGCCTTTGCGCAAAAGGTAAATGTAGTTAGAGGCGCGGCAGCCGCCGCCTGTCTGGCTGAGCATAACGGCTATTTTGCTAATGTCGTATTTGCCGCTTTCCAGCGCGCTGATAATCTGTCCGATAACCAGCAGCGCCGGGTAACAAATATCGCTGTTAACGTATTTCAGCCCCGTTTCAATTACATCGCGTCCGGTGTTCTGCAAAATTTCGGCTTTATAGCCGCAGCTTTGCAGCGCCGAGCGCAAAAGCGCAAAATGAAACGGCAGCATGTTAGGCACCAATATGGTATGCGTGGCTTTCATTTCTTTGGTAAAAACCGGCATCACATTTTCTGACATAAAACTTACTCCTTCAAAAATATTTCAGCATTCAAAACCGAGTGCCGCAAACAGGCTGCGCAACCTGATGCGCGCCGCACCGAGGTTTTCAATGTCGTCAATTTTAATCTGGGTATATATTTTACCGTGTTCTTCCATTATGCGCCGGCATTCGTCGGCGGTAATGGCGTCGCAGCCACAGCCGAAGCTTACCAGCTGCACCAGGTTCATATCGCTGTTTTTAGCGGCGTACTTGGCGGCTGCATACAGCCTGCTGTGGTAGGTCCATTGGTTTAAAACTTCCAAATCTTCGTTTAAATCCTTGCGGGCGATATTGCCGCTGATGGAATCTTCGCTGATTAACGCTGCGCCCAGCCCGGTAATTAAGCGGTCGATGCCGTGGTTGATTTTCGGGTCGGTGTGGTACGGGCGCCCGGCAAGGATAATAATGGGCATGTTTTTGCTGCGGGCATCAGCAATTATTTTGCCGCCCTGCTCCTTAACGCTGGTTTCGTAAGCGCGGTAGGCTTTATACGCCGGCGTAAGGGCGTTTTTAATTTCTTTTTCGGTTAAATCCGTGTAAACAGGGTGCAGCATTTTGTACAGCTCTTTGGCAAGCAGCTTTTTATCCAGCAGCCCAAGGTAATCATAAAAGAAGTGGATGCTTTTCAGTTCTTCAATGTTTGCCTCTAAAACTTCCGGGTAATAGGCAACGACAGGGCAGTTGTAGCAGTTTTGCGAGGTGTCTTCATCGACGTTGTAGGTCATGCACGGGTAAAAAATATTGGTAATACCCTGTTCCAACAGCCATTTTATGTGCCCGTGCATCATTTTGGCGGGGTAGCACACTGTGTCGCTTGGAATTGTGTTCTGCCCTCTTTGGAAAATGGTTTTATCGTTAATGGGGCTTGTAATAACCTCAAAGCCCAGCGTAGTAAAAAGCGTGTGCCAAAACGGCAGCAGCTCATACATATTAAGCCCCAGCGGCAGCCCTATTTTGCCGCGCCTGCCTGGTACGGGCTTAAAGCCTTCCAATGATTGCAGTTTGTAGCGGTACAGGTTCAGGCTGTCATTGGGCGCACAGTGCGTAACCGGGCGCTCGCAGCGGTTGCCGCTGATGTAGGGTTTGCCGTCGGCAAAAATATTAACTGTAAGATGGCAGTGGTTGCTGCACAGTCCGCAGGTAACGGATTTTACGGTGTGTGAAAATTTGCGCAGCTGTTCCGGCGTAATCAGCGTAGTAGCTTCTTCGTGCAGCTGGCTGCGCTCCTGCGCGTACAGCGCCGCGCCGTAAGCGCCCATTAAACCGGCAATATTCGGGCGCACAACCTCAAGGTTCAGTTCCTGTTCAAAGGCACGCAGCACGCAGTTGTTTAAAAATGTGCCGCCCTGCACAACAATGTGCTTGCCCAAATCGTCCGGGCCGGAGGGGCGGATAACCTTAAACAGCGCGTTTTTAACAATGCTTATCGAAAGCCCGGCGCTGATGTTGGCGACGGAAGCGCCATCCTTCTGCGCCTGTTTAACATTGCTGTTCATAAAAACGGTGCAGCGGCTGCCCAAGTCTACCGGCTTATCGGCAAACAGGCCTATTTTGGCAAAATCCTCTGCGCTGTAGCCGAGGATACCGGCGAAAGTCTGCAAAAAGCTGCCGCAGCCGCTGGAGCAGGCTTCGTTTAAAAAGATGTTGTCGATGCAGCCGTTATGTATTTTTAAGCATTTAATGTCCTGCCCACCGATATCGAGGATAAAATCAACCTCTGGCAGCAGGCTTTTGGCGGCAATAAAATGCGCCATCGTTTCTACAATGCCGTAATCAGCGTGGAAAGCATGCTTTATCAGTTCTTCGCCATAGCCTGTAACGGCAGAAGCAAGCAGCTTGCAGTTGGGGTATTTAGCGTAAAACTCAGTTAAATAATCGCGCACGGCGATAACCGGATTGCCCTTGTTGCTTTGGTAAAAGGAATCCAGCAGCTTGCCGTCCGGAGCGACAACCGCTATTTTAATGGTGGTGCTGCCGCTGTCGATACCGATGTAGGCTTCGGATGCCGCATTAATATCGCCGCGCGGTACGTTGTCGCGGTTATGGCGGGCAATAAAAGCATCGTATTCTTCTGTGCTTTTAAACAGCGGCGGCAAATGGTCAAACTGGCGGCTGGCGTCTGCCGCACGCATTTTTTCTGCCAGCGTGGTCAGGTCCACAGTCTGTTCGGCGCAAAAGGCACAGCCCATTGCTACATAATATAAGCTGTTTTCGGGGCAGGTGCCCTTTAATTTTAAAATCTTATCAAAACTTTGGCGCAGGCAGCCAAAAAAGGTTAGCGGGCCGCCCAGGTAAAGTACGTTGCCTTTAATAGGCCGGCCTTTGGCAAGGCCTGTTACCGCCTGGCTGGCAACGGCGTCAAAAATGCTGGCCGCCAGGTCGTTTTTTTCCGCGCCTTGGTTCAGCAGCGGCTGAATGTCGCTTTTGGCAAAAACGCCGCAGCGGCTGGCTATGGTATAGCGTGTTTTGGCAGTTGCGGCAAGCTTGTCCAAATCTTCCGACTGTACATTTAATAAGGAAGCCATTTGGTCGATAAAAGCCCCCGTGCCGCCGGCACAGCTGTCGTTCATGCGCGCGTCAAAATGGCGGCCTAAAAATAATATCTTAGCATCCTCGCCGCCTAGTTCAATAACAACATCGGTGTTGGGGTTCAGGCGCTCCGTGCAGATTTTTTCGGCGAAAACCTCCTGCACAAACTGCACGCCGCAGCCTTCTGCTACGCCGATGCCAGCGCTGCCGCTGATAGCAAGGCGCGCTGTTTTTAAATACGGCATTGCTGCCGCAAGTTCGTCTAAAATGTTTTTTATTGTTTCCGTGATGCGGCTTGCATGACGGGCGTATTTGCTAAAAAGCAGGTGTCCTGCATCGTCCATAACTGCTATTTTAACAGTGGTACTGCCTATATCCAAACCTATCTGCATATAAAATCCTCCGCTTAGGAATGATTATTGCTAATTAATAAAAAATATTGTTTTAATTTTGTGTCTGCTTTCTATAATAGCACAAATTTATTAAAAAAACCAGTATTTTAGTTGTAAAAGCTGTAAAATTTTAACAGCCAGCAATGCAGGTTAGCTTTTGCTTACATCAATTAATATATTACACCAAATTCATTATTTGTAAACATCTGCGGCATAAAATTTTGTGCAGAAAGCTGCAAAATTTTATATGCCTTTAAGGTATATAAAGCTTTTAAATTAAGTATTTGTTTTTGCCGGCGGCGTTTTTTATAATAAAACCATAAACGGCTGGCGCTATGCCTAAATTTATCTGAAACGGGGGAGAGATTTGTTAAAACTGCAAAGTAATTTAATGATATTTATTTTAACGGTTGGCGTGTTCAGCATTATCAACACCGAGATGGGCGTTATCGGCATTTTGCCGCTGCTGGCAGAGCGTTTTGGCATAACGATAACGCAGGCGGGTTTGTTAATCAGCCTGTTTGCGCTGGCGGTGGCATTTTCGGGGCCTGTTATGCCGCTGGTGTTTTCCGGCGTTAACCGCAAAAAAGTAATGCTGCTGGTTTTGGGGTTGTTTTCAATAGGCAATGTTATCAGTATTTTTACGGATAATTTTGCCGTGGCGCTTGCCGCGCGTGTGCTGCCTGCTTTTTTGCATCCGGTGTACTGTTCGCTGGCGTTTAGCGTGGCTGGTTCATCCGTGCCGGAGGCAGACAGGTTAAAAGCGGTGGCGCGCGTCATCGTCGGCGTATCGGCGGGAATGGTGCTGGGCGTGCCTATCAGCAGTTTTGTAGCAAGCAATTTTTCGCTGGACGCAGCGCTGGCAGTGTTTGCGGCTGGTAATATTCTGGCGTTTTTTGCCACGCTGTTTTTTGTGCCTGATTTGCCGGTGCAGGGGCGTGTTTCGTATAAAGAGCAGCTTGTGCTTTTAAAGCGCCCGGAACTGATTTTATCTATCACCGGCATTATTTTTATGAACGGAGCTGTTTTTGGTGTGTTTGGTTTTTACTCCGGCTATCTGGAACAAATTACCCGTCTTTCGTGGAACACCATCAGCGCAGTGCTGTTGATTTACGGCTGCGCCAATATTTTGGGCAATATTATCGGCGGCAGGCTGCTTTCCATAGCGCCGGTGCGCACGGCGGTGTTGTTTCCTGTGGTGCTGGTGGCAGTATTTGCGGCGCTGTACTTTACCGGTGCTTCAAGCTATGCGGTGTTTGCCATAACGGTTGTGTGGGGCATTTTGGGCGGCATTAACGTCAACATCAATCAGTATTGGATAACTTCCGCCGCGCCGGAAGCGCCCGATTTTGCCAACGGCCTGTTTTTAACGGCGGCTAATTTGGGTACAACCTTGGGCACTATGCTGTGCGGCGAGATTATTGCCGCTATGGGCATGGGCAGCATGGTTTTAGGCGGCGTTATCTTTTTAGTGCTGTGTTTTGCGTTTATGTGCGCGCGTGTTTTTGTTAGCGGCGGGCAGAAACGTATGGCAGAAAATTTTTAAGGAGGTTTTATTAGTGAAAGGTTTGCAGTTTATAAAAAAAGGTTTAGTGGCGTTTGCGGCAGCCGCCGTAATTATGGCTGGCAGTTTGCCGCAGGCATTAGCGGCGCAGCTTGCACCGGCGCAAAAAGTTGTTTTAAACAATATTACGGTATACGCTTTTGACGAAAGCCCGCTTACTTTGTACAGCGAAATTTTCCCGGACCTTGCCAAATACCCCGAACGCATGGCGCAGATGCTCGGCGGCGAGTTTAAAACGCTTACCCGTACTTACCTTGTAGAAACAGCCGGTAAAAAAGTGCTGATTGACAGCGGCTGGGGCACGGAAAGCGGCATCGACGGCAAAACGGAAGCGTACCTGGCAGAATACGGCGTACCGGCGGATAAGCTGACCGATATTTTGCTGACACACATGGACGTTGACCATATTTCCGGGCTTATTAACCAGGGCAAAGCGGTTTACCCCAACGCCACGCTGCACATTGCCGCTAAAGAATATAACCGCTGGGTTGTAATGGGCGCTGACCGTGAACCGGAGTTTATCGCGCTGGCGCGCAGGGTTGCCAAAGCCTATGAAGGCAGGATTGCCACGTTTGAATATGGCGATGAAGTTTTGCCGGGCATTACTGCGCGTAACGCCAACGGGCACACCATGGGGCATACCTGTTATGACATTACCGACGGCGGCGCAGGGCTGACCATTGTCGGCGATATGATTCACGTTGCGCCGATACAGATGCGCTACACCGATTACAGCAGCGTTTACGATGTTGATAAAAAGCTGGCGGCAGCAACGCGCGAAAGAATTTTAAATGAACTTAGCCAAAGCGGGCGCCTTGTTGCAGGAATGCATTTTCCGCAGATTGGCAGAGTGCAGCATAACGCTGACGGCGGTTATACCGTAACTGCGGAGGAAAAATAAAAAAATAGCAAAATGTAAATAAAAGCCTTGACAAAAATTTACTTAGTTTGTATAATTATATCGTTGTTGAAACGGGCTTGACGTTTTAGCAACGGATGTGATCCACTAGCTCAGTCGGTAGAGCACCTGACTTTTAATCAGGGTGTCCCGAG
>DXVZ01000085.1 GCA_019417125.1 Phascolarctobacterium sp.
GTTTTTATCTATTAGCCAAATTGCAAAATTGCCAAATTTTGCAAAGTACGGTATAATGAGATTGCAAAAATCGCGATTTTTGCAATCTCATTATTTTTATATTGCAGATTTACATGGATTTGCAATTTAGGTTAAAGGATTTAATAATATGGCTTACATACCTTTATATGAAATGTACTATAAACACAATAACGAATGGCAAACAGAATATCAAAAACGTTTTAACAACCCTTTTGCCAAGCATATAGATATTGCCGTTAAAGAGTTTAACAGGGAAAAAGAGTTTGCACTTTTTTACTGTCACACTGAAGAAATTGTAACGCTGCAAAATAAAATTATGTTCGATTTTCTTAAACTTCAGCAGCTATTCAGCCTGCTTCCGGGCGCGGGCATTTATCAATTTTTAAAATCCTGCATGATTGAAGAAATACAATCTACCAACGAGATTGAAGGCGTAAGAAGCACCCGCCGTGAAATCCGCGAGGCAATGTTCGCACAGGGCAAATATAACCCAGATGTCCGCCTTTGGGGCATAGTTAATAAATATAATAAAATTATCAATGACGAAAATATTAAACTTAAAACCTGCGCGGATATAAGAAGCCTATATGATGATTTTATTCTGGACGAGATTAAAAGAAATAATCCGCTGGATATTCCCGATGGAAGCATTTTCCGCAAAAACAGCGTCGATATTGTCAGCGGCACGCAGAAAACCATTCACCGCGGCGTATACCCCGAAAATAAAATTATAGATTATATGGATAAAGCACTGCAATTTCTGCACGATAATTCGGTGTCTATTTTTATCAGGATTGCCGTTTTTCATTATTTATTCGGCTATATTCATCCGTTTTATGACGGCAACGGGCGTATGTCAAGGTTCATAACATCTTATCTTTTGTCCAAAAACCTGCACCCTACCATAGCGCTGCGCCTATCTGTTTTAATAAAACAGCATAAAAACGACTATTATAAACTGTTTGAAAACACTAACGCGCAAATAAACTGCGGCGATTTAACTCCTTTTATAATTTGGTCGTTAGAATTTATTGCGTCCGCCATTACAAGCACCTATAAACTGCTTTTTGAAAAATGCGAATTGTTCTCATCATTAAGCCAAAAGTTAAATGAGATGCTGAAAAATAAAGATGCCACCACCCAAAGAGTGTATAACGTACTTTTGCAGGCTGCGGTATTCTCCGATATGGGCGCAACGGCGCAGGAAATAGTTCAGACGCTTAAACTATCCAAGCGGACGATAGACGCCAGGCTTAAAGAAATACCGGATGAAATTTTATTGGCAGATAAAACTTCGCGCCCCTATCATTACAAACTGCGGCTTTCATTTTTTGAACAATAAAACAGCGGTATAAAAAACAGCAGGCTCATCGCCTGCTGTTTTTACGTTTATATGCTTATTTACCGTTTGCGCGGAGGCATTGTATGAATGCTGTTGCCGTCGGCGGCATGCACCGCTTCGGTAATGCCTTCGCAGAAGGTTGGATGCGGATGCAGCGCCATTGCCAGCTGCGCTTTGGTCAGCCCAGCGCTTACAGCCGTTACCAGCTCGCCAATCATATCGGTGGCGCGCCCGCACATCAGCTGCGCACCGATGATTTTTTCCGATTCCGCATCGAACACCAGCTTAATAAAGCCGCGTTCTTCGTTTTCGATAATTGATTTACCGTTGCCGCTCATAATGTACTTGCCGGTAATAACGGCACGCCCCTGCGCTTTAGCTTCGTCCGCAGTAATGCCAACCGTGGCAATTTCGGGCGAGGTGTATACGCACGAAGGCACAAGGTTCGCGTCAACAGTCGGAGCAAGCCCGCAGATGTGTTCAACGCAGGCGATGCCCTGCGCCTCTGCCGCGTGTGCCAGCTGAATGCCGCCGGTAACGTCGCCGATAGCGTAAATATGCGGCACGTTGGTTTGGTAATTAGCGTCAACCTTAACGCGCCCGCGGTCAAGCTCTACGCCTGCGGCTTCCACGTTCAGCCCGTCGGTAACGGCGCGGCGCCCTACGCAAATCAGCACGCCGTCGGCGCTGACGCTTTCAGTTTTGCCCTTGCGCTCAAAGGTGCAGGTCAGGCGGCCGCCTTCCTGCGTAATACCCGTTACCATGGACGCGGTATTTACTGCCACGCCGCGCTTTTTAAGAATCATGGAAAGGTTCTGTGAAATCTCGCGGTCCATATTCGCCAAAATCCTGTCCAGTGCTTCAATAATTGTCACCTTGCGCCCAATGCCGCTGTAAACGCTTGCCATTTCTACGCCGATAACGCCGCCGCCGATAATTACCAGCTCGTTGTAATCGCAGCTGTCGGTGTCAAGCATTTCGTCACTTATAACAACGTCCGGCAAATCCGCACCGGGGATGGGCGGCACTGCCGGTTTGCTGCCGGTAGCGATAATAAAGTTTTTGGCGGTATGGGTTTCGCCGTTTACGGTAATGCTTTCGGGCGAGGCAAATGCCGCCGTACCGGTAAGCACGTCAACACCGTTGCCTTTTAAAAGCTGCGCCACGCCGCCGCGGAGCTGCTCTACCACCTGCGCCTTGCGCGCGTGCATGGCTTTAAAATCTGCCTGCGCGCCGGTTACGTTAACTCCCATTTTAGCCGCTTCAGAAATTTCGCGGTACAAGTTAGCGCTGTGCATAAGGGTTTTAGTGGGTATGCAGCCGCGGTTCAGGCATGTACCGCCTACTTCCGCACGTTCTGCTACGGCGGTTTTAAGCCCCAGCTGCGCCGCACGGATAGCAGCCACATAGCCGCCCGGCCCTGCGCCGATAACTATTAAATCGTATTGCATGGTTGTGTACCTTTCTATATTGTAAGTTGTGCTAAAAATTTACTGATGTCGTTTCCTGCCTGCCCGGCGATACTTTTTGCCGCCTGCGCCAGTGCCTGCGGGTTAAACGCGCAGCCTTTAAAAAGTTCGCCCGTGCCCGCAAGCAGCTCCCAGTCCATAGCGTCGGTGTAAACCTGCGCCTGCTGCACTACGCCGCCGTCCACGCGGCACGCCAGCGTAAAGCTGCCCCAATCGAAGCGTGCTTCCGTCAGCCAGCTAAAGGGCAGGCGAGTACCCAGCCTAAAAGCGTCGTCTTTAAACTCCGCTTCGTACTTTGCCAGTTCTGCTGCGTCAAAATCCGCCTCGCTTAAACGCTGCGGCTCGCTGCCGTAAACCTCCGCCAAAGCCCGTATAAGCGCGTTTTGCAGCATGGGTACGGTAAGCTCTGGGCACACTTCTTTAAGGTTCAGCACACGGCTTTTAACGGAGCTTACGCCTTTTGCCTTAAGTTTAAGCGGCGATACGGTAAGGTATTTTGCCATTTCGTCTGTTTTAACATCGATTAAAAGCGTGCCGTGATGGTATTTTTTATTGCCGCTGGTATAAAAGGCATTGCCCGATACCTTGCGCCCGTCCACCAAAATATCGTTGCGGCCGCTTTTTTGCGCCCTGATACCCAGGTTTTGCAGCGCCGCAATAATAACGCCAAGCTGGCGGTCAAGGCTGTAAGTGCGCGCATCCGTTAAAAAGGTAAAGTTTAAATTGCCGCTGTCATGGTATACGGCACCGCCGCCCGAAAGACGGCGCACAAGCTGCCCGCCGTCTTTACGCAGCAGTGCCATGTTACATTCCGCCCACGGGTTTTGGTTGCGCCCAATGACCACCGTGTTTTTGTTCTGCCACAGGTACAGCGTTACGCTGCCTGCCGGGGTATGTTCCAACAAATAACGCTCCACCGCCAAGTTGCGGTAAGGGTCAGTGCAGCTGGTGATATAACAGGCAACAGGTATTTTATTTGCGTACATATTTTAAAACGGGCTTACGTGCCGCCTGCACTTCGTCCGGGCGCTTAATCTGCGCATGGTGCGGCGCGTTGTGCATATATTCAGCGTCGGTGTGCGCCAGTTCATGCAGCTCCAGCAGCGCCTGCACAGCTTCGTCCAGCGTTTTGCGCGCTTCCGTTTCGGTCGGTTCCAGCATCAGCGCTTCATGCACAATCAGCGGGAAGTACATCGTCGGCGGGTGAATGCCGCGGTCGATTAAGGATTTCGCCACATCCAGCGCCGTTACGCCGGTCGTCTTTTTCAGTTCTTCCAGGCTCATTACAAATTCGTGCATGCAGGTATGATCATACGCCATATCGTAGGTGCCCTGCAATTTGTGCATCATATAGTTGGCATTTAAAACGGCGGTTTCGCTTGCTTCGCGCACACCTTCCGCACCAAGAGTCAGCACATACGCCAGCGCCCTTACGCACACAAGGAAGTTGCCGTAAAACGCGCGCATCTGCAAATGCCCTTCGCCAGCACCGTCGCCCAAAGCAGATTTAGGCAAAAAGTCTTTCAGCAAGGCTTTGCAGCCGACAGGGCCTGCGCCCGGCCCGCCGCCGCCGTGCGGAGTGGAGAAGGTTTTGTGCAGGTTAAGATGCACTACGTCGAAGCCCATATCGCCGGGGCGCGCGATGCCCATAACAGCGTTTAAGTTTGCGCCATCGTAATAGCACAGGCCGCCCGCTTCGTGGACGATATTGGTAATTTCAAGAATATTGCTGTCGAACAGGCCCACGGTATTAGGGTTAGTCAGCATCAGGCCTGCCGTGGTATCGTCAACAGCGGCACGCAGTGCGTCAAGGTCCACGCAGCCATCAGCGTTAGAAGGCACGTTAACCGTAGTAAAGCCCGCCATAGCGGCGCTTGCCGGGTTGGTGCCGTGCGCGCTGTCAGGAATAATTATTTTAGTGCGCTTGGTATCGCCGTGCGCTTCGTGATATTTTTTAATCAGCAAAAGTCCGGTAAATTCGCCGTGCGCACCAGCCGCAGGCTGAAAATCCATCTTATCCATGCCGGTAATTTCGCACAGGTATTTATCCAAAAGTTCCAGCGCTTCGGTGCAGCCCTGCACTGTTTCCTTGGGCTGCAAGGGGTGGACGGCGGCAAAACCAGGCAGGTTTGCCATCTCGTCATTAATGCGCGGGTTGTATTTCATAGTGCAGCTGCCCAGCGGATAAAAACCGTTGTTTACGCCGTGTGCGCGGTTGGCAAGCGCGGTGTAGTGGCGGCTGATTTCCGTTTCGGAAAGTTCCGGCAGTAAAAGTTCGCTTTTGCGCGCCAATGCGTCAGGCAGTGCGCTTACCGGCACGTCGCACGCTGGGAAAATATCGCAGCCGTGGCCGGGAGTGCTTTTTTCAAATAACAATTCCATTATGCGCACACCTCCTTCACAATGGCAACTGCTTTATCGAGCGCTTCCTTGCTTGCTTTTTCGGTTACGCACCACAGCACGCCCTCTTTAATCGGCAAGCCGCCGAGAATGCCCTCTTTGGCAAGCGCCGCCAAAACTTCGTCCTGCTTGGGCAGGGTAGTAACAAATTCGTGGAAAAATTCGCCAGTGTAAACAAGGTTTACGCCTGCAATTTTAGTAAGTTCCTGCGCCAGATAGTGCGCTTTACTAAGGCACAGCGTTGCTGCCTGCTTTAAGCCTTTAGGCCCAACTGTTGCCAAATATACGGAAGCTGTTAAAGCGCACAGCGCCTCGTTGGAGCAGATGTTGCTGCTGGCTTTTTCGCGGCGGATGTGCTGTTCGCGCGCCTGCAAGGTTAAAACGTAAGCGCGGTTGCCTTCAGCGTCCACCGTTTCGCCGACAATGCGCCCCGGCAGTTTGCGCATCATCGCGCCCGTTGCCGCCATAAAGCCAAGGTACGGGCCGCCGAAGCCCAGCGGCAAACCCAAGGGCTGCCCTTCGCCAACGGCAATATCAGCGCCGCATTCAGCAGGGGTTTTCATCAGTGCCAGCGCAATGGGGTTAACGCCCATAATGTACTTAGCGCCGCCTGCGTGAGTCAGTTCCGCAATCTGTTCCGCGTCCTCAAACTGGCCGTAGAAGTTGGGCTGCTGCACATAAACGCAGCAAACGTCCGGCGTAAGCATGGCTTTTAATGCTTCCAGGTCGGTTTTGCCGTCTTTAGCGGGTACAAGGCGCATTTCCGCGTCCGCACCGTAGCAGTAAGTTTTAATGGTTGCGATAACGTCCGGGTTAGCGGCAGCGCTCACCAGCGCCACGCTGCGCTTACGGTCGCGGCACATGGCAGCGGCTTCGGCAGCGGCGGCAGCACCGTCATAAACGGAAGCGTTAGCAGTATCCATGCCAGTCAAATCACAAATCATGGTCTGGTATTCAAAAATGGACTGCAAAATGCCCTGGCTCATCTCCGCCTGGTACGGCGTGTAGCTGGTTACAAACTCCTCTTTGGACGTTATGTATTTTACAATTGAAGGAATGTAGTGGTCATAAGCGCCCGCGCCGCGCAAAATCGTGCCGAACACGGTGTTTTTGCCTGCCAGCTCCTGCATTTTGGCGCGCACCTCCAACTCGCTCATGCCAGCGGGCAGGTTCAGCGGCTTATTAAGGTAAACTTCGTCCGGCACATCTTTAAACAAGCTGCGGATACTGTCATAACCGGTTTCTGCAAGCATCGCCTGCCGTTCTTCTTTAGTAGAGGGGATATAGCTTCCCATAGGCGCCCTCCTTTATGCCTGTTCTTCTTTTACAAAGGCTTCGTATTCTTCTGCGGTCAGCAAATCTTCCTGGTCAGTAATTTCCTCAAAACGTGCCAGCCACGCTTCGTACGGAGCTTCGTTAATGGTCTGCGGTGCGTCAGCCAGTTCTTCGTTTACTTCGGCAACGGTGCCGGTAACCGGGCTGTACACGTCGGAAACCGCCTTAACAGATTCAACATCGGCAAAAGTGTCGCCTGCGGCGAATGTATCGCCAACCATCGGCAGGTTAACAAATACCAGGTCGCCCAGCTCGTTCTGCGCGTAATCAGTTAAACCTACGGTTGCACTGCCGTCTTCGGCAAATTTCACCCACTCATGGGATTTGGTGTAGCAAACGTCGTTAGGAATGTTCATAATAAATAGCCTCCTTAAATTGATTTTATTTTATGCGCGTTTATAAAACGGCAGGGGTACTACTTCCGCGTCAATTCTGCGTCCGCGTACATCTACCTGCACTTTAGTGCCTATTTCGGCGTAATCTACGGGCACCATCGCCATAGCGACAGGCGCGTTAAGGTACGGGCAGTGCGTGCCGCTGGTTACAACGCCGATTTTTTCATCGCCGCTGTATACGTTGCAGTGCTCGCGCGCAATGCCGCGGCCAGTAATTTTTAAGCCCACGCGGATAACTTTCGGGTCGCCCTTGGCTAAAATGGCGTCCATGCCGATAAAGCGGTCCTTGCCGAGCTTAACGAAAAAGTCCAGCCCTGCTTCCAGCGGAGTAATATCGTCGGTCAGTTCGTGCCCATACAGCGGCATAGCTGCTTCCAAACGCAGGGTATCACGCGCGCCCAAGCCGCAGGGAATTAAACCGTATTCTTTGCCTGCTTCCAGCAAAAGATTCCACAGTTTCGGTCCGTCTTCGGCAGCGCAGTAAAATTCATAGCCAAATTCGCCGGTGTAGCCTGTGCGCGAAACAATGCACTTAATGCCCTGCACGTCCACATCTTTAACAAAGCTGTAATATTTTTGGGGGATGCCGTCTTCCGGCACGATTTTAGCGGCAATCTCTTTCGATTTCGGTCCCTGCAATGCCAGCTGGGCAACGGAATCGGAAATATCTTCAAAAGAAGCTGTGCCGAAAAGGTGCGCCTTAACCCAGTCCGCGTCCTTATGGCGGTTAGCGGCGTTAACAACCAATAGGTATTCTTCGCCGTTTACTTTATAAATCAAAACGTCGTCGACGATGCCGCCGCGCTCGTTGCACATCGGGCTGTAACGTACTTGCCCGTCATACATATTGGCAAAATCGTTGCAGAACAAATTCTGAACGTTAGCAAGCGCGTCCGCGCCCTTAATTAAAAATTCGCCCATGTGCGATACGTCAAAAAGCCCGCAGGCAGTGCGTACTGCCATATGTTCCTTAATAACGCCCGTATATTGCACCGGCAGCAGATAACCTGCAAACGGCACAATTTTGCCTCCGGCTGCAACATGGCATTCATAAAGAGGTGTTTTCAGTTCCATCAAAACGATGCTCCTTTATCACAGATAATCCGGTAGTTATCCGGTATATATTTTCATTATATACTAACAAAAAGCGCTGTTCAACCGTCTTTACGTCAGCTTATGCAAAATAAAATAACCACGGTATAAATAAAATTAACTTATACCATGGTTATTAACAACAAATTATCAAACTCAAATTTTTAGGCTTTACTTAAACAAATCCTAAATTTTTTTGACATTTTATTTTATATATCACATAATTAGTTATTTTACAATAACATTTTTTACAGCCTGGCGGATTTTATCCATACCGTTTTTGGTGGATGCAAGGCTGTCGATATACATCATGGAATACTGCGCGCCGATATAGTTGCGGAAGCGGTTGAAATGTTCGCCATCCAGCTCCGCCTTGCTCATGCCGTAATCTTTGGCGGCAATTTGTTTAAGAATAGCAACGGATTTTTGGCAGGCAGGCCCGCTAAGTACAAAGTCGTGGTCACCCAGGCTTACAATGTAACCTTCCTGCTTATGCGGGGTAGGAATGGTATCGTCGGCATTTACCAAGCCAAGTTTTTCGGCGTCCTTGCCGGCGATAATGGCAGCCGCCCTTAAATAACCGGCTACAACCTGTTCATCCTTGCCGGTGGGGATGGTGTGCGCACAAGACTGAGCCACAACTTCTTCTACCGGGAAGCCGCGGTAAATAACTTCGGCAATGCTTAAAATATGGTGCGCGCCGGTAGCGGCAATGGTGTATTCAGGCAGCGAAGCCTGGTCCTTCTGCCACTGGAACACCAGCGGTTTTGCCAAATCATGCAGCGCCTGCGCGGAGATAATAATATCGTGGCTGATATCGCTGTTGAAAATATCCTTGTAAGTGTTATAAATACCTTCGGAAATAGAAAGGTTGGCAGCAGTGTGCGTTGCCAGCCCGCCCGGATATGCGTGATGGCTGGCGTAGCCGCTGCCAGGAGCGGAATAGAACGGCTGCGGCAGCTTGCCGTTATACGGCGGCAAAAGCTGCTCTGCCGAAATTTTAGAAGTATCAATCAACCCGGCAGCAGCCAGTTTATTATACAGCGCGCGTTTGCTGCCCGGCAGCTGGTAGTTGCTCATAAATGTAGGCATGGGGTTATTGATAATATCCATCGTCATGCTTCTTAATGAACTGTCTTTAATTCCGGCAACAGCGTCTTTAATTTCATTGTAAGAAAGCTGCACCAGTTCGGAATCTTTGGCAAGAGGTACAGCATCCGGCAGATTGTTGTAATTAGCGGCTTTTACTTTAGCGACTGCGGCAAAGCTCATGCCCGGCATGTTAAGCATAGCTGCGCCGACAGCGGCACCGGCTGTCAGCTGCAAAAATTTTCTGCGCGAAATTTTTTCGTTAAAATTCGTCATTGTTACTCCTCCTAAATAAAACAATTACAAGATACTTTGATTATAAAGGAGGATTATTCAAACGCCATTAAGCGTATGTAAAAAATAAACTTGCTAAAGCGTTTAAAATACAGCACTTACTAAAATTTAAGTAAAGTCACCAATAAAAAAGGCATACGCCGCAGCGCATGCCCATCAGCATTAAATTTATTCAGCGTTGTTTTCCTGTACTTGCAGCGCCGCCAAGCTAAACTCGGTAATTTTGGCGTTTTTGTCCAGCGTAAACACAATGCTTACTGCCGGTTCACGCGAAAAGCCCGCAATATAGGTCAGGCGGTCAGCTTTATCAAAACGCTCAAACGAAAAGAACTTGGTTTCCTTGTGGTTGCCGAATTTTTCTTTTACCTGGCGCTGCATAGCAATAAAGGTGTTCACGTTCATCTGCTGCGCAAGGTCGGCAGACATCGCTTTTTCAGCCTCCTTATAGCCCTGAGTGTCGCTGGCAACCAGCGCCGCAATAACCTTCTGCGCCGAATTTTCCGCACTGTTCAGCGCGCTGCTGTTTTCCGTAGCCAGGCAGGTAGCGGCAAACGCCAGCGTTAAAACCGTTGTTAAAAGCACTATAAATTTTTTCATACAATCGCCTCCGGTTAAATTTTTATATTTTTACCGCTTGCGCGGATGTTGTTATTTATTTGGTAAGCATATACATCGGGTCAACATATTGCCCGTCCACCAGCACCTCAAAGTGGATGTGCGGGCCGGTGCTGTAACCGCTGCTGCCGGCAAAGCCGATAATATCGCCCTTGCGCACGGCTTCCCCCTCCGAAACAGCGACGCCGCTCATGTGCCCGTAGGCAGTTTCGTAACCGTTGCCGTGGTCCAGCTTAACGTAACGCCCATAACCGCCGTTCCAGCCAGCCTGCTCTACCGTACCAGCAGCCGAAGCGTACACCGGTGTGCCAAAATCGACGGCAATGTCGATGCCGGGGTGCCAGTCATAGCCGCCGCCAATCGGAGCCATGCGCCCGCCGTAAGGCGAACTGATTACGCCGCCCTCGCCCGGCCACAAATCAGGGAATAAATTAAGAGAGTTACTGCGTTTTTCCATCGCCAAAAGCAGTTCTTTCATCGAAGCTTTTTTACCGTCAATCTGCTGTTTAATGTTTTTGTTCTGTATTTCCAAAACGCCCAGCATTTCCGCCATACCCATTTCAGCAGGCCCGCCCTTGCCAGTATAGCCGGGCTGCACGGCAGTTTCACCGCCCTTATCGGCGCCAAGCTGCAAACCTGCCTCCGGGTCGCGTATCAGCGCACGGCGCAGGCGGCTTTCCAGTGTCGACATTTCGTTCATATCACGCAGCATTTTCTCGTTGCTGTCAAAAACCTCCTGCATGCGCTGCTCATACTCCGCCCTGTTCGCACGGAAATCGGCAAACTCCTGCTGCAAGGCGTGGTAACGCGCAAAGGCAAACGCCGCGTAAACGCCAAAGCCAATAGCCGCCACGGCAAACACCGCGCCTGCCTTAAACAGCAGCGCCGGTATTTTTAAAGTTTTTCCGTCCGGTGCGGTAAAAGTATAAAATTTGCTGCTTTTCATCGTCATGCCCTCTTATTTAAAATAACCAAAACGCTGGCCTATTGCTAACACTCTGCGCCCAACAAAAGGTATATCTTCCAAATCTTCTTTGGTTAGGCCGCCAAAACCAGTCAGCGCCACGGCGTACACTGGTACGGCTGCAATCATCGCCAAAAGTATTGCCCACGCGCCGGTACCGCCTGCCGCAGTAAGCACGCCGTACACCACAGCCCCCATAATTGCCGATGCCAATGCTGGTTTTGCCACAGCGCCAAAGCTGAGCGTATAATGCGCGTGCTTGTAAATAAACATCATATTTAAAACGGCGGCAATGCCAAAGTCTGCCAGCGTGGCAATAGCAGCGCCGTTAATGCCCAGCTGCGGCTGCGCTGTCAGCACAATGCTGAGCCCTACTTTAACCGCCGCCGCTAAAATCATAGCTATAACCGGCAGCGCCGTTTTACCCAGCCCCTGCAAAATGCCGGTGCTTATCTGGTGCAACCCCAGCAAAAAGATGCCGAAGCTCATAGTGCGGATAACGCTCCCCGCGCCCGGCGCATTGTAAATCAGCGCCGCCACATCGCCCGCCAAAAAGTATAAACCGACGGAACACGGCAGCGTAATAATCATCGCCACGCGGAAAGCCGTGCTGATTTTTGCTTTAATGCCGCCAAAGTCCTTCAGCGTGCGCGATTCGGAAATAGCAGGCACCAGGTTTATCGTCATCGCCGCCGTAAAAATTGTGGCAAGGTTTACCAAAGGCACCGCCATGCCGGTTAAATAACCGAAAAACTCCGTCGCTTCCGGCACGGAAAACCCGGCAACTTCCAAGCGCCACGGTACGATAACAAGGTCAAGATTAGCCACAACCGGCAGCATTAAGCTCGACATCGACACCGGCAGCGCCAAAAGCAGCAGGCGCTTGATAATTTTAAATGCCGGTTCAGCTTCTTTGCCGGCTGCCGCGCCCTGCATTTTATCTTTTAAGCTGCGTTTAAGGCGCGCGTAAAACCACATCAGCACCAAAAGCGCGCAGAACGCTCCCACGCCAGCGCCCATGCTCGCGCCGCCTGCCGCGTATTCCAGCCCGTACGGCATAAACATATAAGCAAAAAGTATCATCGTCGCCACGCGCATCAGCTGTTCCACCACTTCGGAAACAGCTGTCGGCGTCATAATCTGCCAGCCCTGCAAATAACCGCGGAAGCTTGCAAGAAAAGTTACAAAAAACACCGCTGGAGCCAGCGCTATGATGGAATAATACGCGCGCGGGTCACGAATCCAGTGGTTTTCAATAAGCCAGCCTGCGCCGAACCACAGTGCCGACGAAAACACCAGCCCGCTGATAAACAGCAGCCGCAGCGATACGTTAAACACCCTTTTAGCGCCGTTAAAATCATTTTCCGCCACCTTTTCGGCGGTGATAATAGAAATAGCCACCGGGATGCCAGCCGATGATACCGTAATAGCCATTAAATAAATCGGGAACCCCATCTGGTACAGCCCTATGCCTTCGCCGCCCAAAATACGCGAAACGAAAATCCAGTTCAGCGAACCGATAACCTTAACTACCATGCTGGACGCCGTAAGAATGAGCGTGCCCTTTAAAAATTTTTTATTGCCTGTGCTGCCGTTAGTTTCTGACATAAACGCCGTCCTAATCCTAAAAATAAATACTCATTATAATTATCGCTTTAAAAATCTGTTTTGACAAGCCTTTTGCATTTCTTTTCACAAATTTGTGCGCATTAACGCTGCGGTTATTGCACTTTGCGCTGCAACTTGCTACAATTAAATATATAAAAATACGGACGGAGGTTAAACAATGAAAAAATTTCTTGCTTGTTCCCTCATCGCCATGCTCGCCTGCGGCGCACTGCTTGCCGGCTGCGGCGGCGATAAAAAAGACGAGGCTGCCGCTGGCAAAACCAAGGCTGCCTTTGTTTATGTAAGCTCTGCCAAAGACGGCGGCTACTCAATGTCACACGAGCTTGGCCGCCAGTACGTTGCCAAAAACATGCCGGACGTTGAAACTTCCTTTATGGAATCCGTACCGGAAGGAGCGGACTCCGAACGCGTTATTAACCAACTGGCAGCGCAGGGCAACAAAATCATCTTTACCACCAGCTTCGGCTATATGGACCCTACCATTAATGTAGCCAAAAAATTTCCGGATATTACCTTTTTACACTGCTCCGGCTTTAAAACAGCGCCCAACGTCGGCACTTACTTTGGCCGCATGTACGAAGCGCGCTATGTTACCGGCATTGTAGCAGGCAAAACTACTAAAACCAACACCATCGGTTTTGTAGCAGCGTTCCCGATTCCGGAAGTTATCCGCGCCATTAACGCCTTTACCCTGGGCGTACAGAGCGTAAACCCAGACGCTAAAGTTAAAGTTTTGTGGACCAACACCTGGTACAACCCGGCAACCGAAAAACAGGCTGCCCTGACTTTGATTGACGCCGGTGCGGACGTTATCGCCCAGCACCAAAACACCCCCGGCCCGCAGCAGGCTGCCGAAGAACGCGGCGTTTACGGCATTGGCTATAATGTAGATATGTCTGCCAGCGCGCCGAAAGCTTCGCTGACCGCCGCTATTTGGAACTGGGGCCCGTTCTATGAAAAAACCATCAAAGAAGTACAGGCAGGCACCTGGAAATCTTCCGCTTACTGGGGCAGCATGAAAGATAAAGTTGTTGATATTGCCCCCTACGGCCCGGCTGTAACCGAAGAAACCAAAAAACTTGCCGATGCTGCCAAGCAGAACATCATCGACGGCAAGCTGGTTGTATTCAGCGGCCCGCTGTATGACCAGAGCGGCGCAGAACGCGTACCTGCTGGCAAAGTTATGTCCGACCAGGAACTGCTTTCCTTTGACTGGTTCGTTAAAGGCGTAGACGGACAAATTAACAAATAATTTACGCTTACAGGCGGCTCATGGCATTTCCATGCGCCGCTTTTTGTTTAAGCAGAAAGAAGCGTTATTATGGTAGATAAAATTAAAATCCGCGGCGCGCGCGTGCATAACCTAAAAAACGTCAGCGTCGATGTGCCGCTGAATAAAATTGTCGGCATTGCAGGCGTATCAGGCAGCGGCAAATCATCACTGGCGCTGGGCGTTTTGTATGCCGAAGGCTCGCGCCGTTATTTGGAAGCACTGAGCACCTACACCCGCCGCCGTATGACACAGGCCGCCAAAGCGCAGGTGGACGAAGTTTTGTACGTACCCGCCGCGCTGGCACTGCACCAGCGCCCAGGCGTTCCGGGCATACGCAGTACCTTCGGCACAGGCACGGAACTTTTAAACAGCCTGCGTTTAATGTTCTCGCGCCTGGCGAGCCACCGCTGCCCCAACGGGCACTATGTGCCGCCGACGCTTGCTGTTGCCGCCGAACAGAAAATTACCTGCCCTGAGTGCGGCGCAGAATTTTACGCACCCGGTGCGGAAGAACTGGCGTTTAACAGCCAGGGCGCCTGCCGCACCTGCGACGGCACAGGGCTTGTGCGCGATGTTGACCTTGCAACCCTTGTGCCGGACGACAGCCTTAGCATTGACGAAGGCGCCGTTGCACCATGGAACACGCTGATGTGGTCGCTGATGACGGACGTGTGCCGCGCCATGGGCGTACGCACCGACGTGCCCTTCCGCGATTTAACGCCGGAAGAAAAGGAAATAGTTTACCACGGCCCGGCTGAAAAACGCCACATTTTTTACAAAGCCAAAAACAGCAACCAGGCTGGCGAACTTGATTTTACCTATTACAACGCCGTTTACACCGTTAAAAACGCGCTTGCCAAAGTTAAGGACGAAAAAGGCATGAAGCGGGTGGAAAAATTTTTAAAGCAGGAAACCTGCCCCGACTGCCACGGCACGCGCCTTTCGGACGCCGCACGTGCGCCGCGCCTGCGCGGAATCGGGTTGGACAAAGCCTGCCAAATGACCCTGACGGAACTTGTTAAATGGGTGGCAGGCGTGCCCGAATCACTGCCGGAAGCCATGCGGACTATGGCGCAGAGCATCTGCGAAAGTTTCCAAAGCGTTGCCAAAAGGCTGATGGATTTAGGGCTGGGCTACTTAACGCTTGACCGCGCCAGCAGTACCCTCTCCACCGGTGAACGCCAGCGTATGCAGCTGGCACGCGCAGTGCGCAACCGCACTACCGGCGTGCTGTATGTGCTGGACGAGCCTTCTATCGGCCTGCATCCCTCCAACATTGTAGGGCTTACCGGCGTAATGCACGATTTAATCGCCGACGGCAACTCTGTAATACTGGTTGACCACGACACGCAGATTTTAAAAGCTGCCGACTGGCTGATTGAGATGGGTCCCGAAGCAGGCGCAAACGGCGGGCACGTTATCGCCGAAGGCACGCTGGCGGACGTTGCCGAAAGCCCCGCCTCACACATCGGCCCGTTTTTAAAAGAAGCGGACAGCGTTATCCGCACGCAGGCACCAATAGATACAATGTTTGACGAAGGGCGCATCCACCTGGAAACCGGCGCTATCCACACCGTTAAACCGCTCACGGTTGATATACCCAAAGGCAGGCTCACCGCCGTTACCGGCGTCAGCGGCAGCGGCAAAACCACGCTGATTTTAGAAAGCCTTGTGCCGGGGTTAAGCGCCGCCATAAACAGGCAAAAGCTGCCGCAGCACGTACTTGCGGCACAGGCAGACGGAATCCGCAGCGTAAAGCTTATTGATGCCACGCCGATAGGCATTAACGTGCGCTCCACCGTTGCCACCTATGCCAACGTGCACGACGAACTGCGCAAAATTTACGCCAAAACAGCGGAAGCGAAAGAACGCGGCTTTAAGGCGGGCGATTTTTCGTACAACACCGGCAAACTGCGCTGCCCCACCTGCGACGGCACGGGCGTAATTAACCTTGACGTGCAGTTTTTGCCGGACGTGCAGATACCCTGCCCGGACTGCCGCGGCAGCCGCTACGGCAAAGACGCAGACAAAGTAAAATACACCAACTCACAGGGCGCAGCGTATTCCCTGCCAGCTTTGATGGACATGGACGTAACCACAGCCCTTACCGCCTGTGCGGACTTAAAATTAGTGCGCCAGCGCTTACAGGTTTTGCAGGATTTGGGGCTCGGCTACCTTACGCTTGGCGAAGAAACGCCCAGCCTGTCTGGCGGCGAAGCGCAGCGCTTAAAGCTTGCCAGCGAAATGGGCAAAAGCCAAAGCGACGCCGTTTTTATTTTCGATGAACCGACTATCGGGCTGCACCCCTTGGACGTGCGCACACTGCTGGGCGTATTCCAAACGCTGATTGACAGCGGTGCAACTGTTATCGTCATCGAACACGACCTTGACGTTATCCGCAACGCTGATTACATCATCGACATGGGCCCTGGCGGCGGCGAAGAAGGCGGCACCATTGTTGCCGCAGGCACTCCCGCCCAAATAAAGTCCTCGCCCGCCAGCATCACCGGCAGGTTTTTATAAAAAGCAAAATTAAAAGGAGAAATTTTATGAAACAATATATTGTTGACGCTTTTACCGATAAAGTTTTTGCCGGCAATCCGGCCGCTGTCTGCCTGCCTGGCACCTGGCCGGAAGACAGCGTCTTGCAGAGCATTGCCATGGAAAATAATCTTTCGGAAACCGCATTTGCCGTACCAGAAAAAGACGGCCGCTACCGCCTGCGCTGGTTTACCCCCGGCGGCGAAATTGACCTGTGCGGCCACGCCACATTGGCAACGGCTTATGTTATTACACGCTTTATAGAACCGTCATCCACCCATGTTGAATTTAACACCATGAGCGGCGTGCTGACTGTTGACAAAAACGGCGATTTATTTGAAATGGACTTTCCCGCTTATGAATTAAAAGAAACCGCTGTTACGGACGCCATGGCGAAGGCACTGGGAGCAAGCCCGCTGAAAGCCTTCATTGCACGCGACCTCGTCTGCATTTTTGAAAACGAAGATACCGTGCGCAGCATGTGCCCTGACTTTGCCAAACTCAAAGAACTGGAAGGGCTTCTGGTAAATGTTACCGCGCCCGGCAAAGATTTTGACTGCGTCTCCCGCTCGTTTGCACCTAAGCTGAATGTTGCCGAAGACCCTGTCTGCGGCAGCGGTCACTGCCATGTTCTGCCCTACTGGCAGGCTGCGCTTGGCAAAAATACGCTCACTGCTTATCAGGCATCACGCCGCGGCGGCACCATTTATGCACGCCTGCAAAACGGGCGCTGCTATTTAAGCGGTAAAGCAGCCCTGTTTGCCGAAGCTGAAATTTACTTTTAAGGCAGCGGCTATGCTGTACACCGATGTTTACCAATCGCCCCTTGGCGGCATTACCATGGCAAGCGACGGGCAAAACCTTACCGGGCTGTGGTTTGACGGGCAGAAATATTTTGCCGCAGGGCTGGCGGATAACGCCGAAAATAAAAACCTGCCCGTTTTTGAAGAAGCCAAACGCTGGCTGGATATTTACTTTAGCGGCAGGCAGCCGGATTTTACACCGCCGCTGAACTTGCGTGGCAGCGCCTTTCAGCAGGCGGTGTGGGCGCTGCTGTTAAAAATACCCTACGGCACAACCGCAACCTATAAAGACCTGGCACAACAGATTTGCGCCGCGCTGCACAAAAATTCCATGTCTGCTCAGGCAGTTGGCGGCGCCGTTGGGCGAAACCCCATCAGCATAATTGTTCCCTGCCACCGCGTACTTGGCACAAACGGCAGTTTAACCGGCTACGCGGGCGGACTTGCTAAAAAGCTTGCCTTGCTGCGGCTGGAAGGCATCGCCACTGCCGGATTTACGCTGCCTTTCAAAAGCACAGCACTGTAAAATAAAAAACTCCCGTAATCAAAGTACAAATCTTTAAACGGGAGTTATTTATTTTATTTTAAGCTATTATAAAAATCTCTAATCTTTTTTGCCATCATAATTCTACGTTTATTCAAAAATTCATCATAATTAGAATAATCCATATCAAATATTTCTTTCGGTATGCAATTATCCTTCATATTATTTTCTAATTTTTCAATGCTATTAATTCCACCGTAACCATTCATTTTACCTTCACATTGCTCTTTTACCTTATTCATATAATCTTTTGGCGCTTGATCTTTTATCTTTATATTAATTTCTGACTGGGTATAAACATAATTGGCAATCTGGTTATAACGACCGCGTTCATTAATACCATTTTTTTGCAAATATTTTTTCGGGAAAATATGATGAATATCTCCACGTTGTTCAATAAGAGATTGTACATCTATGTGTTCTGATAAAAATCCTTGGTTTTTCTCTTTAATTTGAGCCATTAAAAACACATGAAACATTGGGCTACTTGCAACAGATGTTTCCAGCTTTGTAACCAGTATATTATTCCAAAAAGCTTCCGATAATTCACCTGCCTCAGTATGCTCTAGTATAGTCATAGGATCGTTATTATAAAAACGTTTAATATCATAATCAAACATAGATTCCGGAGAACCGGAATATCTTCCTGTCAAAACACAAAGTAAAATCCATTTTCTAACAATTTTTTCAATTATTGCTGCATCAGTTCCTTTATTTTTTAATAAAAGATAAAGCGCATACCCAAAATTTAAAACATTTTGAGAACGAATCAAAGACGGCGAAATTATACCTATAGATTTTATTATCATTAAGTATCTTTGGAAATTTGTTTGATTTACAAATTCCAAAACACCTTCTTTTAATTTATTAAAAGATTCTTCAGCAATAGTTTCTCTATATTCTCTAGTAATAAAATCACGTCCTGACAATAAACTTACCAAGTCAGAGATACGTCCACGCAAAAACTTAAACGTAAAAGCTACTCTAAGCACATCAGTATAATCAGGCATGAATATATCTTCATTTTCATTAACAATCCATTTTATTTTTTGAAAATATTCCGATTGCACAAACTTAGCATCACAATCGCATACAGAACTCAAATCTTCTGGTTTTTGCATTAAATGACAAAAATAATCAATAATTTTTCTTATTTCATTTCCACCAAACTGTTCATCAGCTGATATTTTAGACATTGCAAAATCTGATTGAGATAAAACTACGCCTTTAGAGTTTATACGAATAAAAATTTCTGTTACTTGTGCAATGTCTAATTGTGGAGATAAATCTATTATACCAATATTATTATTTTGAATTTGTTGTAATTTATTAATTACAGAATTTATATTACTTCGTTCTATATCAGTATTTAAATTATTTTTAGAGCAATAATTAATAACAAAATTAAAAG
>DXVZ01000086.1 GCA_019417125.1 Phascolarctobacterium sp.
AGAAGAACTTGTTAGATTATATTTTCATACATCCCCCAAGATTTGACAAAGAACCCAAAAAAGCAGCGGTTCTGCGTCGCTGCTTTTTTACGCCTCGTTATTTAATTGCTGCTGCACCTGTGCCAAAGCATCCAGCGCACGCTCCGCCAGCATGGCGTTTTTAAACTTTTTGCCGCGCACGCGCTTGCCCAGGGGCGGTATCAGCCCAAAGTTAACATTCATAGGCTGGAAATTCTTAATATCAGGACTGCTGATGTAATGCGCCAGCGCCCCGTGCGCCGTTTCGGGCGGAAAATCAACCGGCTGCTGCCCCAGCACTTTACGCGCGGCATGTATGCCTGCCATCAGCCCGGAAGCCGCCGATTCCACATAGCCTTCCACACCGGTAAACTGCCCTGCAAAATACAGGCGCGGCTCACTGCGCAGGCTAAAATCCGCGTTCAGCAGTTTGGGCGAATTGATATAGGTATTTTTATGCATTACGCCGTAGCGGACAAATTCCGCTTTTTCCAGCCCCGGTATCATGCCGAAAACACGTTTTTGCTCGCCCCATTTAAGATGTGTTTGGAAACCGACGATGTTGTACAGAGATGCCGCCGCATCGTCCTGCCTAAGCTGCACAACGGCATACGCCTCTTTGCCGGTGCGTTTATCTACCAGCCCTACCGGTTTCAGCGGGCCGAAGCGCATAGTATCCTCGCCTCGCCGTGCCATTTCTTCAATCGGCATGCAGGCTTCAAAAAACACTTCTTTTTCAAAGTCTTTTACCGGCGCCAGCTCTGCCGTGCGCAGTGCCTGCCAAAAGGCAAGGTATTCTTCTTTGGTTTCAAACGGACAGTTCAGGTAATCTGCATCGCCCTTATCATAGCGCGAGGCGCGGTAAACCTTGCTGTAATCCAGCGAATCCGCTGTTACTATCGGCGCCGCAGCGTCAAAAAAGTGAAAATAACCTTCGCCTGCCAGCTGCGCAATTTCTTTCGCTAATGCGCCGTCCGTCAGCGGGCCGCTGGCGGTAATTACCACGCCGTCCAAAGCAGTAATGCTTGTTACTTCTTCGTTTTTAACGGTAATCAGCGGGTGATTTTTTATCTTTTGCGTAACGGCTTCGGCAAAACCTTCGCGGTCCACCGCCAATGCGCCGCCAGCCGGTACTTTATGTTCATCGGCGCAAGCCATAATTACCGAATTAAGCATGCGCATTTCTTCTTTTAACAGCCCCACTGCGTTTTCGATATTGCCGGCGCGCAGCGAATTGCTGCACACAAGCTCGGCAAATTTATCCGTTTTATGCGCCGCGTCCGATTTAAGCGTCCTTTTTTCGTACAGTATTACGGGCACGCCGCGCTCTGCCAGCTGCCACGCCGCTTCGCAGCCCGCCAGCCCCGCGCCGATAACGTGCACCGGCTTATTTACTTTTTGCATTGGCAGCCGCCTTTCCTTTATACGTTTTTACGGCGTCCTCGCACGCCTCGTTAGTGCAGAACAGTTTGGTGCTGCCGCTGCGGTCGGTCCTTTCAAACAGCACATGGCCGCATTTGGGGCAGCGCTGCTCCGTCGGCTTATCCCACGAGGTAAATTTGCAGTCCGGATAGTTGGAACAGCCGTAGAACACCTTGCGTGTTTTGGTTCTGCGCTCGATAATATCGCCGCCGCATTCCGGGCACTTAACGCCGATTTTTTTCAATATCGGCTTGGTATTGCGGCATTCCGGAAAGCCCGGGCACGCCAAAAACTTGCCGAAACGCCCCTGTTTGTAAACCATCATGCGGCCGCATTTTTCGCACTTAACGTCGCTTACTTCCACCGGCGCTTCCACTGTTTCAATTTCCTTATCGGCTTTTTCCAACAGGTGCGAGAATGGCTTGTAAAAGTTTTCCAGCACGGTTTCTTTGTTCGCTTCGTGCTCGGCAATTTCGTCAAGTTCCGTTTCCAAATGCGCCGTAAACGGAATGTTGATGATGTCTTTAAAATACGTAGTCAGCATATTGACGATAAGCTCGCCCAGTTCCGTAGAAACAAGCTTTTTGCCGTCTTTAACAATATAGCCGCGCTCCAAAATTGTCTGAATGGTCGGCGAATAGGTACTCGGGCGCCCGATGCCTTTTTCTTCAAGCTCTTTAACCAGCGTCGCCTCGGTAAAATGCGGGGGCGGCTCGGTAAAATGCTGTTCTGCCGGCATCAGCTTATGCAGCTTCAGCGCGGTCTGTTCGGGCAGGTACGGCACTTCTTTTTCCTTTTCGCTTGCCAGTTCTTTTTTATCGCTTAATTTTAAAAAGCCGTCAAATTTAAGTACAGCGCCGCCTTCGCGCAGCTGGTAACTCGCCGCGCCGATTAAGAGCGTCGTTACGTCATACAGCGCCGCTTTCATCTGGCAGGCAACAGTGCGCTTCCAAATCAGCGTATAAAGCTTCAGCTGGTCTTTGGTAAGGTACTGCGCCACCGCTTCCGGCGTGCGTTCCACAGATGTCGGTCGGATAGCCTCATGCGCGTCCTGCGCGTTCTTTTTGCTGCTGTACACGTTAACGGCGTGCGGCACATATTCCGCGCCGTAGGTGCTGCCAATATAGCTGCGCAGTTCTGCAGTCGCCACGTCCGAAAGGCGCACGGAGTCCGTCCTCATATAAGTAATAAGGCCCACAGCGCCGCCCTTGCCCACGTTTACGCCTTCATAAAGCTGCTGCGCCAGCATCATCGTCTTTTTGGTCGAAAAGTTCAGTTTCCTTACAGCGTCCTGCTGCAAGCTGCTGGTGGTATACGGCGGCAGCGGGTTGCGCTTGCGTTCTTTCTTATCGGCTTTTTCCACAACGTAAGCCGCCGCTTTTAAGGCTTCTTCCACTTTCGCCGCTTCTTCGGCGTTGTTAATCTCTAATTTTTGTCCGTTGTATTTTACAACGTCTGCGTCAAAAATCGGCGCTTTGTCGTTTTCACGCAGGCGCGCCGTAATCGTCCAGTATTCCTGCGGCACAAAGTTGGCAATTTCTTTTTCCCTGTCGCAGATGATTTTTACCGCCACCGTCTGCACGCGCCCGGCGCTGAGCCCCTTGCGGATTTTACGCCACAACAGCGGGCTTAACTGATAGCCCACAATGCGGTCGATAATGCGGCGGGTCTGCTGCGCGTCCACCATGTCAAGGTCAATCTTGCGCGGGTGTTTCAGCGCTTCTTTAACCGCGCCCGGCGTGATTTCGTGAAACTCGATGCGGCAGTCGCTTTCCGGGTCCAGCCCCAAAATATAGGCCAAATGCCACCCGATAGCTTCGCCCTCGCGGTCCGGGTCAGTTGCGATATAAACTTTATCGGCTTTTTTAGCCGCTGTTTTCAATTCCTTAATCAGTTCGCCCTTGCCGCGGATATTGATGTATTTCGGCGCAAAGCCGTTTTCAATATCCACGCCGAAAATGCTTTTCGGCAAATCGCGCAGATGACCCATGGAAGCACGGACCGTATAATTGCGCCCCAAAAATTTTTCGATGGTTTTTGATTTGGCGGGAGATTCTACAATCACTAAGTTTTTAGTAGCCATCAAACGTCCTCCTAAAGCAGGTAATAACTGCGGCCGGCGGTTTGCGCCACCCTGCCGCGCATCTCCAAATCTAAAAGCCCCATGCCGGCTTCCGCCAGCCCAAGGCCGCTTTTTTCAAGTATTTCTTCCAGAGAAAGCGGTTCAAAACTTAATATTTTTAACAACGCTTTCGCATTCACGTCAAGCTCATCGTCTTTATTTTCAAACAGCGAAACCTGCTTGGGCAGCCTTGCCATTTTCAAGCTTTCCAGTATGTCCTCCGGGCGGTCGACCAGCTGCGCGCCGCTTTTCAGCAGGCTGTGG
>DXVZ01000087.1:0-2294 GCA_019417125.1 Phascolarctobacterium sp.
TTTTAAAATTCATATTAAAGAAGGCGCCGGTGCTTTCGTCTGCGGCGAAGAAACTGCGCTGATGGCTTCCATCGAAGGAGGCCGCGGCATGCCGCGCCCGCGCCCGCCGTTCCCGGCAGTTTCGGGTTTGTGGGGCAAACCTACCAATATTAATAACGTAGAAACTTTTGCCAACGTGGCATCCATCATCACCAACGGTGCTGATTGGTACTGCGGCTTCGGTACGGAAAAATCCAAAGGCACTAAAGTTTTTGCACTTACTGGTAAAATTAACAACACCGGCCTTGCCGAAGTGCCGATGGGCATTACCATGCGTGAGATTATTTTCGATATCGGCGGCGGTATTACGGGCGGCAAAAAATTTAAAGCCGTGCAGATTGGCGGTCCGTCCGGCGGCTGTCTGCCGGAATCCATGCTTGATTTGTCGGTTGATTACGATTCGCTGATTTCTGTCGGCGCGATGATGGGCAGCGGCGGCCTCGTCGTTATGGACGAGGACACATGCATGGTTGACGTTGCCAAATTCTTCCTTAATTTTACGCAGTCTGAATCCTGCGGCAAATGTACGCCCTGCCGTGAAGGCACCAAGCGTATGCTGGAAATTTTAACCCGCATTACGGAAGGTCAGGGGCGCGAAGGCGATATTGAGCTTTTGGAAGAGCTTGCCGCCAATATTAAAGAAACCGCGCTGTGCGGCTTGGGACAGACGGCTCCGAACCCTGTATTAAGCACGCTAAAATATTTCCGCGACGAATATGAAGCGCATATTAAAGAAAAACGCTGCCCGGCAGGCGTTTGTGAAAAACTTGCCACATACCAGATTACTGATAAATGCAAAGGCTGCGGTTTGTGTGCCCGCCAGTGCCCGGTACAGGCTATCAGCGGACAGCCGCGTACGCAGCATGTTATTGATACAACCAAATGCATTAAATGCGGCGCCTGCATGGCAGCCTGCCCGTTTAAGGCAATAGTTAAGGGATAAGGGGGCAGAAAAATGGAAATGGTTACCTTGACAATCAATGGGCAAACTGTACAGGCCCCTAAAAACGCTACTATATTAGAAGCCGCGCGCAATGCCGGCATCTACATTCCTACTTTGTGCTACCACCCTGAGCTTGCGCCGGAAGGCGCCTGCCGCCTGTGCGTGGTAGAAGCCAGCGGTGCGAGAAGCCTTGTTGCTTCCTGTGTTTATCCGGTTGCCGAAGGCATGGTAGTTAAAACCAATACGCCCAAAGTAAGGGCGGCGCGCAAAATGGTGGTGGAGCTGCTGCTGGCAAACCACCCTAAAGATTGCCTGTCCTGTCAAAAGAGCGGCGACTGTGAACTGCAAAAAATTGCCGCTGACCTTGGCCTGCGCAAAATCCGCTTTGAAGGCGGCGCGCGCAAAGCCCACACCATTGACGGCAGCAACCCGTGCCTGGTGCGCGACCAGGAAAAATGTATTCTTTGCGGGCGCTGCATCCGTATCTGCCGCGATATTCAGGGCATGAACGTATACAGCTTTGCCAACCGCGGTTTTGATACTATTGTTTCTACCGCGTTTGAGCAGGACCTTGGCAACGTTGCTTGCAGCTACTGCGGCCAGTGCGCCAGCGTGTGCCCCACCGGCGCTATTGTCGAACGCGATGACACCGAAAAAATTTGGGACGCCATCAACGACCCTGATAAAATCGTTATCGTGCAGACGGCTCCGTCCGTGCGTGTCGCTATCGGCGAAGAAGTTGGCATGGAGCCAGGCACTATTTTAACCGGAAAAATGGTTGCGGCGCTGCGCCGCCTTGGCTTTGATAAAGTTTTTGATACCGATTTTTCCGCCGACCTTACTATTATGGAAGAAGGCTACGAATTTTTGGACCGCCTGCAAAACGGCGGCAAGCTGCCGATGATAACCTCGTGCAGCCCCGGATGGGTCAATATGATAGAACTTAAATATCCGGAACTTTTGGATCATCTTTCTACGGCAAAATCGCCGCAGCAAATGTTTGGCGCGGTTGCCAAAACCTATTATCCGCACAAAGCTGGCATCGATCCGGCTAAAATCGTCAGCGTTTCCGTAATGCCCTGTACGGCTAAAAAAGCGGAAGCCGCAAGGCCGGAAATGTGCGCCTCCGGTTACCGCGATGTGGATATTGTAATTACTACGCGCGAACTGGGGCGTATGATACGCGAAGCCGGCATCGACTTTAAAAACCTGCCGGAAGAACAGTTCGATTCCCCGCTTGGTACCGGCAGCGGCGCCGGCGTAATTTTCGGTACTACCGGCGGCGTTATGGAAGCCGCCGGTAGTACCGAAA
>DXVZ01000087.1:2304-2866 GCA_019417125.1 Phascolarctobacterium sp.
TGCGCTGCGTACGGTGGCGGACGTGATGGCGGGAGAGAGCCTGCCGCGCGTCGATTACGTGGAAGTGCGAGGTATGGAACATACGCGCGAAGCTGAAATAGAAATCGCCGGCAAAAAAATAAAAATTGCCGTTGTGCATACGCTTAAATCCGCCATGGAAATGCTGGAACGGATTAAGAGCGGCGAAGCTGATTATCAGTTTATAGAAGTTATGGCGTGCCCCGGCGGCTGCATCGGCGGCGGCGGGCAGCCAGTGCCCGTCAACGCGGAAATCAGGCAGCTGCGGAGAAAGGGACTCTTTGATTGTGACAGGGCTAATGAGTTACGAAAATCGCACGAAAACCCTGAAATAATCGAACTTTATGATACTTGGCTTGGCAAACCGCTTGGAGAAAAAGCACATAATCTCCTGCACACGCACTATCATCGTCAAATACGTTAAATATACTAATAAAATGCTATAAAATACCCTTCGGACTTTTGAGTCCGGAGGGTATTTTCGTAAAAAAGGTTCTATAATAAATGTTGGGGTTTACTTACTTGTTCGAATCTAACAAGTAGT
>DXVZ01000088.1 GCA_019417125.1 Phascolarctobacterium sp.
ACATAGAAGGATCTGCACCTTTATATTTAAAACATTTTTCGGTTATTTGTTGTTCATTCCATTTTTGTATATCTATCCACATTAATCCATCATTAAAATATTTATGATTTTTTAATTTCAAGAAATTAACACGGTATTCAACTGCTTCAGGCACATCAGAAACTGCTGCAAAAGCATAATTCTGTAAATCTATATTTTTGAAAACACTAAAATCTCCTAATCCTATCATATCAGCATCCATATACAAATATTTTCTTATTCCAAGTTCATTCAAAACCTTAGGCATAAGTAAACGGAGATAAGTAACTCTCGAAAATCTTTTTACCTTTATATGGAATCCTTCTAAAAGTTTCATATTCATGACATAAACTACAATCTCTTGATTGTAGTTCTTTGCAATAGTTTGCAATCTTGTCATATCATCATCTTGATAACTATCTACAAAAACATGAAAAGAAAACTTCATATTAGGATTATTTTCAAGTATAGATACAATAGCAACACCCATTTGCATAAAAAAAGCATCATTAACATTAAATGCTATATGCATGCTTTCTTCTTTATTGTCCAGCAAATAATTATATTCAATTTTTTGTAAAACCATTTCATTATCCGATTGCACTTGTATCACCTCAAACGATCGCCTATAATTTACTATTATACTATAATAGTAATAGATTTTAAATGTATTTATAAATTTTTAATAGATATTTATCTTGCATTTTATTGACATTATTTAACCACTTTGTTTATATTTATAATTTATTGAATTCAACATCGTGCAAGTATCTTTAAAAAGTTTTTTAAACCATTTAAATTTTCACTTTACCAATTAAATGCTCCCGCTTTTGCAGCTTCTCCTATTTTTAAATCAACAAAATTATCAGTTCCCGAAAAATAGGCATGCAGTAAATTTTTATGACGTCGTGGGAATCTGTCAGTATTAACATATTCTAAATTTTCAATGTATAAATTGCTTAATCGAACAGTATTTTCATTTTCAAAAGCATCATTGCTATCCAAATTTAAAATGCTTAAACACAAATCTTCAAGCGTACCATTTTGCCAATTACCATCATCATCCTGCATGGGAAAAAGATAATATGGCATGTCACTAAATAAGTTTTTATTTATTCCAGTATTATTAATACTATTTTCTAAGCTTTGCACTGCGGCGCTCCAGTTAGTTTCTCCATCACGTATAATAGCTATTGCTTTCACATTTTCAAATTTATCTTGTTGAGAAATGGTCTTTAAATAATTATTTAAATCTTTAATACCGCCGTAATTCAAAATTTCTATATTATCAAAAACAGAATCAATAGTTAATAAATAATTTATATAAGAAATCAAAAAATTTTTCTCATCTATACCTTCACACAATAATAATGCAGGCATTCCATGTAATGAATCCTTTTTCATTACCTTACCTCCATTTCGCTCTTAACAGCGAATTCTATTAAACTGCTATCAAAAATATGTGCCTTTATAATATTATTTTGATTATCAAGGCGCACATAGGATAATTTATCTGCCAAGTTGTTATTTTCTAGTCCTTGTACAGCACCATTTAGCAAATCCCAACTATGTGTATTTATGATAAGCTGACAGTTATTTTCAACTGCTGCCTTGCTTAAAATTTCCCATATTTTTTGGTACATACTGTAATGAAAGCCATTTTCCATTTCATCAATAAGGACAACTCCATCAGGAGCAGACATAATACCAAGCAGCATGTTTAACATTCTGTTAATGCCATCACCCATATAGGATAACGGCATTTTTCTGCCATCGGCAAAACTTACATATAAATAACCAAAAGCACCTTTTACTATAGTTTGAACATCAATTATATTTTTGTCAAATACCTGCAATGCTTTTATAATCAATTCTTTTTTATCATTTAAAACTAATTGACCAAACCATTGGGCCAATAAATTTGCAGACATCATTGTTTCCGGTTTAAATATAAGCACAATTTTAAATTTAGCAGTATTTTTTTCATTTTTAGATGTATAATTAATATTTACAGCATTATTAAAAATATTATAATTGCCGGATTCCACAATATTTTCTGATTGATAAGTAAACTGCAAAGGATAATTAAAAATGGCTGTTCCAGTTTGTATAAACGTATTTTTTACATCATTAACATTACTTTCATTATTAGACGAAGTGGTAAGATTTTTTTGCAGCACCAATTCATTATTAACTGTATCGTTATTTTCCAAAATTATACTTAATTTTTGATTAGTATCAAAATTATAAAACAAAGGTTCCCATAAGCGTTCCGGAGTAAACAACGGCTGATCATTCATATGTCTTAAAAAATTCATTTGAAAGAAACAATTAGGGTCATGATGCGAAAAAACAAATAAAATCGCTTCTAAAAGACTTGATTTACCGGAATTGTTTTTTCCGCCAAAAATAGTTATTGGAGTAAGAGGAGATTCAAAATTTTTAAAGCCACGAAAATTTTTTAAAATTATCTTTTTAAACATTTCTCTATCTCCTTCCCAACATCTTCTCTGCTGCTTCGATGACCTGCGCCACGGTAAGGCGCGTCATGCACTGCATATCGCCGCATTTGTGTTTCATGCCGCCTGCGCAGCCCAGGCACGGCGGCTGTGCCGTTACGATAACGGCGTCCTTGGTATAAGGCCCATACAGTTTGGGGTTACTTGGCCCGTACATTGCCACAATAGGCACTTTTTGGCTGATGGCGACGTGCATCGGCCCGCTGTCGTTAGTAATAATCAGGCTGCACCTGCGCATTGCCGCCGCCAGCCCGCCGATACCGAACGCGCCGGTTGCGATAACAGGCATAGTTTTCATGTGGCTTACGGCTTCCTGTACCATTTCCTCGTCCATAGCGCCGCCAAAATATACTACTTTATAGCCGCTGCCAGCAAAATGGTCTGCTACTTCGGCAAAGCGTTCCGGCGCCCAGCGCTTAGTAACAACAGCACTGCCGATGTTAAAGCCAATCAGCTTATCTTCATCTGTTACGCCGTGCGCCTGCCAAAAATCTTCGGCTTCTTTAATATGGCGCTCGCCCGGAAAAATTTCCAGCCCATTGTTCGTTAAATCCTTTATGCCAAGCTGCTTCAGCACGTCAAGGTACATATCCGCCGCGTGCATGGTGCGGTCCAGCGGCGTAAAAACGTCCCAACGCCACTTAAAAATTGTATGCGTGGTACCAGTGCGCAGCTTAACGCTGGTCAGCGCGTCGATAAAGGAGCACCTTTCGTTAGGGTGCAGGTTTATCAGCACATCGAATTTATGCTTGCTTAACTGGCGCGCGCAGGCGATTAGCGCCAAAATGCTGTTGTCGCGCCCTTTTTTATCTATCGTAATTACTTCATCAAGATATGGGTTAAAAAGCACTACGTCTTTTAGTTTTTCGTCCACCAACATGGCAATATGGCTGTCCGGCGCTGCTTTGCGCAGTGCGTGGATAAACGGCGTCGTCAGCGTCAAATCGCCAAGGTGCATTAAAAATGTTACCATTATTTTTTTGCCGTTTAATTCAACCATTTAACTCACCACGCTTTTTGCTATAATGCCCAAACACCGTTTCCGGCGTAATATCGTACATGCAATGCCAGTTGCTGCAATGCTTTTTTAAACAGCCCGCGCATTTGGCTGGGCTGATGATAACCGTGCTGTTTTTGCTGCCGTAAGGGCCTGTTCTATCAGCTTTGGTTGGCCCGTACATGGCGATAAGCGGCTTTTTCAGCGCCGCTGCGAAGTGGAGCGGCCCGGTATCGCCGCTGATGTAAAACACGCTGCCTTTTATCAGCGCCGCCAGTTCGCGCAGCGACGTCTGGCCGATTAAGTTAATCAGCTTATCCGACCGGCAGCCTTTAACAATTTCTTCGCCTTTCGGCGCATCGTCAGACCCGCCTGCCAGCACAACGCTGGTGCCACCGCCGATAATCATCTGCGCCAACTTGGCGTAATTTTCCGGCGGCCACACCTTGGTTTCCCAGCGCGCGCCTGGCACCATTACAACGTAATCGCCTTTTAGCCCCTGCTTTTGCAGCTTTTCAGCCACAGCTTTGCTTTCTTTTGTTAAATCCGGCAGCGGAAAATGAATTTCGTTAACTTCTGCGCCGAGATAGCGCGCCACGTCCAAATAACGTTCGATAACATGGTCCTTGCTGTGCGCGCCGGTAATAGGGCGGCTGATGAACTTGCTGCCCTCGCGCATTTCGCAGTAACCAATGCGGTTATTGCAGCCGCTGATTGCCGCCAGCACGGCGCTTTTAAACAGCCCCTGCAAATCAATCACCAAATCAAAATGTTTGGAATGCAGCAGCGAGCACATTTCCTTAAAATAGCGCAGCTTAGCGCCAATGCCCATCTTATTAAATTTTACCTTATCAAAATAAATAACCTCGTCGATAACGGGCGGGTCCGGCAAAAAACCGGCAAACTGCGGGTGCACCAGCCACGTTATTTTCGCCTTGGGAAAGCGCCTGCGCAGCGCGTCCGCAAACGGCAGCGAGTGCAGGATGTCGCCCAGCGAGCTCATTTTAATAAGTAAAATATTTTTATATTCCATCTCACGCAATCTCTTTAACAAAGTTTAGTAAATTGCCGCCTTCAAACAGCCAGCCTTTAATTCCTGCCGCTTCGGCGGATTCCACGTCGCGCGGCTTATCGCCGATTAAAAAGGCGGCGTCCTTATCAATATCATATTCTTCAAAGGCGCGCAGAATCAGCCCCGGCTTAGGTTTGCGGCAATCGCACTCTACAGCGAACTCCGCCACCTTGCCGCCTGGCAGATGCGGGCAGTAATAAAATTTTTCAATTTTAGCGCCTGCTGCCGCCGCCTGCTGCGCCATGTAGTTATGCAGTTTCTGCATATCACTAACGGTGTAATACCCGCGGGCTATGCCGCTTTGGTTTGTAACCACAAAAATTGTGTAGCCTTTTTGGGTAAGATAGGCAAGCGCTTCTTTCGCGCCGTCAATCCATTCCAAATCTTCAATTTTATATAAGTAAGATTTATCGACGTTTAAAACACCGTCACGGTCAAAAAACGCTGCTTTAAGCTTCATATTTGTAATAACCGCCGGTCTTATCCAAAAGTGCGCAGTATTCCGCTACCGCTTCATCGATATCGGTAAAGCCGCCGTCGTAGCCTGCTGCCAAAAGTTTGGTGGTATCCGCCTGGGTATAGCTTTGGTATTTACCGCGCAGTACGTCCGGGAACGGAATGTATTCCAGCGTACCGCTGCCAAAATGCTTCAGCACGCCTTTAGCCAGCGTGTTGAAGGTATGCGCGTGGCCCGTGCCGCAGTTGTAAACGCCGCGCAGTTCCGGATGATCCCAGAAGAAGAAGTTAACCTTAACAACATCTTTAACATAAATAAAATCGCGGGTTTGTTCGCCGTTGCCGTAACCGTCGATGCCTTCAAACAATTTAACCTTGCCTTCAGCCTTCCACTGGTTATACATTTGGAAAACCATAGAAGCCATTTTGCCTTTGTGGTTTTCCTGCGGTCCGTATACGTTAAAATAACGCAGGCCAACCAGTTGGCTGTCCATGCTGTCAAAATAACGGCGGGCGTAATTATCAAAAAACAGTTTGGAGAACGCATACACGTTCAGCGCTTCCTCGCATTCCGGCTTTTCGGTAAAACCATGCGCGCCGCTGCCGTAAGTGGAAGCGGATGAAGCGTAAATCATCTGGATTTTTCTGTCCATGGCAAAGTGCATTAAATTTTTGGTGTATTCAAAATTGTTCTGCATCATGTACTTGCCGTTGTATTCCATGGTATCGCTGCACGCGCCCTCGTGGAAAATAACGTCAATCTTTTCATGGTTGAACTTGCCAGCTTTCAGCGCTTCGGCAAAATCAATTTTATCCATATAATCCAGCGCTTTTAAACCCTGGATGTTTTTAAATTTAATCATATTGGTAAGGTTATCGACGATGAGGATATCGTCGCGTCCGCGTTCGTTAAGCCCTTTAACGATGTTGCTGCCGATAAAGCCAGCGCCGCCGGTTACAATAATCATAATTTGCCCTCCTTTACAAGCTGTGCCACTTTTTCTAAAAGCCCGGTTGTAGAATAACCGTCCTCAAATTTTATAATCTGTACTTCGCCGGCGTATTCGCGCCCGGCGACTTCTTCGGGTTTATAATCGCCGCCCTTCACCATAATATCAGGGCGGATTTTTTTTATAAGCTCGGTAGGCGTATCCTCGCCGAACAGCACTACCGCATCGACGCACGCCAACGCCGCCAGCACGCGCGCACGGTCAAGCTCGTGGTTCAGCGGGCGGGTTGCGCCTTTTAAACGTTTTACGGAAGCGTCCGTGTTAAGCCCTACAATTAGGTGCTTGCCCAGCCGCGCCGCCTGTTCCAGATACGAAACGTGCCCAACGTGCAGAATATCGAAACAGCCGTTGGTAAAAACAATTTTTTCGCCGCAGGCGCGCCAGGTGTTGGCAAGCGATTCAATTTCCTGCCAGCTGAGCGTGCGGTAGCCGTAGCCGTCCTTGCGCTGCTCGCTGAGCAAATCTTTTAATAATTCATCCCGGTGTACGGGGTAAGTGCCTACCTTACCAACGACGATGCCCGCTGCACGGTTTGCCATGTACACAGAGTCTTCAAGCGCCAGCCCTCCGGCAACGCCTGCCAACAATGCCGCCGCTACCGTATCGCCCGCGCCGGAAACGTCAAACACATCCAGCGCCGTTGCCGGGGCGTTAATTACAAGCCCGTCCTGCCCTGCCAGCGTCATGCCTTTTTCGCTGCGGGTTACAACCACGTTTTTAATATTGTACTCTCCTGCCGCCGCACACGCCAAACGCAAAACGGGTTCGTCCTCGTTCGGCACTGTTTCATGCGCAGCTTCGCACATTTCCTTTAAATTCGGCGTAATAAAATCGCAGCCGCTGTATTTTGTCCAGTCCGCGCCTTTCGGGTCAACCAGCACGGGGATATTATGCGCTTGCGCGGTTTTAATTACCCACTGCAAAAAGTTGTGCGAGCATACGCCTTTGGCGTAATCCGAAACGGCAATACCGTCCAGCCCAGCGTCAATTAAATTTTGCAGCCATTGGGAAAGGCGTGCCGTTTCATCTTCAAACAGGTCGCCAACTTCTTCAAAATCAAGGCGCAGCATCTGCTGTTTAGCGCCCAAAATACGCATTTTAGTAATGGTCGAGCGGTTGGGCGATTTTATCAATCCGCTGTAATCAATACCGGCTTCCGCAAGCATATCCTCCAGCAAACGGCGGTTTTCATCATCGCCGGTAACGCCGCCAACATAAACCTTGCATTCCAGGTGCGCCAGGTTGGCGGCGACATTCGCCGCGCCGCCCAGCACGGAAGTAATGCGCGTTACCTTATTAACAGGCACCGGCGCTTCCGGCGAAATGCGCTTAACCTCGCCGTAAAAATAGCGGTCCAGCATCACGTCGCCGATGACGGCAATTTTTAATTGTTGTATTTTTTCCGCCAAAAAATTAGTGCAGCTGAGTTGTGACAATTTATTCACCATCCACCAGTTCGCAGATTATGTGCCCGATTAAAATGTGCATTTCCTGTGCGCGCGCCGTTACCGGGCAGGGAATGGCAATGCAAATATCGCATTCGTCCTTCATTTTGCCGCCGCCCTGCGCCGTCATGCCGATGCACTGCATGCCTTTGGCTTTAGCTTCGGCAATAGCTGCCAGCACATTTTTGCTGTTGCCGCTGGTAGAAATGCCCACCAGCACGTCGCCCGGCTGCCCCAAGGCTTCCACCTGGCGGGAGAACACGCGGTCGTAGCCGTAATCATTGGCAACCGCCGTTAGAATAGAAGTATCAACGGTAAGCGCAATACCGGCAATGCCCTTGCGCTCTTTTTGGAAGCGCCCGACGAACTCTGCCGCCAAATGCTGGCTGTCTGCCGCGCTGCCGCCGTTGCCGCAAAACAACACCTTGTGCCCGCCAGCCAAAGCTTTCTTGATAATTGCCGCAGCGTCCGCAACCTGTTCTAAAATACCGCTTTGGGCTACTTGCTGCGCCAAAGCGATATGTTCTTCAAAACGTGTTTTAATAATATCCATGCTTCACCTCTTACCAGTTCAGGAATTCGTATCTGATAGTCCACTGTCTGTCGCCGCCGTCAAAATGCTCCTGCTCGTATTCAAAGTTAATAGCCCAGCAGCAGAAACGGTGCGTCCATGTATAAATTGTTTCGTAATTTTCGTGCTTGCCAGTATCATAACGGTTTACAATGCTGAAAGTATTTCTGTCATCAGGCCTATAACTGATGCCGTTGCGCAGTTCGCGCTCCATATCCGGCTGGCCTAAATCATACAAATTACTGGTTGTTTTTTCACGGTAGTAACCAGCCCAGGTATACCATTTGCTGCCTATTCTTTGCCCTAATGTGCCATAATATGCCATAGTGTTTCTTGTTTCATCGGTAAGGCTTTCATTTACCCACTTTTTGCCGACCGTTAAATCAAGAAATGTATTTTTGCTGTTAAACAGATAAATACGGTCGTGGCTTAAAAATGCACCGTATTCCGTATGCCAGCTTTGAATGCCGGTTTCTTCATTTTTCCACAAGCCCCTATGGGCATACAGCCTGTAAGTAACGGGAATACCGTCGATAAAATAATGCGGTTTGTAATAAAAACCGATTTCATTCTTTTTATCTACCCATTCATCGTCTTCTTCTTCCCAGCCGCTTTGATAAGTTAAATAATAATTGCGCTGGTCATGTTTTACTTTAGCAACCGGTTTAAAATGCCCTTTGCTGTAATACGGCAGGTCAGCTTGCAAAACTGTATTTTCATCAAAGTTATAATCATAGCGCAGGCGGATATACATACCTTTATCGTCGTCGCCATCATAGCCGATAGAAGGCATTAAGCGCGCAGCGCCTTCATCGCCAAGTTCGTTAACCCAGGTATCACGCGAATAAACATGGGTGCCTTTAACAAATACCTGCACATCGTGCGCTACCATTTTTTCTTTGGGGTAAATTTCAAAAGTTTTGGCTTTAATGGAAAGGCACGGCAAGTGTTCTTTTGCCGGGCAGCGGGTAGTAACGCCGCCCTGGTCCACTACCATTTTATCCGGGTAAATTGTAGCGTGCGGAGCGCGGAAGAAATCTCTGCCGCCTTTTCCTTCAATCTTTTTTATTTCGCCGGTTTTAGTATTAAAGTTATAATAAGCCCATTCGCCGTTCATTACGCTTTGGGGCTCAACCAGGGTGCCGCCTTCTTTCAGCCACACATCGCCGGTTTTCATATTGCCTACGGCGCGCACGGTTTTCAATGTTTCGTTGCCCTGCGTAATTACTACGTTGCCTTCGGCTACAAAATCACCGCTGACGGAATCGTACGAAGCATAATCGCCCGTCATGGTAATCGGCATCGGTTCTGATTGTTCTTCGCCTATTTTTTCGCCGCCGCGCGTTTTACCATCGGCGTCAACGCTTTCAGCTTCTGCCTGCGTCATCTGGCGGTCAAAATCAGGCTCGGCGTAACGCCCATCGCCGCTGGTGTAGTCTTCTGCCAAAGCAGTATTAAAAGTTGCTGCCGCTGCCAAACATACGGCAGCCAAAAGTTTTTTATTCATTGCTCCGCTCCTCTTGCTGGTATATTTTCAACAGTTATTTTTAAGCACTCTATAACATTATAATTATATCACATTGTGCTATGCTGTTAAAGGCGTGCAGACGCCGCAGTTTTTAAATAATTGCAACTTTTTGCCGGCTTAACGCCGCTAAAACACAAAACGGCAGCCGCACGCCTGCCATTAAAATGCAAGCGCCTGCTGCCGTTAAACATTAACTGTTTTTACCGGTTTTCGGTGTTAAATCATATTTTTTAAGGTAGCGGTACAAAGTTACGCGGCTGACGTCCAGCATGCCGGCAAGTTTACTGATATTGCCGCCGGAGGATTTCCACGCCGCAATAAAGGCGTCCTTATCGTACTTCCACGATTTTTCCAGTGTTTTATCGCCGGGCAGCTTGATGTTTTCGGCTTCGATAATGCTGCCGGGTGTATGGAAGAAGGCCTGTTCGATAACTCCCTGCAATTGTTTGATATTGCCCGGCCAGCTGCAGCTTTTTAAAAGTTCCAGCGCTTCCGGCGACAGGCGTTTGGGAGAAAGGTTGTGCTGTGCCGACATTTCCGCCAGAATATGCGCGGCAATAACTTCAATATCTTTGCTGCGTTCGCGCAGGGGCGGAACGCGGATGGTAGTATCCAGTACCAGCTCGTACAAAGAGCGGCTGAACAGCCCTTTATCAGCCAGGCGTTTTAAATTAGAATCGCAGGCGGCGATTACACGCACATTAAGTTTTTTGCGCATACCTGTTTCTTTGTTTAAAAGGCCGTTTTTCAAAGCGTCCGCCAGTTTGTCGCCCATTTCTACCGGCAGTTTCTCCACTTCGTCCAGGAACAGCGTGCCGCCCATAGAAAGTTCCAGTTTGCCTGCCGTCGGCTGATGGTCGCCATCCTCGCTGCCGAAAAATTCTTCTTCCAGAGCGCTTAAAGGAGCGTTGGAACATTTAACGACAATCAGCGGCGCGGCCGCGCGCGGGCTTGCCTGATGAATGCCGTGCGCCAGGCGCTGCTTGCCGGTGCCAGGTTCGCCCTGCAATAAAATATTGTTGTCGCTGCGGGCAATGCGCGACGCTTTATGCTGCAAAGCCAAAAACTCGCTCGTTTCGCCGACCATGCTGTACAGGCTGTAGCGCGAACTGTAACCGGTGGCATGGGCAATCGTAGTTTTCAAATCCTCAATGGACATGCTCATAACAAGCGCGCTTTCTACCTCGCTGCCAACTTTTACCGGCATAACGGTGGTAATATCCTCGTAAGTGCGGTCCTGCGTAATCCAGGTAATTTCGCGGCGGTGCGTAGGCGTACCGGCAAGAGCCTTTTTAATGGGAATATGTTCGTAATTTAAGAACACTTCTTCCAGACTGTCCTTGCCTTCAAGGCGTCTTTTAGCGTTACTGTTGCAGTATTTCAGTTTTTCGTCCTGCCCAATCCAGTAAACGGCGACGGGCAGTTCTTCCATCATCATCTGCTGGATGCTCCAGTATTCCAGCATTTTTAAATGCTGCTCAATGGCATACTTCATTGTTAAAAGCAGCGAAAGCAGAAGGTCATACGGCAAATCGTTCTGGTCCAGCGAGAAGAACGAAATAATGTAGCGGATTTTGCCGTCGACGCAAATCGGCGCGCTGCACGCATCACCGGAATGGCTGTCTTTAATCCACATTTCCGGGCCAAACATCAAAAACGGCACATTATGCTCGCGCGCAATGCTGATACTGGACGTGCCGACGTCTTCTTCCAGCACGCGCATCCCCTGAATATCTTCAATTACGCGCTGAAAGAACGGCAAGGCGTAGTTTTTAATAACATAACCGTCCTCGTCAATCAGCAGCATGCTTAAATTATGAATGTTAAAATGCTGCTTGCTCTGTTCGTACAAGCCGTCTACATATTTTACAATAAATTCGTGCGTACGCTGATGCTCCACGATTTCCTCGCGGCTCAGCTTATTGATTTTGGGCATGGTTTCATGAGGCAGCTTCATCTTGCGGCAGCGCAGCCACGATTCAGCAACCCACGGATGCACGTTAGGATCAACAATGCCCTCCTCCATAAATTTTTTATAATACAAAGCCAGTTTTTCTTTGTTGCGCCTTTCGCGAATCATCAATGCTCCCCCTTAATATTATTCAGACCGTTTCGCCGTTTTCTATCAAAACGCGGCGGGCTCCGTAATAATGTTCTTTCCAATAGCCGCTGTCCAGCGAATCGAGCACTACCCCGCGCGAGGTAGACGCGCTCCAGAACTTGCCGCTGCCAGCATAAATACCGACGTGCGACGCGCCGCTTTCATAAGTTGAAAAGAACACCAGGTCCCCCGGCTTTAGTTTGCTTTTTAATACAAAAATTCCGTCCAGCACCTGCGCATCGGCAGTGCGCGGCAGTTTTGCCTTATGCTTGCCAAAAACGTACTGCACATAAGCGCTGCAGTCAAAACCTTTCGGCGTTGTGCCGCCGAATTTATAAGGCACGCCTTTATATTTGGCAGCCGTTTTAACAACGTCCTTGCCCTTTACATTGGCTATGCCTTCCTTTTTAAAGGCTTCCCACGAAATTTTGTTATATGTTTTAGTATCCAGTTTACCGCTTTTTTTCAGCCCGTGTTCCTTTTGGAATTTTTTAATCGCCTCGGCGGTGTCTTTGCTCATCAACCCATCCTTACGGTCCACGTCATAACCAAGCAAATCCAGCTTTTGCTGCGCCACCGTCAGCTTCCAATCGCGCGCGGGCGCTTTGGTTTTATTGTTTGCAAGCGCCAAAGACGGCGCCAGGCACATTATTAACAGACAGCATATAACTGCCAGCCAGCTTTTTTTGTGCATAACAGTCCTCCTTTCAGCCCTAAAAACGCCGTTTAATAAAATAAAATTTTTAAAACATTACACAACGTTAAATTTGCCTGTAAAATAAGCAACTTATAATACACTTTTCGAGTATATTATATCGCATTTAACAGTTTTTGAAAAATATTTTTTTACATTTTTCCGCCGCCCTGCCAAATTATAACGTTGTGTTTACTTTTGTTCTGCGCATTTTTTAATTTGGCACTTATTTACACCTGCCGCCGGTTTGTGCTACACTAAACACGAGGTTTATATTTATGAAAAAATTTATATTTATCATCATATCAATTTTAATATTGGCATTTTGCGCCGCCTGCAAAAATAATACAGACGTGCCGGCGCTCGGCAGCGGCAGGGTTTACTTTACGGTTTACGGCATTACCGCGCCGGCGGAGGGCAAAATTTTAGGGCTGATTCTGCAAAAAGGCGACCGTATTGGTAAAGAACAGCCGCTGTTTGCCATTGCCGATGAACAGCTG
>DXVZ01000089.1 GCA_019417125.1 Phascolarctobacterium sp.
GTTACCGATGGTTTCAAAGGTTTTGAAGTAGGCGCTAACGTTGCTCTTGCTAAAAACATCGTTGCAGGCGTTAAATACTACGACCTCGAAGCCCGTGAAGGTAACCTCGACGATCAGGCAATCTGGTCCGAAGTTGTATTCACTTTCTAATCTTAATAACGCTAAAAATATTATTAGTTAGAACTGTTAAAGCGGATGGCTTGCGCCATCCGCTTTTTCTGCATATATAAGCTAAAAAACGTATCTGCATTTATTTGGCAGATACGTTTTTTATTTAATCAATTTTAATTTTACCCTTTTGGTTTTCGTAGTCGTCAACCACCCATTTTAATATTTGTTCAATTTCTTTGTTGACGCTGCGTCCGTTGTTTTCGGCGATGACTTTCATTTTTTTCATGATAATGGGGTGAATACGCAAGCTGAAACGTGCCGGTTCCATAAAAACAGCTCCTTTTTATGATGTCATTAAAATATCAAAACGGTTTGTTATGATGCCATTATATAAAATTTGCAAAATTTTTGCAAGTTGGGGTTAATATTTTTAATTTGCCTTGTAAAGATGTGATAAAATAAAAACAGCGCAATAAATTGGAGGTAAATTATGAAGCTTGAAGTTAATAAAGTTTACAGCGGCTTTATTGTTAAGCACGCTGAGTACGTTGAAGAAATTCAGTCGGATGCTTATTTGATGGAGCACGAAAAAAGCGGCGCCAGGCTGTTATACCTGGGCAACAGTGATGATAATAAGGTGTTTTCCATCAGCTTCCGCACGCCGCCTTACGATGATACGGGCGTGCCGCATATTTTGGAGCATTCCTCGCTGTGCGGTTCGCGCAAATACCATTTAAAAGAGCCTTTTGTGGAGCTTGTTAAAGGCTCGATGAATACGTTTTTAAACGCAATGACTTACCCCGATAAAACTATGTACCCGGTGGCAAGCCGCAACGATAAAGATTTTAAAAATTTAATGGATGTTTACCTTGACGCGGTGTTTTACCCTTTGATTTACGAAAACCCCTACACGCTGATGCAGGAGGGCTGGCATTACGAAATTGCCGCTAAAGACGGCGAAATGGCGTACAACGGCGTTGTTTACAACGAGATGAAGGGCGTTTATTCTTCGGCGGACGCCATTGCCGAAAACGAGGTTATGCGCGCGCTGTTCCCCAATAGCCCGTACCGTTTTGAATCCGGCGGCTATCCGGCGGCTATTCCGCAGCTGACGCAGGAAGCGTTTGAAAACTTTCACCGCAAGTATTACAGCCCGGAAAATTCTTTTATCTACCTGTACGGTGATATGGACATTGAAAAAACTTTGGCTTATCTTGACGGCGAATATTTATCGGCATTTGCCAAAACCGGCGCTGTAAATTCGGAAATTCCCTTGCAGCAGCCTTTTGCCAAAACAAAAGAGGTTAAGGCTTATTATCCCGCCGGGGCGGATGAGGATTTAAAGGCTAAAACCTACCACGAACTTGATATTGTGTGCGGCGATGCGCGCGATGCGAAAACTTCGCTGGCGCTGCGCCTTTTGGAAACGGTGCTGTTGGAGGGCAACAGCGCGCCTTTGCGTTTAGCGCTGCTTGAAAGCGGCATTTGCACTGACGCTTACGGGCAGTATACGGGCAGCCTGCGCCAGCCGGTGTTTGCGGTTAAGGTTAGCGGCAGCGAGGAGGATAAGCGCGACGAGTTTTTAAGCATTGTGTACCGCACGCTGCAAAAGCTGACCATTGACGGCATTGACAAGGAACTTTTGGAAGCCTGCCTGAATATGCTGGAGTTTAAGCTGCGCGAGGCAGATTTTGGCGCGTACCCGAAAGGGCTGATTTACGGCATTGGTGTGATGGATACCTGGCTGTACGACGGCGACCCGCTGGACGGGCTGCGTTACAATAAGGTGCTGGCGGAACTGCGCGCAGGGATTAACACCAATTATTACGAGCAGCTGATTGAAAATTACCTGCTGGATAACACGCATAAGGTTTTGCTGACGCTGATGCCGAAAAAAGGCATGGAAGAAGCGGAACAGGCAGAGCTGGCGGCGAAAATGCAGCAGATTAAAGATAATATGGCCGATGCGGAACTGGAAGCAGCCGTTGAGCACTGCCGCATTCTGCACGAGCGCCAGGCAGCGCCGGACAGCGCCGAGGCGTTGGCGAGCATTCCGCTGCTGGAGCGCAGCGACATCCGCCGCGAATCGGAAAAATTGGACGGCGAGCTGACGCAGGAGGGCGTTAACGAATTTTTGTATGTGCCTGCCTTTACTAACAAAATTGCATATTTGAACTGGTATTTTGATATGAGCGGCATTGACGGCGCGCTGCTGCCGTACTGCTATTTGCTGAGCGATATGCTGGGCAAGGTCGATGCGGGCAAGTACACCTATCAGCAGCTTTCTACGCTGGGCACCAAATACACCGGCGGCGTGGCGTTTCAGGTTAAGGCTTACTCCGCGGCAGAGAGCGTAAGCGACTACACCGTTAAATTTACCGTTACCGCCAAAGCGCTGGTGCATAATTTAACGCACATGTTTGAAATTTTGCGCGCCATTGCGCTGGAAAGCCGTTTGGATAGCACTAAACGCCTGCGCGAAGTGCTGGCTGAGGTTAAAAGCGATTGGGACAGCAACTTCTTCAGCCGTGGGCAAACCGTTGCCTGCACGCGTTTAAATTCGTATTATTCGCCGGCGGCAAGGGTTAACGAGCAGGATTATTATTCGTACTACGAATTTTTAAAAGATTTGACAGAACATTTTGACGCGCGCGCCGAAGAAACGCTGCAAAAACTGCGCAGCCTGCTGGGCGTGTTCTTCCAAAACAGCAAATACCTTTTGGCGTACAGCTGCGAGGAGGAGGACAAGGCGCAGGTGCTTGCCATGGCGAAGGAATTTGCCGCTTTGCTGCCGCAGTCCGCAGTGGCTGGCGGTGCAGTGCAGCCGCTTGCCGCGCCTGGCTTAGATGAGGGCATTATGACGCCGGGCAAGGTGCAGTACGTTGCTGCTGGCGGCGATTTCCGCAAGTTTGGGCATCCGTTTACTGGCGCGATGAAAGTTTTGGAAACCGTGCTGCGCTATGAATATTTGTGGACGAAAATCCGCATCCAGGGCGGCGCTTACGGCGCTTCGGCAGTGTTTGACCGCAACGGCAGCATGTATTTTGCTTCCTACCGCGACCCGCAGCTGGCAGCTTCGCTGGAAGCCTACCGCGGCTTGCCTGAATGGCTGGAACAGCTTGACCTGCCGGAACGCGAGCTGACGAAGTACGTTATCGGTACCATCAGCGCGGCGGATGTGCCGCTGACCAATTCCATGCGCCTTTCGCAGACGGCGCTGGCACATTTAAAAGGCATTCCGCTGGCAATGCGCCAAAAAACGCGCGATGAAATTTTGAATTTGACCAATGACGATTTGCGCAGGCTCGGCAAAGTTGTGCGCGATACATTGAGCGATAACTATCTTTGCGTTGTTGGCGGCAGCGGCGCGATTGAAGCTAACAAAGAAATTTTTAACAGCGTTAAGCATATTTAAGGAGAGCCATGATTATCAGCGTAAGCCGCAGAACAGACATACCGGCGTTTTACGCGGACTGGTTTTATAACCGCCTGCGCGACGGGTTTGTGCTGGTGCGCAACCCAATGAATGCGCATTGCGTAAGCAAAGTGGCGCTGGCGCCGGACGTGGTGGACGGCTTTGTGTTTTGGACGAAGAACCCGCTGCCGATGCTGTCGCGCCTTAAAGAACTTGCGGCGTACCCTTATTATTTTCAGTTTACGCTGACGGGGTACGGACGCGAAATTGAGCCGGGCGTGCCGGATAAGCAGCAGGTGCTGGTGCCGGCGTTTAATCGCTTGGCGGCGCAGCTTGGCAAAAAGCGTGTTGTTTGGCGGTATGACCCGATATTTTTCAGCCCGAAATATACGCCGCAGTACCACTTACGCTGCTTTGAGGCGCTGGCGGCAGAACTAAAAGATAGTACAGAGCGCTGCGTAATCAGTTTTATGGATGACTACCGCAATACCAGGCGTAACGCGCAAAGGCTAAGGGCGCTTGCTTGCAGCAGTGAAGAACTTTACGCCTTTGCCGCACGGCTGGCGCAGGTTGCCGCTAAGTACGGGTTAAAACTGCAAAGCTGCGCCGAAGCGGCAGATTTTACGCCGCTTGGCATTACCGCGTCGGCGTGCATAGATAGGGCGCTGATAGAGGATATCGGCGGTTTTAAATTAAAACTGGCGAAAGATAAGAACCAGCGCCCGGAATGCGGCTGTGCCGCAAGCATCGACATCGGCGCCTATAACACCTGCCCGGGCGGCTGCCTGTATTGCTATGCTAATTACAACGCCGCTGTGGTTAAAACAAATTGTGCCCAGCACGATAAAAACAGCCCGCTGCTGTTTGGCAGTTTAACAGAATTGGACAAAATAACAAAGCGCAAAATGGAAAGCAGCAAAGAATATGCGCAAAATTTGTTTTTATGATATAATTATTTAAAATAATTTATAAACAGGAGGGGTAAAATGAAGTTTTTTAAATTTTTAATTGTAACATTGGTGCTGCTTGCCAACACTGCATTAGCGGCGGAGTTCCCAACGCAGGTAAAAACAAGCGAGGGCATTGTGCAGGGCGTGTACGATGCGAAATACGATATTGTAAAATGGTTTGGCATACCGTACGCGCAGCAGGCGGACGGCGCTAACCGCTGGGCATTGCCGCAGAAAGCGGAAAAATACAGCGGCGTTAAAGATTGCTGCCATCCTGCGCCTGCCAATTTGCAGTTTAACGGCAAAAACGTCATCGGGCAGGAGGGCGTGCTGACGCTTGACGTTTACCGCCCCGATACCGACGCAAAGAAGCTGCCGGTGCTGGTATTTATCCACGGCGGCAACAACCAAACCAGCAACAGCCGTTTGTGGATGGGCGATAAGTTCGCCCAAGAAGCTAACGCCGTTTATGTTTCGGTGCAGTACCGCCTGGGTTTGCTGGGCTTTAACAATTTACCGGCGCTGGCAAACGGCAGCGCGCTTAACGACAGCGGTAACTACGGGCTTATCGATCAGGCTTATGCGTTGGACTGGGTTAAAAAGAACATTAAACAATTCGGCGGCGACGCGGATAATATCACCGTATCCGGTTTTTCTGCCGGTGGGCGCGACGTGATGGCAATGTTAATTTCGCCGCTGTTTAAAGGTAAGTTCGATAAAGCTATCTCCTTTAGCGGCGGGCTGACTGTGGCAGATTTTGCCGAAAGCCAAAAGATTATTGCTAAAAACCTTGCGCCGCTGGTTGTTGCCGACGGTATTTGCGCCGACGAAACTGCTGCCGCCAACTGGCTGATGCAGGATAATGACGAAGTGCGCAGTTATTTAATGAACCTGCCGGGCGAGCGCCTGGCGCCGGTAATGGCGGGCGCGCTTATCAGGATGAAATCTTTCCCACATTTGTACGGAGATGGTACGGTGCTGCCTAAAGAGGGGTTTGCTGCCGATAAATTTTACAGCGTGCCGCTTTTAATGTTGGCAAGCAGCGACGAATTTACCTCGTTTTTAGCGCGCGACCCGTATTTTAAAAACCGCTTGGACAAAGTGCTGAAGGACGAACTGACCACCGAAGAATTTGTGTTTGCTAACAAATATGGCAGCAAATTTTACGGCTTCTTTAACGGGCAGCAATCGGCAGAAGATATTTACGCCAACTACAAAGCGCCGATGTATGTTTGCATGTTTGATTTTGGACATGACCCGGCAGTAGTGGGCGAAACTTACGCCGTTAAAACCGGCGCAACGCACGGCATCTTTTTGCCGTTCTTAACCGACCAGCCCTATCCGTACACGGCTAACACCGATGTTTTTGCTAAACCTGGCCCGCAGGAACTGAGCGATATTTTCATGGCGTCGCTGGCGGCGTTTATCCGCACGGGCGACCCCAACAACGCCCTGCTGCCGCAAAAATGGCAGGCGTGGACGCCGCAGAATCGTGCTGAAATTGTGTTTGACGCCGATACAGAACACGCCAAAGTTTACGCACGCCGCAATGATACCAGTTATGACGGCATTTTAGCGGAGCTTGAAGCGGATAACAGCATTAACGCGGCAAGTAAAGATTATATTATTAAAAATATTTTAAACGGCAGATGGTTCAGCGGCGGCCTGGACGCTAAATATAATAACGAAGATTAAAAGAACAGCCTGCATGGTTAATTCCGTGCAGGCTGGTTTTATTAATTTAGCCAAAAGAGTTATAATTAAAATAAGGTTATATTTGCTATTTATGGAGGCAGTCTGGTTATGGAAGATAAAAAGCAAAAAAACAGCGCCGGTGCGGAAGCAGCAGGTACTGTTTTTGGCGATATAAGCAACGCTGCTACTAATTACGGCATAGATAAATTCAGCACTCCGCGCGGGCATGGTTTTGCTGCGGAACGAGCTAACCATTTGTACGATGTTTTGCGCGGAAAAGATTCTGTTATTGCCGGCGACAACAACGCTAAGAATGGTGCTGATAGGATTGTTGACGGCGTAAATATTCAGTCTAAATATTGCAAAACCGGCGCTAAATGTATAAAAGAATGTTTTGACAATGATAGGTTCCGTTATTTTAACGCTGACGGAACGCCTATGCAGATTGAGGTGCCGTTGGATAAATACGACGACGCTGTTAAAGCAATGGCTGAGCGCATTAAAAAGGGGCAGGTGCCGGGCGTTACCGACCCAGCCAAAGCTAAAGAGATTGTACGCAGGGGTAATTTTACCTACGAACAGGCTAAAAACATTGCTAAAGCTGGTACGGTAGAATCCATTACTTTTGACGCGGCCAACGGTGCTGTTATAGCAGCGTACAGCTTTGGTTTAAGTTCCGCACTTACTTTTGCTGTATCAGTATGGCGCGGCGATGACGTTGATATTGCGCTGGAATCAGCTGCTGCGGCAGGTTTAAAAGTAGGTGGCACGGCGTTTTTAACGGCGGTACTTACCAGCCAGCTGCAAAAATCTGTTTTAAACGGAACTTTTAAAGCAGGCAGCGACGCTATTGTAAAATTGATGGGGCCGAAAGCTTCACAGATGCTGGTTAACGCACTTAGAACAGGTAAAAATATTTATGGCGCTGCGGCTATGAAAAGCGCTTCTAAACTGCTGCGCGGCAACGCGGTGACGGCGGCTGCTTCCATAGTTGTACTTTCAAGTGTGGATATAATTAATATTTTTCGCGGCAGAATTTCCGGTGCGCAGCTTTTTAAAAATCTTACCAATACAACGGCAACAGTGGCAGGCGGAACGGCAGGCTGGGTTGGCGGTGCGTCTGCCGGTGCGGCGCTTGGTTCTGTTGTGCCGGTAATAGGCACGGCGGTTGGTGGTTTTGTTGGCGGGCTGATAGGTTCGTTTGTGGGCGGTTCCGCCGCTAATAGTGTTTCTTCTGCCGTGCTTGACGAGTTTATCGAGGACGATGCAGAAGAAATGGTTGCGGTTATCGAAGAAGTTTTTAAAGATATGGCGGTAGAATTTCTTATCAGCCACAGCGAGGCGGAAGAAATTGCCGGAATATTAAAGGATGTTATAGACGGCAGCCTTTTAAAAGACATGTACGCCAGCGATAATAGGTACAGCTTTGCACATGAAATTTTGCTGCCGGCGTTTGAAACAATAACATCAAAACGCGCAAAAATAGCTTTGCCGCAGCCTGAAGAAATGTTTGCCGGCATGCGGCTGCTTTTAGAAAATATTGCAGACGGCGAAAACGTAGAAAGATAAAATTAAAACGCATTCTTAAAGCGTTAAAAGTTTTAGGGATGCGTTTTGTTGTTAAGTAAAGTTATCTTAATTATATAGTTGTATTTTTATATAGTTTTATTTTTGTGTTTAACATTTGCTTGAAATATTTTGCTTATATTTGGATAATAAGATTACAGCTGTTGAAACAACGTGTGTTTTTGCAATTCTGGAAGCTTTATAAAAAATACTCAGCTTTTAAATTTACTTTTAAGTTTGCGTTTTCACAAATAAAAAACGCATCTGCAATATACAGATGCGTTAACTTGTAAATGGTGCCGAAGGCCGGACTCGAACCGGCACGAGCGTAAACCCGCTTGATTTTGAGTCAAGTGCGTCTGCCAATTCCGCCACTTCGGCAATTTGTTTCCATATTGCTACGGAACGAATATGCTCCATTGCTATGGAATATTGCCCCTTACAGTATAGCTTGCGTGCTGTATGGGTATAGCTATTGAGTTTAAAAAACTCTTTAGAGTGAAAAACTTTCAATCTAAAATTTTTAAAGGTTCAAGTGCTACTCGTATAGTATATAATAAGAGTTAAGTGCGTGTCAAGCTATTGTAAACCGAAAAAATAATGAGTTCACGAATATTTCACAAAATATAACAGGTATTTTTGTTAAGTATTTTTAATATTTTAATGTTTTTTATTTTAAGCATAGTTTGCTATAATATAAGCATAACAATATAAAAGAAGGATTGAACATGAGAGTTAAATTTGACGAACCTTT
>DXVZ01000009.1 GCA_019417125.1 Phascolarctobacterium sp.
CAGTTGAGGTGTTATGAAATTTAGCAAGCGCGATAAGAATGGCAGTCGGAATATCGCGTTCACCCTTTTCATAGTTGCTGTAAACGCGCTGGGAACAATGTAAAATTTCTGCCATTTCTTTTTGCGTAAGGTCACGGTCCTCGCGCAAATCTCTTATCCGTTTGTACATCTTTTTCACCTAAATACATTATAAATTTGACAAACGGAAATCTTGAACTTTAGCGCAAATTGCGCTAAACTATTATGGTAAGTGACAACTATGATAGGGGAGTATTTGATGAGATTTTATAATTTGTTTAAACAGGAAATAATAAAACATAAATTTTTAGGTAAACCGTTTATTGTTTTAACATTTATTTACTGCTTAGGCATAGTTTCTATAATCAGGGCAAATTTTAATTATATTGATGATTTAGGACGTGTTTCCGATGGTTATAGGGGATGGATAAATTGGAGCAGATATATTTCTGAAGGATTGTCTATATTTATTCATACAGATAGCAGGTTGATGGATATTTCGCCGCTGCCACAAATTTTGGCGGCGTTGTTTTTGGCTTTAGCAAGTGCGGTTTTAATTTATGTTTTTACGGAAAAAGAACAATTTTCTAAATGGAATATTTTAGCTGTGCTGCCTTTAGGATTATCTCCGTATTTTTTGGAATGTCTGTCATATAAATTTGACTCGCCGTATATGGCTCTTTCAGTATTGGCAAGTATTTTTCCTTTTTTATTTGTAAAATATGGTGAGAAAATTTATTTTGCTATATCGGTTGCCGGTTGTTTAGTAATGTGCATGACTTATCAGGCATCTTCCGGTATATATGTGTTGGTTACATTGTTTTTAGCTGCTAAAAAAATAAATGAAGGTAAATTTTGCTTAAGATTTATAGGTGTTTCTGCGTTAAGTTATATTGTTTCGCTTGTAGTTTTTAGAATAGCGTTAATGCGAAAACTTAATGACTATGCCACAACTGATACTGCCGGTGTAAGTGATTTAATACCGACGGTATGCAGCAATATTCAAACATATTTTAATTTGATATATAGTGATTTTAACAGAGTTTGGCTGGTATTAATTGCTTTGCTGGCAGTTGCTTTTATATATAGTTTTGTAAAAGTATCTTCATTAAAATTTTATAAATCTTTATTATTGGCATTTGCGGTGTTGGTTTGTGGCGGTGTGCTTTCTTATGGTGGGTATATTTTATTAAAGCATCCGCTGTTTGCGCCGCGTGGAATGTACGGAATAGGCGCGTTGCTGGCAATTATTAGTGTCTGTATCACGGTAATTTCAAAAAATAAATTTACTAAAATTGTTTGTGTTTTATTAAGCTGGTGCTTTTTTGTATTTAGCTTTTCGTATGGTAATGCACTGGCGGAGCAAAAGCGTTATACGGATTTTAGAGTTAATATGCTGATGACGGACTTGAATAAATTACAGCCTCAAAATAACATGGAAATGTTAATGCAGTTAGATGGCAATATTGGTAAATCGCCTGCATTGACAAGAAGATTAGAGAAACGTTACCCGATTATAAAAAGACTTGTGCCAAGCACTTTAGGAGCAAGTTGGTGGTGGAATCAATATTATCTTTATAATTATTTTGCACTGCCTGGAATTACGCAGCATTTTGATACCAAAAAAGAAGATTTTAAAAATTTGAATTTGCCTTTGGTTGTAAATTCACGCTATCACGATATTTGGGCGGATAACAGCCATATTTTAGTTAAATTTAAGTAGGTGAGCCTTTATGAAAACCATCAGCATATTAGTGCCGTGCTATAACGAGCAGGAGAGCTTGCCGGCGCTGTACAAACGCTTAAAGGCATTAACCGAAAGCATTAAAGATTATAATTTTGAAATTCTGTTCGTTAACGACGGCAGCAGGGATAACACTATAAAAATAATTAAAGAACTGCACCAAAAGGACAGTAGCGTAAATTACGTTGATTTATCGCGTAATTTTGGCAAGGAGATTGCTATGATTGCCGGTATTGACCACATCGACAGCGACGCGATGATTGTAATGGACGCTGATTTGCAGGACCCGCCGGAGCTGATTAAGGAAATGCTGTACTGGTGGGAGCAGGGCTATAAAGACGTCTGCGCCAAGCGCAAAAGCCGCGCGGGCGAAACGTGGTTTAAAAAGTGGAGCAGCTACACCTATTACAAGGTTTTGCAGCATGTTACGCGCATACCGGTGCAGCCGGATGTGGGGGACTTTCGCTTGTTGGACCGCCAATGCATTGACGCTTTAAAAAAGATGCGCGAATCGCAGCGGTACACTAAGGGTTTGTTCAGCTGGATTGGTTTTGACAAGAAAGAGATTTTGTTTGACCGCGACGCGCGCGTTGCCGGCACAACCAAGTGGAATTATTTCAGCCTGTTTAACCTGGCGGTGGAGGGCATTACGAGTTTTACAATTTTCCCGCTGCGCCTGGCTTCTATAACCGGCTTTGCCATTGCGCTGGCGGCGATTGTTTACATGCTTTTTATCGTTATTAAAACGCTTATTTACGGCGGCGATGTGGCAGGCTACCCGTCGCTGATTTCGGTGGTGCTGTTTATGGGCGGCGTGCAGCTGGTGTTTTTGGGCATTATGGGCGAGTATTTGGGGCGCATTTTTAACGAAACGAAAGGCCGCCCGCTGTATTTTGTAAAAGAATGCAGCAAGGACGAGTAACAAAAAGGCTTTGCCGCCGATAGTGGCAGCAGGGCTTTTTTGTTTGTGTTTACGCGGCTTTTACAGCTTCTTAACGGCGTTTTGTTGACATTGCTTTTTAAAAATAATATAATAGATTAGTCGCATAAGTGGCTGCGGCTTGTTATTTTTTAGCATTACCCTGCTGCCGTGAGCAGCCAGCAAGAGAGGAAGAAAGACTTGTATGATAAGAAATGATTTGCGTAATATTGCAATTATTGCCCACGTTGACCACGGCAAAACTACCCTTGTAGACGCTATGCTGAAGCAGAGCGGTATTTTTAGGGCAAACGAACATGTTGAAGAACGCGTTATGGACTCTAACGCTTTGGAGCGCGAACGCGGCATTACTATTTTGGCAAAGAACACTGCTGTTATGCACAACGGCACTAAAATTAATATTTTGGATACCCCGGGCCATGCCGATTTCGGCGGCGAAGTAGAGCGCGTGCTGACGATGGTTGACGGCGTTTTACTTTTGGTTGACGCTTACGAAGGCCCGATGCCGCAGACGAAGTACGTTTTGCGCAAAGCACTGGAACGCAACTTAAAACCGATTGTAGTTATTAATAAAATTGACCGCCCGGACCAGCGCGTAAACGAGGTTATCGACGAAGTTCTGGATTTGTTTATCGAGCTGAACGCCAACGACGACCAGCTGGAGTTCCCGGTGGTATTAACTTCCGCGCGCAACGGCGTTGCCAAACTTTCTATGGAAGATGAAAGCGACAATCTGGAACCGCTGTTCCGCGTAATTTTAGAGAACATCCCCGCACCGGACGTTG
>DXVZ01000090.1 GCA_019417125.1 Phascolarctobacterium sp.
GTGCATATTAATGCGCTGCGATAAATCGCTGCCGCTGCCTATGCGTTCTGCCGCCGCCGCAATTTGGCTGACGGGCTGGAACGCTTTTTTGGTTATTAAGTAGCCGCCAAACGCCGAAAGCAAAATTAAAAACGGAAACAGCAGGGCGCACTGCCATAAAATCTGGTCGCGCGTGGCGTAAATGGTGCTCAGCGAGCTGCTGCCGCGCAGCCAAACGCCGCCGCCCGTACCGGCAGGGCGCAGGTTTAAATCAAACACATACCAGGTTTGGCTGCCGCTTGTAACCGTTTGTAAAATTTCAGATTTAAATTCCGTCTGCGGCAGCTGTACCGGCGTCAGCCCGGCAATTAAATTGCCATCGGCACCGTAAACCGCTATCATAACGCCGTTGTGCAAAAAGTCAAGCTCGTCCAGCTTTAGGCTGCCGTCGGGGTGCAGTTCTATGCTGCTGGCGTTGCCGTAAACCTCGTTCTCTACTTCTTCCTGCAAATCAAGCAGCAGAACATCGTCGGCGGCGTACAGTACGGCGGCAAAAATAACGCCCAGCACTGCCACAATCAGCCCGGTGTACCACAGCGTTATCTTCATTTTTACGGATAGTGCTTTCATTTTTCTTCCCTCAACACATAACCTGCGCCGCGGATAGTATGCAGCAGTTTTGGCTCAAAACCGGCGTCAATTTTTTTGCGCAGGTAGCGTATATAAACATCGACGACGTTGGAGCCGCCCTCAAAATCATAATTCCACACATGGTTTTCTATCTTATCGCGCGAAAGCACGCGCCCCTGGTTGCGCAGCAGGTATTCCAGCACTGCAAACTCTTTGGAGGACAGCGTAATTTCTTTGCCGGCGCGCGTAACTGTGCGGGTGTTTAAATCCATCGTCAAACCGGCATATTCCAGTATGTTGGTGGTTTGCCCCGTGCGGCGGCGCACCAGCACGCGCAGGCGCGCCAAAAGTTCGTCAAACGAAAACGGCTTAACCAAATAATCGTCCGCGCCGGCGTCCAGCCCGTTAACCTTATTTTCAATACTATCCAGTGCCGTTAAAAGCAAAACGTGGGTCGTGTCGCCCGCGGCGCGCATCCTTTTCAGCAAAGTAAGCCCGTCAATGCCCGGCAGCATAATATCAAGCACCACAGCGTCATATGCCGCCATTTTTAGGTAATCCTCGGCGTCCAGGCCGTTAGCGCAGGCATCAACACTATATCCGCTGCTTTGCAGCTGCTTTTTTAAAGCGTCCAGCAAATCCGGTTCATCTTCAACAATTAAAATTCTCATACGGCACCTCCTTGTAAACTAATTATAACATATGGTAAAATATAAATGAAAATATTGCTTATTAACCCACAATAATGATGTTGCAGTTCATCTTTAAAGTGGGTTTTGTTTTCTCTGTAAGGGAGGTGTAAATATGGAAAACGTTTTAAACGTAGCACAGTTTATAATTACTGAATATAAAAAAATGGCAAAAGTTGATATTGATGAAATGAAACTGCACAAATTACTTTATTTTGCACAGCGCGAAGCTTTGGCAATAACCGGTGAGCCGCTTTTTGATGAAAAGATTGAAGGCTGGAAGTATGGACCGGTATGCAGAAGTGTACGTAATAATTTTTATGACGGTGAACTCAACTGTAAAACCGAAGATATTTCCGATGAGGCTGCATATATTTTAAAAAACGTAATTTTGACTTATGGCGAATTAGCTTCTTGGAAATTAAGCGAGCTTTCCCATAATGAAATTTCATGGAAAAATGCAAGAAAAGGACTTGGACCTAATGAAAAAGGGGATAAGGAGTTATCTCTTGAAGATATAAAAAAAGATGCGGAAAAAGTTCGTCCGTATGACCACGTATGGGATATGTATTATGATGAATTTGAAGATGCAGAGGTTAAGTGAATGATAGGGAAAATTTACACGTCATTGGTACCCTTTTATAATATTATCGAAAGAAAACATATGGTTAAAGCTCGCCCGGTTTTGATAATTTCAGATATCAGAAATAATGATTATACAATTTTGCCGGTATCAACAGTTTCTAAACGTGCAAATCTTGATAAAGAATTTGATATAGAACTAAATCCACTGAAATATCCGGCTTTAAAAATTGACCATACATCTTATGTAAGAACGCATAAGCAAATGACAATACATAAAGGAGAATTAGGAAAAGAAATTTCTGATTTAAAAACAAACTATCCGAAATTATTTTTACAAATAATGAGTAAACGAGCCGAATGGAATAAGAAAATTGATGATGAAGCACTTAACTGATAGTTAGGTGCTAATTTTTTATTTATTTTTCAAAAATCTACCAAAAAAGTAGAGTTTTAATTTTTCTTTAATCTTCGCCGGATATAATTAAGACAAGATAAGGGAACGCCCTAAAAACAAAAATAAAAAACACGTAACAATAAAAGGAGGCAAACACCATGTTGAAATTATCCGGCAAAAAATTAACCGCTCTCGCAGCAGCAGCACTTGCAACCCTTACTATCTCCGCAACCGCTTTCGCGGCAGCTTTTACCGCAGCAGACGCGCAGTCCATGGCGGCTAAACTGGTACCGGCAAGCGCAGCCCACGTTGGCACCAAAGAAGATTTTAACGAATACGAATTCAAATTCTTCGATAACGGCACCGCAACTTCTTACGAAGTAGAAATCAGCAAATTCAGCCAATCCGTAAAAGAATACAAAATGGAAGCGCGCACCATTCTTGGCAGCCGCAACGTAACCTTGCAGGCAGCAGACGCACAGGCAATTGTGCTTAAAGAATACCCCAACGCCAACTTCCATAAAGTAAAACTTGATATGGACGACGGCTTATACGAATATGAACTTAAATTCACCACCCCCGAACTCCGCGGCGAAATGGTAATTAACCCCGAAACCGGCGCCGTAATTGAAAAAGAACTCCGCTACAACGTAAGATAACAGCATAACCCAACTCCAACAAAAAAGCCTGCACATACTGTGCAGGCTTTAACTTTTTTTATTATTTGTCCTATAATTGATAAGCCGTGACTCTTTCCGGAAGGAAGGAGGTGAATACATGGATAATCCATATATCGTTTTAGCAGTAGCTATCATAGCAGGTATAGCCGTCCACTATATCTGTAAATGGCTGGATAGCTTCCTGAAATAGTACACGGTCAGCCTAATAAAAAACCCAGGAGCCGTCACTCCTGGGTTTTTCTTTGTCCAAGTTAGTGTGTCCACATGGACTCCACATATCGCTTTCGCATATTTATTGTATCACTTTTAAAACATATCGTCAAACATAATTTTTTGCTTATTAATTTCGCAAATTATGTTCCTTTATTAACGCTTATATTCTTATTTATTCAAAATCAGGGAAGTTAAGGTTACAGGGTCAACATATTTGCCGTCTTTGTAAACGCGCATGTTGCCGCTGGCAATCTCATCAATAAGGATAACTTCGCCGTTGTGGTAACCGAACTCAAACTTAATGTCGTACAGGTCAAGCCCAATTTTAGCCAGGTCAGCCGCAACTATTTTGGTAATTTTTAAAGTCTGTTCTTTCAGGCTCTTATAATCTTCGTGGCTCATCACGCCCAGCACAACCAGCGCGTCCTCGGTAACCAGCGGGTCGCCTTTAGCGTCGTCTTTAAAAGTAGTTTCAACATAGCCGCCTTCAATCGGGGTGCCGTCGGCAATATAATCGCCGTAACGGCGGATAAAGCTGCCGGTTGCCTTTAAGCGGCAGATAACTTCCAAACCTTTGCCGAACACTTTGCAGGGAAGAACTTCCATAGTGGCGTTATCAATATCCGCGCTTACATAATGGGTTTTAACGCCCTCTTTTTTAAGAATTTCAAAAAAATGGATAGAGGTTTCGAGGTTAGCCTTGCCGATGCCTTCAATAGTGAGGCCGATACTGTTTTCGCCAGGGTCAAAAACGCCGTCCTTGCCGGTGCAGTCATCTTTAAATTTTAAAAGCACGTTGCCGTTCTCCAGCTGAAAAACAGTTTTGGTTTTGCCCTCGTAAATTTTTTCCATAAAATTGTTGCTCCTTTCAAAAAATTCGGATAATTATACAAATATTATATACGCGATGGCGTTTTATGGCAATAGTTGTTAAAAATTTTATACTTTTTGCTAAAAACGCCAGCCAAAAACCCTTGGGCGGCAAAATTGTGCAAAAAAAATCGGGCGCTTCGCGCCAAATAAAACCCTGCCGCAACGCAGTACGCGCCAAAAAAGCAACAAATTATTGCTGACACATGGAAGCACAAGCGACGGGGTAACTGCAAAAGGCTAAAAGAAAATGCTGCGCAAACTGAAACCGTCTTGTGGGGGGGGTAAAAGTAT
>DXVZ01000091.1 GCA_019417125.1 Phascolarctobacterium sp.
GTTATAAATATTATTAATGAAATTTTGCAAAACTTAATCATTATACACGACCACAATTCTTCCATTTTTTAAATACATAATTTCAGCATTTACTTCAAACATACACTTTATAAAATCATGAGTAAATACATCATTTGGCTTACCGCATTTATATATTTTCCCATCTTTTAAAGAAATTATATAATCACAATACATTGCTGCTAAATTCAAATCATGAATTGCTGCTATAACTGTAATGTTTTGCTCTTTTATTGTTTTTAATAGCTGTAATTGATATTTTACATCAAGGTGATTAGTCGGTTCATCTAAAATCAAGTATTTTGTTTTTTGTGTTAGAGCTCTTGCAAGCATTACCCTCTGCTGTTCCCCACCAGACAAATCAGAAAAATTGCAGTCCGCAAAATTTCTCATTCCTACAATATCCAAACTATCATAAGCAATTTTATAATCTTCCGCATTATCCCTTTCCATAATTTTTTTATAAGGAGTTCTGCCCATTAGAACTATATCTAAAACGGAAAAATTAAAATTATTGTAATTATGCTGTGCAAGTACAGCCTGCTTTTGAGCACTTTCCTTAAATATATAACTGTTAATATTTTGATTATCTAAATATATACTACCCTTATCAGGTTTTAATATACGATAAATGCATTTTAATAAAGTACTTTTACCACTGCCATTAGGGCCAATAATGCCCGTAAACTTATTATTCAAAAATTCTACGCTGATTCCATTAAGTATTTCCCTACTACCAAATTTTTTATTTACATTTTCAATTTTTATACTCATTTAGAATCACCCATTTTATATGAACTTTTTAATATTAAATAAACAAAAAACGGAGCTCCTAAAAACGCAAAAATTATTCCTAATGGAATATCCACGCCTTTTATTGCAATTCTGGACACTATATCCATAACAACCGTTACTAATCCGCCAAATAAAACTGCAGTTAAAAGCATTTTCTTATGGTTAGCACCAACGAGAGCTCTCATAAAATGCGGAACTATTAAGCCAATAAAGCCTATGGTACCAGCATTAAGCACTGCAAAACCTACAATCAAACCATTTATAAGCAAATACCTTATTATGTATTTATGCAAGTCAACACCTAATGTTATCGCCTGTTCTTCACCAAAAAGCATCATATTCAAAATTCTCGTTTGTGTATAAAAAAACATTAATGCCATTATAACGATAATAAATAGAATACACACGCTTTCTATTTTGGCATTTGCAACATTGCCCATCATCCAATAAGTTATAGCTTCCATACCTTCTTTATTTTTACCAAAGTACACAATCATACCTGATATACCGGAGCAAATTGTTCCCAATACGACGCCGCCAAGCAATAATTTAGTAGAATTGCTTTCCTTATTTATACCAGAAATAATAGCAACTAACATTGAAACAGCAAAAGCACCAAAACAAGCAGCTATGCCTACTACCTGACTGCCGAAAATACTGCCTAATCCGAAAAAAATAGCAGCAGTTGCACCCAAACTGGCACCAGAAGATACACCTAAAATATATGGGTCTGCTAAAGGATTTTTTAATATCGCCTGCATAACCACGCCTGATAAGGTAAGTGCCATACCTATCGACAAAGCCAAAAAAATTCTTGGAAAGCGCAAATCAATAACTATATCCAAAGTTTTTCCGTTTAAATCATTTAAATTTACAGAAAAAACTTTATTAAGAATTACACGATAAACATCATAAAAGCTAATATCCACAAACCCTACTTTAAGCCCTAATAAAACTGTAATAATTATAGCCATACATAAAATGACATTTAATATTTTTATATTTACGTATTTCATTCTTGCACCACAATTTAACAAACTAAAACAGAAGGGGACACTCCCCCTTTTGTTTTTACTTTTAATTAAATATCAAAAGTAGCTGATAATACGAAAGTTCTCGGTGCTCCTAACGTTAAGCTGCTGCTGCCCGAACGTGCCTGCCAGTAATCTTTACCGCCGATATTATAGCACATTGCATCAATTGTAACCGGCGTATTATTTAATTTTGTTTTATAAGACATGCCTAAGTCAAATTTTGCATAAGCAGGTACATCTAAATCACCGTTGTTTATTGTAGACGAGCCTAGATATGTTACCCTGCCAATAAAGGAAAGGTCTTCATCAGGATGGTAAACTACACCTAAAGAACCAGACCATCTTGCCGCGCCATTAACTCTATCACCTTTATTATCTTTAGAGTCCAAATACATAAGCCCGCCAATCAAATCCCATTTTTTATCAATATTACCTGAAATAGCCCATTCAAAACCTTTATTTTTTTGTTCGCCATCAAGCCTTAAATATTTATTGCCATTTTCCCATTTATCAACTGTATTAGCCTGTTTAATTTCAAATACATTAAAAGTATTATAAAAATTACCGGTTTTCACTTTTACGCCAATTTCATTTTGTTTAGTTTTTGCCGGGTCTAAAATTTCTCCAGCATTTGCATAACCGTTATTTGTAGATACCATTGAACCGATGCCAAAGCTCTCAGAATGACTGGCGTATGCCATTACATCAGGCGTAATTTTATAGCTAACGGCATAAGTCGGGCAAATTGCATCGCTTTCCTGTTTATCACTGCCAACAGGAGTTCTGTTTGTCTTATGTCCGTGCAAACCTAATGTTACTTGCAATTTATCATCTAATGCTTTTAAAGTATCAATAAAATGCCACCCTGTCATTTGAGCATCTTGAGAGTGTGGCGGGTTATATGTTGCCAGTCCAGGATTATTCCAAGAATTATGTTTAAATAAATTACCTGTACCGCTCCAACTCCAATTAGCATTATTGCCTATATCGTAAGTATACCAGTTTTTATCAGCGCCAATAATATATTCGTTTTTCACATCGCCGATTTTAAAATCTCCTTTAAAACCTATACCCAAATATTTTTTAGTTAATGCTAATGGATAATTTGTTAAACCTATTGTAAAATCGCCATTATTATTAATTACAGTTGGATTGCCGTCTATGTAGCCATACCAATCTTCTCTGTGATAACCAGCATTCAAAAAGGCTGAAAGATGTTCAGATAATTTTTGCTCATGATTTAATGCAGCAATCCAATTATCATACTCATTATATGTCCAATCAGGTTTATAAAGTTTGCTTGAATCCGGAGCATCCGGCAGGTTTGTTACACTGCCGCTTTTAAAACTGATTGCGCCAGGTCCGCCTTCATGGTCTGTATGGTTATAACCCAACAATAAATTTGTTTTAGAGTTATCATCTTTATGGTCAAAATTAATAAATAAGTTTTGCTGTTCTAAATTTTCTCCGTCAATTACAGTTTCACCATTGATGTTATTGGCTGTAATTCTAAGTCCGTATTCATTATTTTTACCGAATCTTCTGCCAACATCAATGCCCTCTTCAAAAGAAGAACCACCTCTATATGTTAACTTTACTTCGGCATTGCCCTCTTCTTTTGCTACTTTAGATTGTAAATTTACAGTACCACTAACCGCTTCACTAAAACTTGTTCCATTAATGCCCAAATTAGGTCCAGATACAACGCTTGCACCTTCAACCCAATAATACGGAATATTCTCTTGACATAATAAACCAGGTATTCCATTTACATAAAAGCTATGTCCGGATTGATAAATACCGCGAATAGAAATATCAGTATATGTACCGCCTCTATCCGCACGAACCGATGGCGATAATGATAATACGTCAGAAATTCCATAATACGGAGAAGCAAAAGTTTTTATGGCTTTTTCATTAATATTAGTAACTGCAAATGGAGTATCCATTACGTCTTGCGTACCTAAAAATCCAATATTACCGCTACTATTTAACATCCCACCAGGCAATATGTCTTTATCGCCTTCGACTGTAATGCCCGCTAACTGATGTGTTTGCACGGCCTCACCATTATTAACTGCCTGCGCTTTACTGTCAGCGTCAGCTACTTCTTCTGCACCGGCAGTACCCATTAACCCCATGCTGCTTACAGCACACAGCACTGCCAAAGCCAGTGCCCTCTTCCTTCTTTTCAACATCAAAAATACACCTCATCTAAAATTTATTTTTTAATTTTTCCTGCCGGGCTTGCCGAGTTTCGCATGCCGGAAAAATTAAAAGCAGATTGGGCTTCCTTTTGACGCAAAACAAAACGCCTGTCCGCAAAAGGCAGGCAGGCGTAGTAATCCCTCAGGTTTGCGCCATTCCGTCTATCGCAGAATGTGTTTTGCGTCTAAATCAGGCAGTTCTTCTGGCTCTGCTTCATCGCTTGCCCTGCCTTCCCGGTTTCCCCAGTGACATTTTAAGGCTCGCTCTGCATTACAGCTGCGGGACAGCACAGGTTTTACACCTGTTTTTCTATTAAGCATTTTAGCACCTGATTTAATTTATTGGTACTAATTTTCAATTGTTTTATTCTTTTATTAAAACTTAATATTATTTTTAATATAATACCACTATATATAATTTACGTCAAGCTAATTTTATCATTAAGTTTTTAATGTTATAAGTATATATTATTATTTATACCCCCAGGGGTATTGCTTTTAATTCCCATTAGTATTATACTTTCAATAATCTTAATATTATCAGCCGCAGGCGTGCCAAGCACTTAATAGAGAATCCGGTATAAGCCGGAACGGTCACGCCGCTGTAAGGGAAAGCATGTTCCAGCTATGCCACTGGGCAACCGGGAAGGCGGAGTTTGCGATGAACCCGAGTCAGAAGAACTGCCTGCGGTATTCCGGTTCCTGCGAGCGATATGGATAAGGAGCAACAGTTTATTTGCTATGCCTTTTCTGCCGCAGGAAGGGTATTAATTATTTTTAGGAGGCTCTGTGATGGAAACTATTCAGGAAACAATCATGTATTTTCATAAAGGCGGGCTTGTAATGTGGCCGCTTTTATTTTGTTCGTTTACGGTTTTTGCTATTGCTATCGAGCGTTTTATGTTTTACAAGGCGGCGGATTCCGGCGAGAAGTTTAAAAACGATTACTGCGATTTGCTGAGCCAGAATAATTTGCAGGCAGCGGAAAATTTAGCAAAGGTTACGCCGGGGCAGGTTTCTAAAATAGTTTTTAACGCTGCGGGCAATGCCAAAACGCAGGAGGATTTAGCCGATTACCTGGAAAACGAGCTGGATATTTTTACGGCGCTTTTAAAAAACAAGCTGGACTATTTAAGCATTATTGTTACGCTGTCGCCGCTGCTTGGACTTTTGGGCACTATTGTTGGCATGATTGGCGCTTTTAGTATTTTTAATCTTCAGGCAGGCGCGCCGATAGCAATTACAGGCGGTATCGGCGAAGCGCTGATTGCAACGGCAACCGGTTTGTGCGTGGCTATTGTTTCGCTGTGCTTCCATTCGTATTTTACGCACCGTATGGATAACATGGTTACTAACGCCGAGCGCTGCGCCACCGCGCTGCTCCAAGCCGAAAGAAGGTGTGCCCGCAAATGAAACTGCGCACGGAGCGAAGCCGTAAAGTTCCGGAACTGAATATTATACCGATGATTGATATTATGTTCTTTTTGCTGGTATTTTTTATGCTTAGCACAATGTACATGATTGATTTAAAAACCATACCAGTTAAATTGCCGCAGGCTGCCAATGCCAGCGCCGATACAACAACTACTTTTGCGGTAACGTTAAAAAGCGACGGCAGTATTTACCTTGGCGATAAAGAAACCGATATGCAGTCGCTTTTAATGCAGGCGGCGCTGGAGCAAAAGAACAACAGCAGCTTTGCCGTTGTTATACGTGCAGAAAAAAACATTGAGTACGGCAGGGTTATTGAACTGGTAGACAAGCTGAAGGGCGCAGGCATTACCCGCTTTGGGCTTGCCACTGACGGAGCAGCAAAATGACAGATGAAAGAAAACGACGCAGCGCCGGTTTTATAGGCTCTGCCCTGATACATATTTTAATAGTTTTAGTTGTTTCTTTTGCCGGATTATTTCATTTTTCTTCCAAGGCCGAAGATATTGTTGAAGTAACGTTTTTTGGCGGCGGTGGCGGAGGCGGCGGCAACGGTGTTGAAGTTGCCATGGTAAACGATGCAGATACCGCTGAAGAAAATACTTCTGCTGAAGAAACAGAGCAAGATAACAACGACGCTATTTGGGAAGCGTCAAAAGATATTCCTCCCTCCTCACCCTCCAAGCACAAAGCTGCTGCCGCAAAAAGCACGGGCAGTTCTGGCAGTACCGGCACCGGGTACGGCAGTGGGCACGGAAGCGGCACAGGCCCGGGCTCCGGCAGCGGCAGCGGTGGAGGTCATGGCAGTGGGCACGGTACTGGTACAGGCAGCGGAATAGGTCCGGGCAGCGGCGTTACGTCGTCACCGGCTGTACCTCCGCGTATTATTAAAAGCTACCAGCCGCCCTATCCATCTGCCGAACGCAACGCAGGCATTGAGGGTACAGTTGTTATCCGCTTTTTAATCAGCACTTCGGGCGATGTTGAAGATGTAAGCGTTATCAGTTCTTCCGGCAACGCTAATTTAGATAACGCTGCCGTTGCAGCCTGCTATAAATGGCGTTTTACAGCTGCCAAGAACAGCAGCGGCTCGCCTGTGCGCTGCTACGCAAGCATACCCATTACCTTTAAAATACGTAAATAAATATCAGCTCTTTACACCGTCTGTTAAATGCAGGCGGTGTTTTTATATAAAAAAAACAGTACCGCAAAAGCCATCCATAACTTT
>DXVZ01000092.1 GCA_019417125.1 Phascolarctobacterium sp.
CTGTGGGACCCGTGGCGCGCTATGGCAGGTTCGTACCTGTTCGGCGGCATCGACGCGCTGGGCTTTAACTTGCAGGTGCTGGGGCTGCCGGTGTCGGGCTTCATCCTTAATATGCTGCCGTACATTTTTACAGTGCTGGTACTGGTGCTGGTATTAAAACGCCGCGGCGGGCGCAGCGCGTCGCCGCAGGCACTGGGCATCCCGTACGACCGCGAAGAAAGGTAATTGTAAAAATTCACAACTTGGCAGGATTTTGTTAAAAAAAGTAGAACATTTTAAAACATAAAAGATATGGCAGCGCCCATATCGGGAGGTGTGGAATATGTTTAAAAAAATTCTGGTGCCTGTCGACGGGTCGGAAACGTCCTGGCGCGCACTTAATAACGCTTTAGAAATCGGCAGAAAATTTGACAGTGAAATAGTTGTAGTAAACGTAATCCAGCCGTACAACAACGCGGCTCTTTTGGCAGTTCCGCTGGACCACAGCACTATCAGCCGCGGCAACAGCGAACTGGAGCGCATCGGCGACAAGGTGCTTGCCTACGCCAAAGACATCGTCGGCGACTATCCGCACGAAGTAAGCTACGATATGGAAGTGGGCCATCCTTCGGAACGCATTATCGCGCTGGCTAAAAAAGTGCAGGCGGACGCTATCGTTATCGGCTCGCGCGGCCTTTCCGGCATTGCTGAATTTTTCCTCGGCAGCGTCAGCAGCAAGGTTTCGCAGTATGCGGCAGTGCCTGTCCTTATTGTAAAATGATGTGATATTATGCTGAAGAAATTATTGGTAGCAATAGACGGAACGGAATATTCGTGGCGCGCGCTGGAATACGCCATTAAGCTTGCCAAAATGGCAAACGCCGAAATGGTGGTTTTAACCGTTGCCAAAGACGGTTTGCAGCATACGCCGCAGCTGCCGCTGGAGGGCGAACTGGCGGACGACGTTAACGGGCCTGCCATGCAGATGGGCAACGAGGTTTTGGGTGCCGCCAAGCATATAATCGACGGGCAGAATATTCCCTGCTCGTATGTGCTGGTTATCGGCAGCCGTCCCGCGCCGGAAATCATCAAACAATGCAGCAAAGAAAAATGCGACACCATCATCATCGGTACGCGCGGTTTCGGCGCGATTGAAGGGCTTTTTAAAAACAGCGTCAGCCACATCGTCATCGAAAACGCTTCCGTGCCGGTAATAGTAATAAAATAAAATGCTTTAATACAGCGCTTGCGTAAAAACGCAGGCGCTTTTTTGTATGTCTTTTTAGTAAAGGAAATATAAAAAATTATTTACAGATAATTTTTATGAATATTACATAAACAAGTAAAAAGCAAGGAAATAAGCCGATAAGTGTTAATAAATA
>DXVZ01000093.1 GCA_019417125.1 Phascolarctobacterium sp.
GAATCGGCTGTTTACGCCAATGCCGTCAGCGGCGGCGAAGTAATTTTTCCGTATGCTTTGAAACGCAGGTAATATAATGATAGAAATTATAAATTTAACTAAACAATTTAAAATAAAAAAACGCAGCGGTTGCACTGATATCAAAACAGCTGTTAATAATTTAAGCCTAACCATTAACAGCGGTGAAATTTTTGGGCTGCTTGGCCCTAACGGCGCAGGCAAAACCACGCTGGTAAGTATGCTGGCACTGCTGACGCGCCCCAACGGCGGGCAAATTTTATACAACGGCAGGGACGCTTTTGCAGATGAGCAGCACATAAAATCGCTGATAGGCGTAGTGCCGCAGCACATTAATTTTGACCAGGATTTAACTGTGTGGGAGAATATGGAACTGCACGCCAGGCTGCACCGCCTGCCCAAGGCGGAACGCCGCGCCCGCATTGAAGCGCTGCTTAATTATGTAGGGCTGGCAGAACGCAGCAATGACAGTGTAAAAGCGCTTTCCGGCGGAATGAAGCGGCGGCTGTTAATAGTGCGCGCGCTTTTGCATAGCCCGCAGGTTTTGTTTTTGGACGAGCCAACCGTGGCGCTGGACCCGCAGGTGCGCCGCAGAATTTGGGATTTAATCCGCAGTTTGCACCGTGACGGCGTAACCATTGTGCTGACGACGCATTACATAGAAGAAGCCGAAAACCTATGCAACCGCGTGGCAGTAATTAACGAAGGCAGGCTTATTAAAACCGGCAGCCCGCGCGAGCTGTGCCGCCAGCTTGGCCGCTTTGCGGCAGAGTGGGACGACGGCGGCGTAAGACAGTACCGCTTTTTTGCAGCGCGTACCGAAGCGGCGGCGTTTGCAGCTGGGCTGGACTGCGCTGCGCAGATACGCGGCACCAATTTAGAGGACGTATTTATAGAACTGACAGGAAGGGCAATTAAATGATGCAGGATATTGCAACGGTGTTTTGGCGCGACTGGGTTGTGCTGCGCCGCCGTTTATTAAAATTTATTTTAAGCCGCATGGTCGCGCCGGTGCTGTACATGGTGGCGTTCGGCTGGGGGCTGGCGCGCAGCGTCAATACCGGCGGCGGTTCGTACCTCGATTTTATCGTGCCCGGCATATTGGCGCTTAACTCTATGAACATTGCTTTTAACAGCCTTACGCCGCTGTGCACCGAAAAAATCTACCATAAATCGCTGGAAGAATACCTGCTTGCGCCGATATCGGCTTCTGCCTTTATAATTGGTAAAATACTGGCGGCGGTTTTGCGCGGCCTTATCTCGTCGGCGATAATCGTTGTTTTAGCGTGGCTCTTCGGCGCGCAGCTTGTTGTAACGCCGGAGTTTATCGCCGTACTGGCGCTTAACTGCGTAATTTTTGCTGAAGCGGGCTTTTGCGCAGCGCTGGTGGTACATTCGTTTGAAGACATGTCGCGCTTTAACACGTATTTGCTGCTGCCGATGTCGTTTTTGTGCGGCACATTTTTTAAAACTGACCGCCTGCCGCAAATAGCAGCGTTTGTTATAGAGCTGCTGCCGCTGACGCATACCAGCAGCCTTTTGCGCGCCATCAACAGCGGCGGCGCGGTTTCAGCAATATCAGCGGCAATTCTGTTTTTCTACGCAGCGGCGCTATATGCGGCGTGTTTGTATATTTTTAACAGCTTAAAGAAGTAAGTGTAACCACAAAGAAATAGTAAATATAAAATAAAAAGTAAATTTTAATGGCGAGCTTTATAAACAACGGATGCTGCTGTACGGCATTATTC
>DXVZ01000094.1:0-7411 GCA_019417125.1 Phascolarctobacterium sp.
TTTACCAATTTAATAAAATATGTTACAATAATGTTGCATAAGTTTGCAATATCTTGAAATTTTAATGCTGAAGATTGTCCGCACGAAGCGGCAAGCGCAGATAGAAGCCTGCCGGTTCTTTGACATTGATGTTCGGAATATAATGCAGGCTGTGCGTTTATGGCTGAAGCAATAATTACACAGATTGAAGTCTGCTGTATGTACCCGCAGGGTGCAGGCGGCAGGCTTTTTTATTTGTCATAAAGCATTTAATGGGGGGATGGATTTTGCAGAACGCAACCGGCATAAACAAAACGGAAAATTATATTAATGGTGCTGTTATGCCAGTTTTTCTGATGAAGAAGGAAGAAGAAAAAACGGAGCGGCAGATAAATTTCAAGCAGGATAACATATCTTACTGGACAAAACGTGCGCCCGGTTATTCCGGCGTAAACCAAAAAGAACTGCAAACAAGCCAGCGGCTGGTGTGGGCTAATGCTTTAGACAGCCGCATACAGAAGCATTTTGCGCAGAAAAGGCGTGAGGATATTCGGGTTTTGGATATCGGCACGGGGCCAGGCTTTTTTGCTATTATACTGGCGGAAATGGGCTACAGTGTTACCGCGGTTGATTATACTGTGGCAATGCTTGAACAGGCAGCGAAAAACGCCGGAGTATTGGCGGCAAAAATTAATTTTTGCCGGATGAACGCCGAAGAACTTACTTTTGCAGGCGGCAGTTTTGATGTAGTAGTTTCGCGCAATGTTACATGGAACCTGCCTGCGCCGGAGCAAGCTTATGCCAATTGGGCAAGAGTGCTGAAACCAGGCGGCCTGCTGCTTAATTTTGACGCAAACTGGTACCATTATTTATACGATGCGGAAGCCGAACAAAAACATTTGGCAGATAGAAAAAATGTGCGTGATGCCGGTGCTTTTGACGATACAGCCGGTACGGATGTTGACGCAATGGAAAGTATTGCCCGGCGTGCCCCGCTTTCGCAGCTGCCGCGCCCGCGGTGGGACATGGAAATTTTAAGCAGCCTTGGTATGGAGGCGGCTGCCGATACGGAAATATGGCGTGAAGTATGGACGCAGGACGAACTAATTAATAATGCTTCGACGCCGATGTTTTTGGTAAGCTCGGTAAAAAAATGGTGAAAGGGGAGTTGTTTGCGGCATGAAAAGTTATGCACTTCAGCGCCTTTTGCAGTTAATTCCCATTCTGCTGGTAATTACTTTTTTATCTTTCGGCATGATGCGGCTTGCAGGCAGTGACGCTGTATTGCAGCGTATGGAAAACACCGGCATAGTGCTTGCGCCGGAGGTAATTGACGCGGCGCGGGCAGAGCTTGGGCTTGACAAGCCTTTTTTAACACAGTATTTTGTATGGCTTGGCAATTTATTGCAGGGAGATATGGGCAGAAGTTATATTTCAGGACGGGAGGTCTTTTCGGCGTTCATTGCTAAATTACCGGCTACGCTGCTGTTAACAGTGGTTTCCATTATATTAACTGTTGTGGTGTCCATTCCGCTTGGCGTACTGGCAGCTGTAAAACAAAACCGCTTTACCGATTACGTAATACGCTGGGTTAGTTTTTTGGGCAACAGTATGCCAAATTTTTTTGTGGCGCTTTTGCTGATGTATTTTTTCGCCATTAAACTTGGCTGGTTCCCGGTAATTTCACGCGGAGCCAGCTTGCAGAACGTAACGCTGCCGGCGCTTACGCTTGCCATAGCCATGTCGGCAAAATATCTGCGCCAGGTACGTGCAACAGTGCTTGATGAGTTAAGCAAGGATTATGTTATCGGGGCTAAAGCCCGCGGCGTTAAGTTTTCTGTTACGCTTACCAAAAGCGTGCTGCGCGCCTGCCTTGTTAGCATAATTACGTTGCTGATGCTTTCTGTTGGCAGTCTGCTTGGCGGTACCGCCATAGTGGAATCTATTTTTATGTGGGACGGCGTTGGAAAACTTGCGGTAGATGCTATCAACATGAGAGATTATCCCATGATTCAAGCTTATGTAATGTGGATGGCAATTATTTATGTGTGCGTAAATCTTATTACCGACCTGTCATATAGGGTGCTTGACCCCAGAATAAGGATAGGAGGCGGCAAGGAATGACGGGAACCGTTACGGTGCGCAGGCAGAAAATTCAAAAAAGCAATATCAGGCAGCGCCTATACTTTTTTTCGTTTTTGGCGGCGGCGCTGATGCTGGTTGTTATTTTCGCGGAATATCTTTGCCCTTATGATCCTAACGCGCAGATTTTCGGTACGCTTGAACCGCCAAGCGCGGCGCATCCTGCCGGGACAGACCGCTTTGGGCGCGATATGTTTTCGCGTATTTTGGTGGGCTTGCAGACAAGCGTGCTTTCTACATTGGCACTGGTAATAATTATAACTGTCTCCGGTACCGTTATAGGCGTTTTATGCGGCCATTCGGGAGGCATTACGGATACGCTGATGATGCGCGTATCCGATGTGTGCCTGGCGTTTCCGGGCCTTGTGTTTGCACTGGCAATAGCAGCGCTTTTAAACGGCGGCCTGCAAAATGCTGTTCTTGCCTTGGCGCTTATAAGCTGGCCTAAATATGCAAGAATTGCCCGCAGCCAGACGCTGGCGCTTGAAAGTACGGATTATATTGCCGCTGCCAGGCTTGCAGGCGATACGCCGGCGCAGATTATTATGCGCCATATTCTGCCTAACAGCGCAGGGCCTGTTTTGGTTACGGCAATGCTTGATATAGGCACAATGATGATGGAACTGGCTGGCCTTAGCTTTTTGGGGCTGGGCGCTATGCCGCCAACTGCGGAACTCGGTAATATGATGAGCGGCGGGCGCAGTATGCTGCAAACTTATCCGTGGGTTATAATAGGGCCGGGTATTGCAATTTTTATAGCGGTTGTTATTTTTAATTTGCTTGGCGATACGGTGCGTGACTATTTAGACCCGCGCAACAGCCGCAGAAAGTAAAACAGAGAAAGGAAGATAAAATGAAAGGCATAAAATCTATTTTAGTTTTAATTGCAACGGTTTTTTTGGCTGCGGGGCTTTTAACTGGTTGCGGCTCTAATGACAAAACTGCTCCTGACGGTAAAGCAGGCAATACTTTTGTTTTTGGCGATACAAATTTTAACGCTCAAAACGAAATACCTGATGTTAACCCGCACAACGCTTATTCAGGGTGGGCTTGTATCCGCTATGGCATTGGCGAAACACTGTTCCGCTATTCCGACGCGATGGAGATAGAGCCGTGGCTGGCAACGGGTTATGAACTTGTTGATGATCTTACCTGGCGTATAACTTTGCGCGACGGCGTAAAATTTTCCAGCGGCCGAGTTATGGATGCCGCTGCTGTAAAAGAATGCCTTGAGCATTTAATTCAGGTTCACGACAGGGCGCGCGGTGATTTGTTGATTGACAGCATTGCCGCCGATGGCAATACCTTAACCATTAAAACCACTGAACCGCGCCCGACCCTTTTAAACTACATAAGCGACCCTTACGGCTGCATTATTGATATGCAGGCAGGCATTACCGATAATGGCATTGTCAGCGGTACCGGCCCGTATATTGCGCAGTCGCTGGTAACGGACGAAGAAGTAAAACTGGTAAAAAATAAAGATTACTGGAACGGCGAACCTGGCTTTGACAATATTACCGTGCTTACTATTTCTGACGGCGATACGCTGACGATGGCACTGCAATCCGGCGAGATTGACGGCGCATACGGTATGCCCTATGCAAGCTATCCCTTATTTAGAAACGATGATTATACTTTTTCAAGCTGTGCAACGAGCAGGGCATTTTTCGCACATATGAATTTTGAAAGCGAAATTATCCGTGACGATGCCGTGCGCCGCGCTATAGCAATGGGTATTGACAAAAAACGCTTTGTCGACGATTTGCTTGACGGTAATGGTTATCCTGCTGCTGGCGTTTACCCGGATAACTTTTCCTTCGGCGGTGACGCTGTAAAGGCCAAAGAATATGACCCTGAAGGGGCAAAACAAATTTTAACGGAAGCAGGCTGGGTTGATACCAACGGCGACGGCATTCGCGAAAAAAACGGCAAAGACCTTGTTATCCGCTGGCTTACTTACCCCAGCCGGCAGGAACTGCCGCTTCTGGCAGAAGCAGTGCAGGCTTCTTTGGGCAGCACTGGGTTTAAAGTAATTATTAACAGTACGGCAGACCATAACAGCATCCGCGTAGACCCAACGGCGTGGGATGTTTATGCAAGCGCCATGGTTACGGCGCCTACCGGCGACCCAGCATACTTTTTTACCACGCATTGCCTTGACTCTTCTGTCGTTAACAACGGGCACTACCACAGTGATGAACTGGAAGCGCTTGCTGCCAGCCTTGATAAAACCTTTGGACAGGAGGAACGCGCTGACCTTGCTGTAAAAATGCAGCAGCAGATTTTGGATGACGATGCTTTTGTGTTCTGCTCGCATTTAAAAATGAGTTTGATTTCCCGTTCCAACATTACTGGCCTTGTAGCTCATCCCTGCGACTTTTATGAAATTACTGTTGATTTGAAACCTGTAAAATAAAATGTGTGAAAGGAAAGCACTGTAATGGAGGCACTATTAAGCTATCAATCCGTAGAAGTGAGTTTTAACGGGCTGGCAGTTACGCATGACGTAAGTTTTTCGCTGCACGGCGGAGAAATTTTGGGCATTGTTGGTGAATCGGGCAGCGGCAAAAGCACTCTGCTGAAAGCGGCAATGGGGCTTTTGGGCAGCAGCGGCATGGTTACGCGGGGCGATATTCTGTTTGGCGGCAAAAACCTGCCGGATTTGACGGAGCGTGAACTGCGCAGTGTTTGCGGCGCGCAGATAGGCATGATTTTTCAGGATTGCGCTGCGTCCCTCTGCCCAATCCGCACCATAGGCGCACAGATTTACGAAAGCATGTCTGCCCATATGGAAATTACCAAAGAACATGCCAAAGATAAAGCGCTGGCATTATTTGAAAAACTACAGCTTAAAAACGGGCAGCGGATTTGGGACAGCTATCCGTTTGAACTTTCAGGCGGCATGAACCAAAGGGCAGGCATTGCCATGGCAATGCTGATGGAACCGAAAGTGCTTTTGGCAGATGAACCAACCAGTGCCCTGGATATGGCGGTGCAGAAACAGGTTGTTGAAGAAATGCTGCGCCTGCGTGAACTTTTTGGAACTGCCATAATTTTGGTAACGCACGATATTGGCGTAGTATCTGCCATGGCCGACACGGTGCTTGTTTTAAAAGAAGGGCAGGTAATGGAATACGGAAAAGCTGCCAAAGTGCTGCAAACGCCTCAGAACGATTATACGCGGCAGCTTTTGGCTGCCGTGCCAAGGCTGCGGAGGGCGTAACAATGGAAACTTTGCTTGAAGTACGGAATTTGACAAAAATATTTTCTAAAGGTAAAAAAACTGAATATACCGCTGTTAACAATGTAAGTTTTAAACTTACCGCAGGAGAAACGCTTGGGCTGGTTGGTGAATCGGGCAGCGGCAAAAGTACGCTGGCAAAACTTATTGCCAGGCTGATAAAACCGGACAGCGGTTCCGTATTTTTAAACGGAAAAGACATTACTAATTTAAGCGGCCATGCCCTGCGCGATGCTTACCGGCAGATGCAGATGGTATTCCAGTCGCCATTAGGGTCATTTAACCCGCGTAAAACCATAGGTTTCAGCATCGGCGAAAGCCTTTTGAATGAAGGGGTGCCCGAAAAAGAACGGGAACAGCGTGTAAAAGAACTGTTGCAGCAATGCGGCCTGCCTGCCGGCTTTGCAGAGCGTTACCCGTATGAAATCAGCGGCGGGCAGTGCCAGCGTGCTGCTGTTGCAAGAGCTTTGGCAATACGCCCGGCGCTTTTAATATGCGACGAAGCGACCAGCGCGCTTGACGTTACTGTACAGCAGCAGATTATAGATTTGCTGAAGCAGTTAAAAACAGAACGTAATTTATCATTTTTGTTTATTTGCCATAACCTGGCGCTGGTGCAGAGTTTTTGCGACAGGATAATGGTAATGCACGATGGTAAAATTGTTGAAGAAGGCACGCCTGACAAAGTAATAAAAATGCCGGAATCGGAATATACGTGCCGCCTTGTTGACGCTGCTTTTTAGTGTAGCACAGTATTTTTAGTATATATTCTTTATTCGTAATTTAACTTGATTTTGTCTTTTGCCGGTAGTATAATAGCGGCAGAACTGGCTTTGCCGTTTTACACTCTCACAATTTAATATTGATTGGGGGAAGTATAATGAAAAAGCTTTTTGTTATTCTGGCTTCTGTGTTGTGCCTGGCGGTTATGGCTGGCTGCGGAAGCGGAGAAGGACAGGCAAAAAATGACAAGGTTTTAAAGGTTGGTATGGATGCTAACTTTCCGCCTTTTGAGTATTACCAAAAGGGTACGGACGTTTACACCGGCTTTGATGTTGAACTGATGCAGGGCGTAGCGCAGGCAATGGGCTACGGCAAGGCAGAGTTTGTAAATACCGGCTTAAAAGACCTTGTGGCAGGGCTTAATGCGGGAAAGTATGACGTAATTGCTTCCGGGTTTAGCATAACGCCGGAAAGAGCGCAGCAGGTTGATTTTTCTGAGCCGTATTTAAACGACGGCTTTAGGGTAGCCGTAGCGGCTGGCAGTAATATCAGCGGCGGTATTGAAGTGCTTGCAGGCAGGCGTGTTGCTGTTAAAAACAACAGTTTTGCACTGAACATGGTTAATGAATTCGGCGGCGCGGGGCAGGTTATTGAAACTGGAAGTATTGAAGAAGCCATCAACAAAGTTATTGACGGGGAGGCGGACTGCGCCGTTATTTCCAAATCCGCAGGGGCGTTTTTTATTGCCAACGGCTACGGCGATAAAATTAAATTTGCAGGCAATGATTTAGCGGCAGATGACGTTGCATTGGCTGTTAAAAAGGGTAATACCGAATTTTTAAATACTTTAAACACAGCTTTGCGCGAATACAGAAAAAGCCAAACCTTTGACCAGTTAAAGAAAACGTATTTTGGCAATTTAATCTGAAACATGTTTAAACCGGAAGTGGTATATTACTTCCGGTTTTTATATACCTATACAGGTATGTGGTATAGCATACTAATTAATGAAAATATTAAATAGTTATTGACATTATTGATAATATATACTAAAATAACAGTAAAGATAATAATGTTGCGCAGGAGCCGCAAGGCATAATGTGAAACCGGTGCAAATCCGGTGCGGTCCCGCCTCCGTGTTGGCAGTGCAAAAACTGCCAAAGCCGGAAAACACCTGCGCATAAGCATTATGCTTAACCTGCGGGTGACGGGGCGGTTTTAGGGCGTTTTTAACGTACTGAATTTGTCGCCGTTTCCGCAAAACCGGAAACGGTTTTATTATTTTGCAAGGAGGTTGAAAACAATGGCAGAAGATTTTTTGGG
>DXVZ01000094.1:7421-9277 GCA_019417125.1 Phascolarctobacterium sp.
GAATTTGTACATGCGGAAAATCCAAACATCCAAACTGAACCTTTTGAAAAATTTGAAGTACGCGCAGCTTTTGAAAAACCGCAGCTACTTGACGGGCTGGTGCGTTTAAAAACGGCGATGGGGGAAGCTGATTTTGAAAAATATATCAATCCGCTTGAAAATATCAACATCAGCGGCAGTTCGATACTTATCCTTGCCGGTGCGGAAAAACTGCGCACGGCATTGGTAAGCCGCTGGCTGCCGGTAATTAAAGCGGCGTTTAATGTAGATAACGTGCGCGTTGTTGGCGGCGGGCGCGGCGGCGTTGACGCATATTAAACCTATTGGCCGGTACAGAAAGAAAGGAAAAGCAGGGGCGCCAGCCGCTCCTGCTGCCGGTTTAATATAAAATACATAAGTTGGAGGAAAGCAAATGAAAAAATCTTTGGTTTTAGCAATAATAATGGCGCTGGGAGCGACGGTTTCCGCTTATGCGGCTAATCCGTTCAGCGATGTGCCTGCCGGGCACTGGGCTTATGACGCTGTAAACAAGCTGGCAGCGGAAGGGGTAGTTGATGGTTATCCGGATGGTACTTACGGCGGCGAAAGGCTGATGACCCGCTACGAGATGGCGCAGATTGTAGCCAAAGCAATGGCGAAGGGTGCGAATGTGGACAGGCTGGCGGCAGAATTTGCTGATGAACTTGACAGCCTTGGCGTGCGCGTTGCCAATTTAGAAAATAAAACCGATAATGTGCGCATTACAGGACAAATCCGCTATGAATACGGCGACCGCAGCGGCGATTTAAAGAAGAAAAATTCTAAAGTTGGCAGCATTGCTCAGCACCGCCTGCGTACCCGTATTTTTGTTAACGGTAATATTAACGAAGATTGGAGTTATACCGGACGTTTTGAAAACAACCAGATTTTAAGCGATGTTGACGGTAAGAGCAAAGGCAGTACCGGCGACGACGATGTAACTTTAAACCAGGCATATGTAAGCGGGCGTCTTGGCGGCGTAAAAGTAATTGCCGGCAAGGGAGACCATTACACCGGCAACGGCTTTGTTTATGATGATACTGCGGAATTTATCCGCGCTGCCTACGGTAAAGACGTGCAGTTAAGCGCTTATATAGGTAAGCCTGTTACCACGCAGAGCGATTACGGCTATGAAAAAATGTGGGGCGGCGAAGTGTCCGGCAAAATCGGCAAGCTGACTCTTGCGGCTGGCTATGACGAGTTTAAAGATTCCAAAGGCAGTGCCGATGCTTACAGCGGCGGTTATGTGCCTGCTAAAAAAGGCGACGATAACGGCATTTGGAATGTAAGCGCCAAATATAAATTTGACGACCTTAGTTTAGGCGCAACTTACCTGCATTCAGACGTAGATGTTTACAATTCGCCCTATAATGATGTTGATACCGATGGTTACGTTATCAGCGCCAACTACAAAGGTGCCGATAAAAATAAGCCCGGTACGTGGGGATTGTTTGCCAACTACTATGACCAGGGTGCAGGCACCTTTGTAGCACATACCATGTACCCCGGCGATTGGGGCTACTTTATGGATGAAGGCTTTAAAGGCTACATGGTTGGCGGAGGCGTAACTCTTGCCAAAAACATGGTTTACCAGCTGCATTACTATGACCTTGAAGGCAAAGAAAGCGGCATCGACGACAGAATTTTGTGGAGCCGCCTGCAAATAATGTTCTAATAAATTACTTGTACTGCCGGGATAAGGCAGGCACGGCATAAGCAAGCTGTTTTGCAGATTGCCGCAGTAAAACCTTATCCGCAAGGCGGTACAGGTATTGTAATTATTAAGCAGATATACCTATACGGGTATACCGTATAGAATACTAATTGTAGAATTTAAC
>DXVZ01000095.1 GCA_019417125.1 Phascolarctobacterium sp.
CGCAGCAAGTGCTATACGAATTTGATACAGTCATCCGTATAATTTTTGGAGGAGCAAAGGCTTTTAGCTGAGTCGCCAATTAGTGCCGAGTGATAGCGAAGGCAATAATTGTGCCAGCGAAGCTACGCAAATTTTGCGATTGAATAATGAGCAAAATTTACGGTCTTTAATGTATTTTAGTTATAAAGAAGTAACATGAATAAAAAAGTAAAAAAATAATAAATAACGTATAATCAAAGATGTAACGTAGTGGATGAATATGAAAATAAAGTAGATATGAAATGAAAAAGTATCGTCAAAGCCATAACATCAATTATAAAGACAACATAAAACCAAAAATAAAAAACCTTTACTCTTGAAAAAAACTTAAAAATAACGTAAACTTAATAAGCATAAAATTGGTAAGCGCAAGCTAACTAAAATATTAAATAAAAAATAAACTGAATTAAAGAAGGGTGACTGCTTTGCTGAAAACATTTTTAAAATACTATCGCCCTTACAGAGCGCTGCTGGCGTTTATCATCTTCGGGTCGTTTTTTACGGCGGGCATGGAGCTGCTGTTCCCGATGATTGTGCGCCGCCTGCTGGATGAAGCGATACCGCAGGGCGATATTGCCGTGCTGATGAAGTGGAGCGCGCTGCTTTTGGCGTTGTACCTGTTAAATTACGCGTTGACCTGCGTTTTGCAATACAGCGGTCACGTTATGGGCACCAAAATAGAAAACGCCATGCGCCGTGACCTGTTTTGCCATTTGCAGCAGATGACCTTCCGCTTTTTTGATAACAGCAAAACCGGCCAGCTGCTGGCACGCCTTACGGCGGATGTTTCCGAAGTGAGTGAGCTGGCATTCCGTGCGCCTAATGACATCATTGTGTGCCTGTTCAGCATGGCCGGTACGATAGCGATACTGTTTTGGATGAATCTGCCGTTAGGCTTTTTAATAACTGTGCTGCTTTTGGCTAAAACCGTGCACACCATTTACATTAACCGTAAAATGAAGGCGTCGTTTAAGGATTTCCGTGTTAAGTCAGGCGACGTTACTGCCAGGACGGAGGAGAGCCTTACCGGCATCCGCCTGACGAAAGCTTTTGCCATGGAGCGGCGCGAGCTGGCGGCGTTTGACGAGGTAAGTGCCAATTACCTGGACGCGCGGCGGCGTTCGTTTAAAATTTTGGCGCATTTTATGGGCAGCATGAACTTTTTTACCAATTTTACAAACCTTTTGATAATGTGCGTGGGCGGCGCGCTGGTGGCTTACGGCAAAATGCCGCTGAGCGATTTTGTGGCGTTCTTTTTGTATGTGGGGCTGTTTATGAAGCCGCTGCTGCGCCTGACTGCTTTTACCGAAATTTATCAGCGCGGCATGGCGGGGTTTAACCGTTTTTATGAGCTGATAAACCGGCAGCCCGATTTTACGGACAGACCGGACGCGCAGGAGCTTGCAAGCTGCCGTGGCTGTATTGAGTTTGACAATGTGAGTTTTGGCTACAACGGGCAAACGCCGGTGCTGCAAAGTTTCAGCCTTAAAATTATGCCGGGGCAGACCGTAGCCTTTGTGGGCGAAACGGGCGCGGGTAAAACCACAATTACCAATTTGCTGCTGCGCTTTTATGAGCCGGCGGACGGGCGCATTTTGGTGGACGGCACGGACATCCGCCGGTTTACGCAGGCGAGCCTGCGTAGGCAGATAGGGCTGGTGCAGCAGGACGTGTTTTTGTTTTCGGAATCCGTGCGCTACAACATTGCCTATGGTGCGGAAAGCGCGAGCGATGCTGAGGTACGGCAGGCGGCGCTGGCGGCTTCTGCTGATGCTTTTATACATAGTTTGCCGCAGGGGTATGATACGGAAATCGGCGAGCGCGGTGTGAAGCTTTCAGGCGGGCAGAAGCAGCGTATTGCCATTGCACGCGTGTTTTTAAAAAATCCGCCGATTGTGGTGCTGGACGAGGCGACTTCCGCGCTGGATAACAAAACGGAACGCCAGATACAGGCGGCGTTGGAGCGGCTTGCCGAGGGCAGAACGACGCTGGTGGTTGCGCACCGCTTGAGCACGGTGCGGCACGCCGATAAGATTGTTGTGCTGCATGAGGGCAAAATTGCCGAAAGCGGCACGCATGAAGAACTGCTGGCGCAAAAGGGTATTTACTACCGTTTGTATAAGGCGCAGTAAAATGAACAACAAAAAAAGTTAGCTAACGCTAACTTTTTTGTTGACAAATTTGTGAAAATATGAGAAACTAAAGCCACCGTCAGTTAGCAAACGCTAACTGACGGTGGCTTTAAATATTTTACGGCAGGTTTAATTTTGGGAGGTTTGTATGCAAGCAATTCAGACTGTTGTTGAGTATTTTTTGAAGGGCGGCTTTGTAATGTGGCCATTGCTTATTTGTTCCGTCATCGTGGTCGCTATCGCTATCGAGCGCTTTTTGTATTACCGCGAGGTTGATTCGGGCGATGCTTTTACGGAAAACTACTGCAATCTGCTGGCGCAGCAAAGGGAAGACGATGCGAGCGAGCTGGCGTGCTGCTGCAAAGGGCACTGCGCCACGATTGTTGCCGGTGCGGGCTGCTACTGCTGCTGTAACCAGTGCCGCGCGTATCTGGAGGCGGAGGGCGGCATTGCCATCGCGCGTTTGCGCAGCAAGCTTAATTATTTAAGCATTATCGTCACTATGGCGCCATTATTAGGGCTGCTTGGCACTATTGTGGGTATGATTAACTCGTTCAGCATTTTTGATTTGCAGGCAGGCGAACCGATGGCGATAACAGGCGGCATCGGGGAGGCGCTGATTGCCACGGCGACCGGGCTGTGCGTGGCGATTATGGCGCTGTGCGTGCATTCGTATTTTGCGCACCGCCTGGACGGCATTATTACCAACATGGAACAGTGCTTTGCGGCGCTTTTGCAGAACAAAACCAGGAGTGAGCTGCAATGAGGCTGCGTAACCCGCGTGAACTGAACCGCCCGGAGCTGATGATTATACCGATGATTGATATAATGTTCTTTTTGTTGGTGTTTTTTATGCTGAGCACCATGTACATGGTGGAGTTGAAAACGATACCGGTAAAATTGCCAGAGGCAGCCAACACGGTAACGCAAAATACCGCCAACTTTGCGGTGACGCTGAAGGAGGACGGCAGCCTGTACCTGGGCGACAGCCCCACGGATATGGACAGCCTTTTAATGCAGGCGGCGCTGGAGAAGAAGGCGGACGCCAATATTGCCGCCGTTATCCGTGCCGACGAGGGCGTTGATTACGGCAGGGTGATTGAGCTGGTGGACAGGCTGAAAGGGGCTGGCATTACCCGGTTTGGGCTTGCCGCCGGAAGCGGTAACGGCAATGGACGCTAAAAAACGCAGTAAATACGGCTTAGCCGGTTCGGTTGCCGTGCATGTGGTGCTGCTGCTTGTGCTTGCCGCCAGTGGGATTTTTGCGGTTACGGCAAATTTGGGCGGTATTACCGAAATTACCGTGTTTGGCGGCGGAGGAGGCGGGGGCGGCAGCGGTGCTGTGGAAGCCGCCGCCGTTCAGCAGCAGGCAGCTTTGCCGCAGAATATTGACAGCGACGCGATAACCGAAAGCCGTAAGGAAAAATTACCGCAGGTTCAGCCTGCGCCGCAGCAAGCCGCTAAAAAGCAAGCTGCCGTGCAGGGGCACAAGGGCGGCACGGGCAGCGGCGGCGGTAAGGGCACTGGGCACGGAACCGGCACCGGCAGCGGCACGGGCGCAGGAACCGGGAGCGGCAGCGGCGGAGGACAGGGCAGCGGGCATGGCAAGGGTGTTGGCGCAGGTATCGGCGACGGCATTACCACCAACCCTGTCGTGGCGCCTAAAATTTTACGCAGCGTCAGCCCCGTGTACCCCGAAACGCAGCGGCTTACCGGCGTTACCGGCACGGTGCGCCTGCGCCTGTTAATCGGTACGGACGGCGTGGTGGAAAGCGTCAGCGTCGTTACATCGTCCGGCTCGCGCCCGCTGGATAACGCCGCCGTTAACGCCTGCCAGAAATGGCGTTTTGCGGCAGCTAAAAACGAGGCAGGGCAAAAGGTGCGCTGCTACTGGGAAATACCCATCAGATTTGATTTAAACCACTGATAAAGGAGCAACTGAATGAGAAAAATTGCAATTTACGGAAAAGGCGGCATCGGCAAATCCACAACAACGTCTAACTTATCCGCCGCGCTGGCGCTGAAGGGCTACAAGGTTATGCAGGTTGGCTGCGACCCCAAAAGCGACAGCACAAAAAACTTAATGGGCGGCAAACACATACCCACCGTGCTGGAGCAGCTTAAAAACAAAGGCGACAGCCTGACGCTGGAGGACATTGTGTTTGAAGGCTTCGGCGGCGTGCTGTGCGTAGAGGCAGGCGGCCCTACCCCTGGCATTGGTTGTGCAGGTCGCGGTATAATCTCCGCCTTTGAAAAGCTGGAGGAATTGCAGGCTTTTGAGGTTTATAAGCCCGATGTTGTTATTTACGACGTTTTGGGCGACGTTGTGTGCGGCGGCTTTGCTATGCCGATACGCGGCGGCTACGCGCGCGAGGTGTTTATCGTATCGAGCGGCGAAATGATGGCACTGTACGCGGCAAGCAACATCGCGCAGGCGATTAAAAATTTTGGCAGGCGCGGCTACGCGAGGCTGAAGGGCATTATTTTAAACGCCAAAAATATCGAGAACGAACAGGAGCTTGTTGCCAAAGCGGCAGCAGAAATTGAAACTCAGGTGGTGCTGTATGTGCCGCGCAGCGGTGATATCCAGACGGCGGAAAACCTGGGCGGCACGGTAAGCGAGTTTGTAAAAGATTCGCTGATGGTGGAGGTTTACAACAAGCTGGCTGAGCGCGTGCTGGAGCTGAGCGAGGACGAATAAAGGGGGAGCGCGATGAAAAGGTTAGTGATTTTGGCGCTGTGCCTTGCGGCGGCGATATTAGCGCTGGCAGGCTGCGGCGCGGAAAAAACGCAGGAGCAGGCGGCGGGCAAAATAACGCTGCGCTACCCGCAGCAGTTGGCGCAGTACGGCTTTACCGAGCCTTTGGTACTGGAAAAAACGCCGCAGCGCGTGGTTTCGCTGGTGCATACGCCGGTGCTGGCGCTGCACGAGCTGGGCATTACGCAGGTGGCGGTGCCGGAAAACAAAATGTTTGCCTGGCCGGAAAGTTTAACCAAAAATGCCAAACTGCTTAACGTGGCAATGAACGATAATTTTGATATTGAAAGCATTGTGGCGCTGGAGCCGGACCTTGTAATTTTGGGCTACCACGCCAAAGATACTTACGGCAAAATTTTGGAGGGGCAGGGCGTGCCCGTTTATTATGCCGATGCGGGCCACGTTGTAACTTACCAATCCGTTAAGGAGCTGACAGAGGTGCTGCTGGATGCCTTTGGCGGCAATAACAGCGAGGGCGCAGCGCGCATAAAAGAACGCTTTGCCAAACTGGAAGAACGCATGGCGGAAAAGCGTAAGGATAACGCCGGTAAAAAAGTAATGGTGCTGCAATCCGCGCCGCCGCGCCACTTTATACAGACTGACGGCGGCACGCTTGGCAGTATGGCGGCACTTTTGGGTTACGAAAACGTGTACAAAAATGCGGACAGCCGCCTGGTGCTGCTGGACCGCGAGCAGGCGCTGAGCTATGACCCGGACGTTATTTTGTGCGTAGGTGGTTCGCCAACCGGCGAGGAACACCAAAAGCTGATGGAAGCAGATTTTGCCGCCAATCCGGCGTATTGGCACAGCTTCCGCGCCATCCGCGAAGGGCATATTGTGTACCTGCCCGTAACCTATGTTGCCAGCAGCGGCATTACGGTTACGGACCAGATTAACGCCCTGATAGACATTTTGGAAGCGAAAAATTTGTAAGATGAAAAAAATAACTTTGTTTAAAGTAAGCGCCGTGTGCGCGGTGCTGGCGGCTGCGCTTGTTGGGCTGTGCGTGGCGGCGCTCAGCATCGGCAGTGCGGATTATTCGCTGCGGCAGATTATGGGCGCTGTGCTGTACGGCGAAGGCGGTACGGTAAGCGTGGTGGTGTACAACCTGCGCCTGCCGCGCCTTGTAATGGCGCTGGAGGTAGGCGCGTGCCTGGCGGTTGCCGGTGCGCTTTTGCAGGCGGTAATGCGCAACCCGCTGGCAGACCCTGGCATCATCGGCGTATCGGCAGGGGCGGCAACGGCTGCCACCACCATTTTGCTGCTGTACCCGGCAATGCTGGCAGCGGTGCCGCTGTTTGCTTTTGGCGGCGCTGCGCTGGCGTGTTTTTTAATTTACGTTTTGGCGTGGCGCGGCGGGGTGGACCCGGTGCGCATTATCTTATCCGGCGTTGCCATTAACACGGTGCTGGGCGCGTACAACGCCTTTTTGCAAATGCTTAACAGCGATAACCTTTCCAACGTGCTGGCGTTTATGAACGGCAGTCTTTCCGGCTGCACGTGGGAGCAGGTGCAGGTGCTGACGGCGTACAGCGCGCTGGGGCTGGTTTTGGGCTTTGCCTGCATTAAAAACGCCAACATTTTGCAGCTGGGCGATGAGATGGCGGCAAGCCTTGGCGTTAACGTCAGCCTGGTGCGTATTTTGCTTTCAGCAGTTGGGGCGTTTTTGGCGGCGGCAACAGTTTCCGTTGCCGGGATGATTGGCTTTATAGGCCTTGTAGTGCCTCATATTGCGCGCATGATGGTGGGCAGCGATTACCGTGCGCTTTTGCCGGTAAGCACGCTGCTTGGCGCGGTGCTGCTGCTTGCCGCAGATACGCTGGGGCGTACGCTGATTGCCGGTATGGAAATTCCGGTCGGCATTGTAATGGCGGCAACGGGCGGGCCGTTCTTTTTATATATGCTGCGAAAGAAGGGCAGAGTACATGGAAGTTAAGGGCGAAAAACTCGAAATCGGCTACGGAGGGCGCATTATTGTGCCGGAAATGGACATTACCGTGCGCAGCGGCGAAATTACCACCATCATCGGTCCTAACGGCAGCGGCAAATCCACCGTGCTGAAAGTGCTGACGCGGCTTTTGCGCTATACCAAAGGCGCGGTGTACATAAACGGCAAAGAGTTGGCGCAGGTGGACGCCAAAACGCTGGCACGCAGCCTGGGCGTATTGCCTCAGCGCCACAGTGCGCCGCCCGATTTTAAGGTGCGCGACCTTGTGGGCTACGGGCGCGTGCCGTACCAAAAATGGTACGAGCAGAACGGCAAAGAGGACGAGGCCATTATTGACTGGGCGCTGCAAGCTACCGGCACCTGGGCTTTGCGCGATAAGCTGATTAACGCATGCAGCGGCGGCGAAGCGCAGCGCGTATGGATTGCCACCGTGCTGGCGCAGCAGCCGGAGATACTTTTTTTAGATGAACCAACTACCTACCTTGATATTGCGCACCAGCAGGAAACGATGCGCCTTGTAAAAAAGCTGAACCGCACAAACGGCATCGGCGTGGTGATGGTGCTGCACGATTTAAGCCAGGCGATGGAAGTAAGCGACCGCATAATTGTAATAAAAAACGGGCGCAAATACAGCGAGGGCGCGCCGGAGGAGGTAATAACCCCTACCATGCTGCGCGAGGTATACAACGTGGAATGCGAGCTTATAAAAATACCTGGGCGCACCAAGCCGGTGCTTGCCTTTGGCGAGATAGTTTAAACCCCGAAAGGAGCATTTATGACAGTAAACGGAAAACTTTTGCTTGAAAGGCTTAAGCCCTTAAGCAAAATTGAAAGCATAAAAGACATACCGCAGCTGACGCAGGCGCTGTTCCCCGGCACGCACTGCCCGCTGATGGGCGCGGCAATGGCGGTGGGCGGCATTAAGGGCAGCCTGATTGTAGTTATCGGCACGGACGAATGCAGCTACTACACCAAAAGCATGACGCTGCACAGTGAGCGTTTCGGCGGCCCGGGCGGGCGTTGCGTATCCGTAGTTTTGGACGGGCACGACGTTACCTTTGGCAGCGCGCCTAAAATGCACAAAGCGTTTAAAGAAATTATGGCGGAATATAAGCCGGAATGCGTATTTTTGGTAACGACCTGCGTGGTGGAAATTATAGGCGACGACTACGACGCTATTGCGGACGAATTAAGCGCCGAATACGGCGTGCCGGTGCTGAGCGTGCACACCGAGCACTTTAAGTGCGAGGACCATCTGCCAGGGCTGGAGCGCACCATTACCGTCTGCCTGGACATGATGGAGCCGCGCGAGAAGGGCGATACTGTTAACGTTTTGGGTCAGCGCATGGGCGAATTTAACACTACCGAGCTTTACAAAATGCTGGTTAACGCCGGCGTAAAAGTTGGCATGCAGCTGCCAAGCGGCACTACGGTGGACGAAATCAAAAACGCAGCGTCGGCGCGGGTAAACATCGTTGTTAACGACATCGCGCTGCCGCTGGCGAAAAAAATGCAGTCAAGCTTTGGCGTGCCCTATGTGCATTTTAATAAATTTGTGTACCCTGATAAAATTTACGAAAGCTACCAAAAACTGTTTGCTTATTTAGGTGTGCCGCTGCCGCCGGAGGTTACGCAAAAATACGCAGCGGCGCAATCCTGCATTGAAGAAAACAAAGCGGCGCTTAACGGCGTAAGCTACATTTACGGCAATACGCCTTACTATTGCTTTGAGCTGAACAGCTTTTTGGCACAGCTGGGCATGGTGCCGCAGGTAATACAAACCAACCGTTACAGCGAGGACGACGCCGTTTACGCGGCAGAGCTGTTAAAGCACGCCGACCCGCTGGTGTGCAAGGCGGCGAACATTGCGCCCATGCAGTATATTTACGACGAGCTGCACCCCAACATTTACATGGGGCACGAATTTGGCGCGCGCCTGCGTAAAAAGGGCATAGCCATTTTGCACAGCGACGCTGCTGGCAGCATGCTGGGCTTTGAAGTTACCGTTTATTTAATTAAGCAGCTGGCGGCGGCAGCGCAGGAAGCCGCAGCGTTTAGAAAGGAAGCCGGATTATGAGTTTATGCAGATACTTGCCCACGCCATCGGACCGCATGGGCATTATATGGAGCCTGCTTGCCGTGGAAGGCAGCATTGTGCTGGAATACGGCCCGGCGGGAACCACGCACTTTAGCATGGGGCTGTACGGTACGCTGGGCGTGGATTTTGAGCAGCGCCTGTTTACTACGCATATGAGCGAGGATGACGTGGTAATGGGCGACGTAACGCGGCTGGAAGAAGCTATTGTGGAGCTGGACCGCAGCTACGGGCCGCAGGTAATTTTTGTGGTGGCGTCGTCCATTTCCGCCGTTATCGGTGCCGATATTAAGGGCGTGTGCAATTATATGCAGAAGGAAGTGCGCGCCAAACTGGTTTCCTTCGATCAGGGCGGCTTCCGCGGCGATTACAGTGTCGGGCTGGCAGAGGTTTACAAGCTGCTGGTTAAAAATCTGCCGGAGGCGGCGGCAAAGGAGCAGCATAAATATAACATTTTAGGCGCTTCCATGGGGCGCTACCGTATGGCAAGCGACGTGTGGGAAATTAAAAACATGCTTGCCGAAGCTTACGGGCTGAATGTGCAGGCGTGCCTGTGCTGCGATACCAGCGTGGAAGAAATTAAGGGCATGGGCAGCGCGGCACTGAACGTTGTGCTGTGCGCCGAAGCGCTGGAAGCGGCGGAATATTTAAAAGAAAAATTTGGTACGCCGTATGTGTACTGCGTGCCCTACGGCTACAAAAAAACGCTGGAATTTTTGCAGCTGGTGGGCTCGGTGCTGGGAAAAATGCCCAACATGACGATGATGGCGCGGTTGGGCGGCAAAATGCGCAGCTTTGGTATGCTGGGCATGTACGCGGCAATGATGGGCGGCAAAAAACAGCGCCCAAGCGCAGCCGTTAAGGGCGATTACGACCTGGTATGCGGCATTGGCGGCTTTTTGGAGGAAGCGGGCTTTACTGTGAAACACAAAATTTGCAGCCACGCGCTGAAGGCTGTGCCGGATGCAGCGGCAGATGTAAAGTTTTACGGCGAGGAAAAAGAGTGGCTGGACATTTTCCGCAGCATGCACAACACGCTAGTGCTGGCGGACGACGTTGCGCTTATGCAGTGCGCGGCGGATAACACTTGCCTGCGCGTCAGCGCGCCGTTTATTAACGGCGGCCAGGTTGCCACGCACCTGCCCCTGATGGGCGAAAAAGGCGCGGACTTTTTGCTGGAAACAATCGAACTGCATTACCAAAAATTAAACTGAGTTTAAAGCCCCTTTCTGCACACGCGGAAAGGGGATAAAAAATAAACTTTAGTTAGCAATAGCTAACTAATTGAAACGCTTAATGTTTTTTCCGATAGATAAAGGGGAGTGGTTGATGGGTAAAACAAGGCTGCTTTAGGAAAGGATTGTGGTTAAACGAAATTGAAAGTAAGAGGTGTGGAATAATGAAAAAGGTATCTAAAAATCTGGCGCTGCTGGTGTGTTTGTGTGCGGCTAATTCTGCTTTTGCCGCTGAGGCAGACAGTGAGGACTTAAACAAATACGAAGGTGAAGAATACGTTGTAACGGCGACGAGAACGGAGTTGACTGTTAAAGAAGTTCCGCAGAGCGTTGAGGTAATAACCCGTGAGGATATCCAAAATGTGGGTGCGCTTACTGTCAGGGATGTTTTGAAAACTGCGACTAATATTTATATTGCTGATGGCGGCGGTGGTCACGGCGACCATTTAAGCATCCGTGGCAGCGACAGTAACGATATTTTAATTTTAATTAACGGACGCCGTGTTGCCGGTGAAAATTTATATGGCAACGGTTCGGGAAATAACCGTGCATTGGACAGGCTTAATTTAAGTAATGTGGAGCGCATTGAAATTGTGCGCGGACAAGCCGGTGCATTATATGGCAGCGACGCACAGGCAGGCGTTATTAATATTATTACCCGTAAGTCAGAAACGCCGGAATTTACGGTTGGCTTTAATACCGGCAGCCGTTCTATGAACAATTACTATCACTTAGATACAGGTAAGCAAGGTAAATTAAGCGCCGCTTTTGACGCTAACTTTGGCAAGCTGCGCAATTTTGACGGTAAAGCCGGCATTGGCTTTGTAGAAGGCCCGACACAATATTATAGTTTAGATATGGACTATGATATGGACGAAAACAATAAATTAAATTTATTTTTAGAATATAACAAAGAAAACTTTGATTATGATGTAAGTTATGAATCTGCCATAGGCATTCCGGGGGTTTGGAATAGTACCAGAAATCAGGAAAGAAAAACTGCCGCACTTACTTATAATGGCAAAAACAATAATAGCGATTACAGCGTTTCTGCTACTTACAGCCAGCTGGATGCTGAATCCAGCGGGCATGAGTTATGGCTTGGAGGTATGCCGCCTTCTATGAGTGTAAGAGAGACGGAAGATGACCGGACTTATAAAATGTGGATGTTTGAAGCACGCGACAGCATTCGAACGGCAGAAAATAATAAGCTGACTTTCGGCGGTGAAGTGCGTATCAATAAAGGCAGCGCTTATATCGATTCCGGTGACAATAAAACAGAGCAATATGCTTTGTATTTACAGGACGAATACCGCGTAAGCGATAAACTTTTATTAGTTCCTTCAGTACGTTATAACTATCATGATGAGTTTGGCAGTGAAACCACACCTAATATAGGTATGACTTATTTTATTGCAGATAATTCTCGCTTTAAGGCAAATTACGGCGAAGCGTACAGAGCGCCGTCTATCGACGAGATGTATGGTACATTTAACCATATGGGCATGTTTACCGTTTATGGCAATCCGGATTTGAAGCCGGAAAAAACAAAAGGCTATGAATTATCTTATGAACATGAATTTGGCGATAAAACTTCTGCTAAATTAACATATTTCCATAACAAAAAAGACGATGCGATAGTAATGGAACGTATTACAGCAGGGTTATCCGACAGGCATTATGTAAATATTGAAAGTGCTGAAACCGAAGGCGTTGAGTTTGAAGTAAAACAGGAATTAGGCAACGGTTTTACTTTAATCGGTAATTATGACTGGCTTGACGCTAAAAACAAAACTACCGGCGAGCGTCTTTCTTACAGCGCGCGCAACACTTATACGGCAAAACTGCAATGGGTAGAACCCGTTAACAAAGAGTGGAGCGTAACTGCATGGAACCGCTGGTACAGCGATTACTATGACGGCAGTGACCTTTACAGCGGCAACACCTTCAATTTTGTTGTTAATAAACGCTGGGGCGATAAGTACCGCGTATTTGCAGGCATTGACAACTTGTTCGACAAAGAAATTGACGGTTTGAACTACTACGGCCGCCTGTGGCGCGTAGGTGCGGAAATGACGTTCTGATAAATTACATAATGCTGGTGAATTTGCCGCGTGGAAAGCTGTAAGCTGCCGCTGCGGCAGAGTAGGCGAAAATTTAATTTTGTTTTTCCTCTTTTATATACCGCCTTGGGACGTTGGCTTACCCGGGGCGGTATTTTTGCTGCGCGCGTATTTTGTTTTATTATCAGCATTTTGCAATTTGACATATTTAACGGTATAATAT
>DXVZ01000096.1 GCA_019417125.1 Phascolarctobacterium sp.
GTCCTAAATCAATTTAAACGCTGCCAAACGGCAGCTTTTTCTTTTAAAAACGGAGGTTTTTATGAAATACATTTTCTGGGACATCGACGGCACGCTGCTGTTAACCGGGCTTGCCGGTGCGGACGCGCTGCGCGAGGCGATAAAATTGCTGTTCGGCGTGGAGGATTTTCAGTTTTCCCATCCGCTGGCGGGCGCGACCGATTCGCAGATTATTAAGCAAATCTGCATCGACATTAAGGGGCACTGCCGCACCTTTGACGCCGCCAATTTGTTAATTAACTATCACCGCCTGCTGCCCAAGTATTTACAGCAGCGCCAGGGGCATTTAATGCCTAATGTACGGCAAACGCTGGCTTATTTTGCAGATTTGGAGGGCTTTAAAACCTGCCTTTTAACTGGCAATACCACAAACGGCGCTTACTTAAAGTTAAAACGCTACGGCATCGACGGTTACTTTGACAGCCACTATGCCGTTTGCGGCGAGCTGAGCGAGGACCGCTGCGAACTTGCCAAAATCGCGCTGCGGCGCTTGCAGGTGCTGCACCCCGAAACGGAAATCACTGGCGCAGATATTTACTTTGTCGGCGATACGCCCAACGACATTAAATGCGCCCACGCCATCGGCGCACGCTGCCTGGCGGTGCTGGCTGGCTCTACCTACGCCAAAGAGGAGCTTGCTGAACACAAGCCGTGGAAGATTATTGACAAACTGCCGGACGACCCCGCGCAGCTGGCACAACTTTTTAACGAGGGCTAATTACCATGAAGAAATTTTTACTGACACTTATGTGCTGCCTTGCCTTACCGGCGGCGGCGCTTGCCTATAACGCTTACGACGTGCAGCAGGTGCAAAGCGGCATCAGCTGCCCCGGCGCAGATTTAAGCGGCGCGGATTTAAGCGGGCTGAACCTGAACGGCATTGACCTGAGCGGCGCCAACCTTAACGGCGTGCGCTTTACCGCTGCCGATTTAACCGGCGCCAATTTGCAGAACGCCAACCTGCACCGCGCGGTATTCAGCGGCTGCACCTTCAGCAAGGCAAACTTCAGCGGGGCGGATTTAAGCTATGCCAACTTAAGCGGCGCCAAGCTGGATAAAGCCGTGTTCAATAATGCTGCGCTGTACCGCACAACCCTGCACGGCGCTGATTTGCAAAATGCAAATTTTGCTTACGCCAAGCTGATGGAAGCAACGCTTGATAACGCTAAAGCGCAAAACGCCGATTTTAGTTACGCCAACCTGTCGTACAGCTGGCTGTATAAAACCGATTTAACCGGCGCAGTTTTAACGCACGCTAATTTATACAACGCCAAAATGCAGAACGCCGTGCTGGCAAATGCCGATTTAACCAATGCCAACCTGTCGCGCGGCAGCTTGCAGCATGCCAAGCTTAACGGCGCAAGGCTGGACAAAGCCGTGCTTAACGACGCCGACCTTAGCTATGCCGATTTAACCCTGACTGACTTTGGCCGCGCCTTTAAGGACAACGCCAAATTTTAAGCGGCGCAATCAACACACAACTAAATAAAAGCACTATAAACAGCAAAACTCCGCAGCTATAAACTGCGGAGTTTTTTATTAGCAATGTTAATTTTACACGCCTTACAGCTTTAAGCCTTCCACCCATTTTTGCAGCTCTGCCGCGCCGGCGCTGCCGGAAAAACGTTTTGCCGGGCGCCAGTTAGTCTGCGCGGAGCAGGACGGATGCAGGTATTTATCCGTATCGCCTACGCCGCTGCCGCCGCTGGTAGCAAAGGGAATAACCGTTTTGCCGGAAAAATCTTCGCTTTCCAAAAAAGTGTTGATAATCGTCGGCGCTACATACCACCAAATCGGGAAACCCACAAAAACCGTATCGTACTGCGCAAAATCCTTTACGCTGCCGCTGATTGCCGGGCGCGAAGATTTATCGCGCATTTCTACCGAACTGCGGGAATTTTTGTCATTCCAGTTTAAATCTGCCGTAGTGTAAGGCTGCGCCGGGGTAATTTCGTATAAATCACCCTTAACAACGCCTGCCAGCGTCTGCGCCAGCTTTTTGGTAACGCCGCTGCAAGAAAAATAAGCTACTAATACTTTTTGCATAATACTGCTCCTTTCTTCAAACCGCCAATCATATTTTCTGCTCTCCGGCAGACCAAACATGTTTTTCGCCGGAGGCTTCTGCCGTATTCTGCGCCATTACGCCAACCAAACGGTGCGGCACGTACGCGGCTTCCAAATAGTTAATTTCGTCCTGCGTCAGCGCCAAATCTACCGATTTTACTGCGCCTTCAACCTGTGAAAATTTAGTCATGCCAACAACCGGCGCGGTTACTTTAGTTAAAAGCCAGGCAAGTGCAACCTCTGTCATGCTTACGCCGTGTTTGGCGGCAACTTCTTCCACACGTTTTATTATAACATTATCCTGCGCTTCCGTAGCATCATATTTTAAGTGTGCATAGGCATCTTCTTCAAGGCGTTTGGAAGTTTCACCCAAATGCCTGCACAGCCTGCCGCTTGCCAGCGAACTGTACGGCGTCATGGCAATGTTGTCTTCGGCACATAATTTTGCCATTTCGCGTTCTTCCTCGCGGAAGATTAAATTATAATGCCCCTGCACGGAAACAAATTTGGCAAAACCTTCTTTTTCCGCCAAAGCGTTGGCTTTTGCCAGCTGGTAAGCAAAGCAGTTGGAGATGCCGATATAGCGCACTTTGCCCGCCTGCACCGCTTTATTCAGCGCCGCCATAATCTCGTAAAGCGGCGTGCGGTAATCCCACATGTGGTAAATGTATAAATCCACATAATCCATACCTAAATTTTGCAGGCTCTTGTCCAACATGCGCTCAATGTGCTGCGCGCCGCTGACACCCTGTTCAATTTCTTCGTTGGTGCGCGGCAAAAATTTGGTTGCCACCACTACCTCACCGCGTTTGGCAAAATCCTTTAAGGCACGCCCCAGGTACTGTTCGCTGGTGCCGCTTTGGTAGGCAATAGCCGTATCAAAAAAGTTAATGCCGCCTTCCAAGCCGCGTTTGATAATCTCACGGGAATGTTCTTCGTCCAACGTCCAGCTGTGCTGCCCGCGCGCCGGGTCGCCAAAACCCATGCAGCCCATGCAGATGCGTGAAACAGTTAAATCCGAATTGCCGAGTTTTGCATATTTCATTTTCTATCACCTTTGTTGATTTAGTCTTTACTGTTTTTATTATAATTCCGTGCGGCAAAAACAACAAATAGTTATAATACATGGTTTGCCATTACTTTTAAGTATAATAAAAAATCAGGGCTGCCGCTTTAGCATAAAACTAAAACAGCCGTCCTGATTTTTATTTTTGTTATGCATACAAGCGCTGCTTACGCTTTAACGATGTTCAGCAAAACTTCGGTACATTTTACCAGCGACTGCACCGGCAAATATTCAAAGCGCCCGTGGAAGTTGTGCCCGCCGGTAAAAATGTTAGGGCAGGGCAGCCCCATTTCCGAAAGGCGTGCCCCGTCCGTACCGCCGCGCACCGGCACCAGATGCGGTTCCACGCTCGCCTCAAGCATAGCGTTTTCGGCGCGGCGTACAATTTCAAACACCGGCGTAATATATTCTTTCATGTTGCTGTACATATCCTGCAAGCTGCATTCCACGCTGCCTGCGCCGTACTTGGCGTTCATAAACGCCGCCAAATCAATAAGCAGCTGCTTGCGTTTTTCCAGCAGTTTCTTATCGTGGTCGCGCAAAATCATTTCCAGCTCCACGCGGTCGGTGCCGCCTTCGATATGCAGGCAATGGTAAAAGCCTTCGTAG
>DXVZ01000097.1 GCA_019417125.1 Phascolarctobacterium sp.
ATATTAAGCATTATGTGTATCTCCTTTTACTCCCCATCTGCGTATTGCTTCTTCGGCAGTGATAAATTCTTCTGGATTACGGATATTTTTGGTTAAGTAAGTATAACGCTGCCAGCTGGCTTTATCAATTAACCTGCGGTAAGTGTACCCGGCAGGAAAATCAGTGCTGTGCCACGCAAAAGCGTGCGTTAAAATTTGCAGCTTATCATATTTATTGCTTTTTATGGTATCAATCGGGTTATCGCGCCAAAAGAAACGTGAATCGGAGCAATACTTAAATTCCTTAAAAAATACGTTGGAATAAGCGTTTACCATACCGTCAAAAGTAAGGTTGTTTTCTAAAACTTCGGGCGCAGGGCGGTGAAACGAAAGCAAGTCAACAGGAGTATCTAAAATATTTTCTAAAATAGCTTTTTCTTTTTTGATATTTTCTGCCATATCGCCTTCATATGCAGTGGTATCATAATGCAGGCCAATATTAAAACCGCGTTTTTGCATATCTTTTAACATTAAACGGTTTTCTTTCAGCATCGGGTTGTAAAAGCCAGTTGCCAAAAGTACAAAATAGGTAGATTTTACGCCGAGCGAATCTTCAAAAAGTGAAAAATTATAACTGTCCTCGATAGAAAAATCAATATCATGCCTTAAAATTGCCGGGCGCTTAAACTGTTGGTAGTTTTTAAAATCTGCAAGTTCGTAATTATTTTCGTGCAGTAAATCAACAATATTTTTGTATGCTGCGTAACTAAAATCCATATCAGAGCTCCTTAAACACACTTTATCTACATTATATAACTAAATTTTTGAAATGGCAATTGCAAAAATTAATGTAAAGCCAGATAAACAAAGAACTTTAGAAAATATAAGGAGCCTTAATATTAAAACATTAACAAATAAATATAAATAAAAAAGCGCGTTGAAAATTAGTTTTTATCATCTTTAATGTTAACCCTGCCAAGATTCGTTTTTAAAGTTTCACGCGTAAATTTATATAAAGGTGAGGCTAAACTGTTTGTTTCATCATAATGATTGGATTTTATATTAAAAATGCCGCACATTAACTCATAAGCAAGGTCGTTTGTAAAATATTGCTGCGCGTGCTGGCGCAGAGTATTAACTGTTTGCGGAAACTTTGTGATGTATTCATCCGCAAAATATGTAAACATCGGAATACGCACAGTTGCAAAACCACCAAAGTCCGGCGCGCGGCGTTTATCGGGTATAGTTGCGTGGTCAGAAAAATACAGCATTGCCTGCAAATTTAGTTTTTGCGTGCCATATTCCCAAATTTTTTGCAGAATGTAATCGGTATAACGGATGGAATCAATATAATTAGGAATTAAGTCGTATTTCCCGGGCTCGCTGAATTTAGCAAAGCTTTGCGGATAACGGTTGATAAAATTAAAGTGATTGCCTTTTAAATGGATAACAACAAAATTATTTTTTGCCGGGTCAACTTCATCCAAATAATCAAGTAAAGCTTCATCGTATTGCACTTTGTTTAAGTTTTGCTTGGTCCATTTTGCCGTACCGGACGTATTGGCAACCAGCGTTACAGGCGTATCGGCGCTGCCCAAATGCCCCTGGTTGCTGTACCAATGCGTTGTATAACCCGCTTTATGGGCAATATCAATAACGGAACAAGAAGTATAAAATTGTTTGTCGTTGTATTGGTTATATTCAGTTAAAGCCCGTTCCAATGCGTGAACGGTATTAGCTTCGCAGGAATACGCGTTGGGGTATAAAATAAAATGTTTATCTCTTTTTTTGGCAGAAAGCCATGGCGTTGTTTCTACCGGGTAATCGGTAAAGGCACTCATATAATCGCGCGATGCTGATTCGCCGATAACCATGATAATTGTAGAAGGATTGTTAAACTGCGGCTGCGCAGGTGTAACTGTTAAATCTTTAATACGTTCCTGCATGTTGGTTTGATACAACATGGTTCTTTCTTTATATTTTTTTACTTCAAGCCAAAGCTCAATTATGCCAGTACGCGCAAATACGCCTTGGCGTTTTTCTGTTTTGCCCGTTTTCCAAAGGTAATAGCTTAAAAATGCAGTTAAGCCTAAAATTGGCAAATATTGTATTGGCGTAAGCTTTAGCGTGTTAAAGTTTAAGTTTGCGGTAATAAAAAGTGCGTATAAAGCTGCGGCTGCGGCAAAAATAACAATGTTGAAGAACAATGAAAATTGCTTAAAAAACTCTATAATTTCGTTATAATGGGTATCTTGTATCATACTTATGCCGTCTTCCGTAACGCAGGAGCGGTACAAGTAATAATATACCCACTGGGAAACAGGAATAAGAAAAATTAAAAATTCAATGGTAGCAATTAACAATAACAAAACTGACGGCAGCAGATTAAAAGCAATTGTAAGTATTTTTAAACCTGTCAGCCACCCGATAACATAAAGCCCAAAAACAGTGTCAAAATGAAAACCAAAATCAGATGAAACTTTGTGATTGCTGATATAATAAAAGAGCGGATAGGTAATAATCCAGGCAATGCCAGCAAAAAGACTGGTTAAAAATAGTGGTGAGGTTAACGGAATATTAGCTAAAGCAACAGGCAGAACTGCTAAAACAGCACACGGAATAAAACGGCGCAGCTGCAAGTATTCCGCTTTGTGCCCTAAACCGTGCGAAACTGAAACATAATAAAAATAGGACGCCAAATACAAAAATAAGCCAAATAACAAGTAAGGAAGATAACTACTCATAAATACTCCTTTGCTGAATTTATATTTACTGCTTAATTTACTGTTCTTTGCTGATAATATTATAAATTTTTCATATATTTATGTAAAGGCGTTTAGAGTATGTTATAATAAATTAATTAGAAAGTTTTTAATAAGTGCAGGTGTGAAATGGATAATAAAATTAATATTGTCTTTGCTTCTGATAATAATTATGCGCAGCATACGGCGGTGGCAATGGCGTCGGTATTAATTAATACAAAGGTGCCGCAAAAAATACAGTTTTATTTAATTGATGATGAAATACAAACCGAAAATAAAGAAAAGATTACAAAAACCGTGCAAAATTTAGGCGGCAGCGTTGAATTTATAAAAATAAAAAACAGCAGGCTTGAAGATTGCTATGTAAGCGGCGAACTTAGCCGTGCAAGCTATTTTAGGCTTGATATCGCTAATATTTTAGATAAGTCTATTGAAAAAATAATTTATCTTGACTGCGATTTATTGGTATACGACGATATCGAAAAAATGTGGCAGCTTGATATGTGCGGTAAAGCTGTTGCAGCAACTTGCGATTTGGGGATAATGGCGTCGGCGCGCGTGCGTAAGCAGAAAAATAAATTTATTGGCTTGCCGTTTAACGCACCTTATTTTAATGCCGGCGTTTTAATGATGGATTTAACCAAATGGCGGCAGGGTAATTATGCAGAAGCAATTATAGCTTTAGCAACGCAAAATAAATATCCAAACCATGACCAGGATGCGCTGAATAAATTTTTTATGAATAACTGGCAGGAAATACCACTTAGATGGGATGTAATACCGCCAGTGTTTAATTTGTTTTTAAAAATTGTAACTAAGCCAGATTTGCGGAAAAAAGCCATTGAGGCAAAAAAAAATCCGGCAATTTTCCATTATGCCGGCGGCTACAAACCGTGGGAATATGAAATACATAAAGGCTTTAATGATAAATATTATGAATATTTAAAACTTACAGAATTTAAAGATGCCAAAATGCCGCAATTTGATAAGCGCCGTAAAAACAGGTCTATTAAACGGCAAATGCTGCGGTTAAAAATGGGAGATTTTTGGGCAAAGGTTTTTGGTTAATTTAACTAAAATTTAAAGGATGGCTGTGCAGATGAAAGCATTGTTTGTATGTTTGACGGATTATCAAATGTTAAATGCTTTAAATATAAAAGTTAATTTATTAAAAAATAAGGAAGCTGATATTTTATTTTTTGATAATAAAGAAGGACACCGGCAGCTTGCAGAAAGATTAAGCAAAACTGGTGTATTTCAAAACGTTTTTTTACATAGATATACCAATGTAAAAGGGCTGCATAAATATTTCCGTGGTAAAGCAGGCGGAATAAATTTATTGCAGGCTGTGCTAAATTCGGCTTGCGAAGCAAAATATAAGTTGTTTTGCAGATTATTTGGCAAGAAATACAAAATAAATGTTAAGTTGTACGGAAATAAGCAAATAAACTTTGCCGAATATGATTCTATATATGGAATACCAACAAAAGATGTAGTAGAAGATACAATGAAATTGGTACTTGCAGAAAATAAAACTGCTGATATTAATTTTATTGAGGACGGAACTTCTACTTACTGGGAACGCAGCATAAAAAATGAAATACCGTTTACGGCGATTTATTT
>DXVZ01000098.1 GCA_019417125.1 Phascolarctobacterium sp.
GTAATATGCACCATGCCGTGCAGGTTGAATTTTTCAATCAGCGGCAGGCATACGCGCGGATACAAACGGGTTGGTTTTAAAAGTTCTTCGCCCAAAGTGGTGCCAAATTCTTCAACCGGGGTATCCATGGTAAAGCCCATTACGTCAAAGCAAATTTTACGCACCAGCGTAAAACCGTTAGAATGTACACCTGCGGAAGGCAAACCCAGCACATCGCCCGGTTTTACCTTTTCGCCGGTAATCATTTTGCTTTTTTCTACAACACCTACGCAAAAACCGGCAATGTCGTATTCGTCTTTGCCGTAAAGGTCGCTCATCTCAGCGGTTTCGCCGCCAATCAGCGCGCAGCCGGATTCTTTGCAGGCATTGGCAACGCCCTTAACAATCTGCGCAACCTTTTTGGCTTCCAATGTTTCAATGGCGATGTAATCAAGGAAGAACAGCGGTTCGGCTCCCTGCACCAAAATATCGTTTACGCACATAGCAACGGCGTCCTGCCCGATGGTGTCATGCTTATCCGCCATAAAAGCCAGTTTCAGCTTAGTGCCTACGCCATCGGTGCCGCTAACCAGCACCGGTTCTTTATATTTGCCTGCATTTAAAGCAAATAAACCGCCAAAACCGCCAATATCGCCGATAACTTCGGGACGGTAAGTAGCCTGCACACTTGCTTTCATCAGTTCAACGGCTTCGTTGCCGGCGTCAATGTTTACACCGGCGTCTGCATAAGTAAGTTGTTTCTTCTTTTCTTCGCTCATCATCGTCCTCCTGTATCAGCTTTCGTTTTCAAAAATATATTTAGAACCCTGTCTTAGGGTTTCTTCCGCATTATCAGGGTAATCGGCGTTAAAGCAGGCATAGCACATACCTTCGGGATCCATGCAGTTCAGCGAGCGTTTCAAACCCTCCAGCGAAATATAGTGCAGCGAATCAGCGCCGATATACTGACGGATTTCTTCTTCCGTATGGGTTGAAGCAATCAGTTCTTTGCGCACGCTGGTATCAATGCCGTAATAGCATGGGTCCGTTACCGGGGGCGAGCTGATACACATATGAACCTCGCGCGCGCCGGCGTCTTTTAACAGCTTAACAATTTTACCGCTCGTTGTACCGCGCACAATGCTGTCGTCTACAACAACTACGGATTTACCCTTAATAACGCTTTCCACCGGGTTCAGTTTAAGCCTTACGGCATTTAAGCGCTGTTTTTGGGTAGGCTGAATAAACGTTCTGCCTACATAGCGGTTTTTTGTCAGCCCTTCCATAAACGGCACGCCGGATTCCAAGCTGTAACCTACTGCCGCCGCCGTACCAGAGTCTGGAACGGAAATGACGATATCTGCCTTAATATCTTTGGTTTCTTTGGCAAGTTCCCTGCCCATATTAATGCGCGCCTGGTACACTGACTGCTTGTCGATAACGCTGTCGGTACGCGCAAAATAAACATATTCAAATACGCAGTGCGCGCGTTTGGCAGGCATGTTTTCTGCCCAGCGGCTGCTCTTAGGCTCGTCGTGGTCATTTTCAAATACCAGCATTTCGCCAGGTTCAACATCGCGTACAAATTCAGCACCGACAAGGTCAAATGCGCAAGATTCAGAAGCAACGACCCAACCGCTATCCATTCTGCCTATTGCCAACGGACGGAAACCATACTGATCGCGCACGGCAATCAATTTATTATCGGTCATAACCAGAATGCCAAAAGCACCCTTAATAGCATTGGCAGCTTCCGCAACACGTTCTTCGATAGTTTTTTTGCGGCTGCGCGCGATAAGGCTTACCACAACTTCAGTATCAACCGTAGTTTGAAAAACAGTTCCCTCAAGCGCAAGGCGTTTACGCAGTTCGGCAGCGTTGGTAAGGTTGCCGTTATGCGCCAGCGCCAGGTTACCGCCGTCAAAATATACGCGCAGCGGCTGAATGTTATATTCCATGCTGGAACCGGTGGTAGAATAACGCACATGCCCAATGGCGATATGGCCTTCCAAACCGTCCACTCCGCCTTTAAAAACATCGGCTACAAGGCCCATGCCTTTTTTGCCTTCCATATGCGTACCGTCGGTAGCAACAATGCCGCAGCTTTCCTGCCCGCGGTGCTGCAAAGCGTATAAGCCCCAGTAGGTGTTCAGCGCAACATCATCGTTATGAGAGTAAATACCGAAGACGCCGCATTCTTCATGCAATTTATCATCCTGAAAATCAATGCCAGACATTATCTGCTCCTTTTCTGCCGCCGCAATTACTGTTCGGACGCGCGAAGCGCAGCCAGCTTTTCGCCTTTGGCTTTAACTTCGGCTTTCATTTTCTCGCGGTCTGCGGCAAGCTTATCCACAAGTTCCGGGTATTTGGTTGCCAAAATCTGCACTGCAAACAGCGCTGCGTTTTTAGCGCCGTTAATCGCCATGGTAGCAACCGGAATGCCGGACGGCATCTGCACAAAGCTCAACAGCGAATCCATACCGTTTAAAGGAGTGGCATTAATGGGTATGCCAATTACCGGCAGCGTTGTAAAAGCGGCAATGACACCGCCCAAATGCGCTGCTGCGCCGGCTGCGGCAATAATAACCTCAACGCCGCGTTCGCGCGCGCCTGCCGCAAATTCGTGAACCATTTCGGGGGTGCGGTGCGCCGAAGCAACTACAACTTCCACCTCAACGCCAAAACTTTTTAAAGTTTTTTCTGCCGGCTCAAGCACCGGCCAGTCAGAATTGCTGCCCATAATAATTGCAACTTTCATTCTCCCACTGCCTTTCAATAAAAAATAAAGCCCGGCATAAAAATTTCATTGTGCTGTTCAACCAACTACAATTCTTCCGGGCATCGTTACTTAAAGAATATTATTAATTTATTTTACCAATACGTGCCCATTGTGTCAATAAATTTACATATTTTTGCTGTTATTTGCTATTTTCGGTTTCGTACGGCCAGGCGCTCATGCTTCCTTCAAGGCTCTGCACATTTTTATAACCCTGCGCGCGCAGCATTGTCTCTGCTTCGTAGCCGCGCAAATCAATCTGGCAGCAGCACACCAAATGCGCGTCCTTATCAGCCAATACGCCGCGGCATTCGCTGCGCACCCTGTCAAGCGGCAAGTTCACTACATTGCAGCAGCCCGCAATATGGCATGCCTTAAATTCGCCCGGCGTGCGTACATCAACCAGCGTGTAATTTTTATCTTTGCGCAGCTCTTTAAACTCTTTGGGGTTAATACTGCGCAGACGGCCTTCAATTTTATTCAGCAGCACGTTAGCAGCCGTGGCAATGTTGTCAATCGGGCCGTTAAACGGCGGCGCGTAGCCAATATCAAACTCGCTCAAATCTTCCAGCGTTGCGCCCATGCTGATAGCGGCAACCAAGGTGTCAATACGCTTATCTACGCTTTGCCCCACCGCCTGCACACCGATAACTTTATGCGTCTTTTTGTCGGCAAACAGCTTCAGCACCAAGCGCCCAGCGCCCGGCATATAAGCAAGGCGGTCATTGCCCGGCACAATTACAGATTCAAAGTCAATACCGGCAGCAGCGGCAGTTGTTTCGTTCAGCCCCGTGCTGCCAGCTTCCACGCCCGGCATCCGGCACAGCCCCGTACCCAAAACACCCGGGTATTTAACCATATCGCCGCAAATGTTATCGGCAATAACGCGTCCGTGCTTGTTGGCAGTGCTGCCCATCGGCGCAAAAATCTTCGCCCCACTCACACGGTGCGTATTCTCCGCGCAGTCGCCGCCGGCGTAAATACACGGGTCGCTGGTCTGCATATATCCGTTTACCGCAATCGCGCCGCTCGGCCCAATATCAAGCCCAGCTTCACGCGCCAGTTCCACATTGGGGCGCACGCCTACGGCAACAATAACCAGCTGCGCCGGAATAGTACGCTTATCAGTTTTAACGGCGGCGACGCGCCCACTGCCTTCAAACGCCAGCGTTTTTTCGTTAAGATATAAATTAATACCGGCAGCTGCAACCGGTTTCGCCGCTAATTCCGCCATTTCCAAATCCAGCATCTGCGGCAAAATACGGTTCTGCATTTCTACTACACTTACCTTAACGCCTATTTTGTTAAACTCCTCCGCCAGTTCCATACCAATAAAGCCAGCACCGACGATAACAACATCCGTTACGTTGTTAGCGGCAATTTCTTCTTTTACCTTCAAAACTTCCCACGGAAACCAAAAGTTATGGATGCCCTCCAAATCAGCGCCGGGCACAGGCAGCCGCACCGGTGTTGCACCGGTGCCAAGCACAAGCACATCGTACGGCATTTCTTCCGCTGTGCCGGTTGTTTTATCCAGCACAGTTACCGTTTTGGCTTCGCGGTTAATCTTC
>DXVZ01000099.1:0-5087 GCA_019417125.1 Phascolarctobacterium sp.
GTTCCTGCACTGCCATAATAAAATCTGCGTTCACTTTTCTTACTCCCCCTAAACTTTAAAAATCTATATGCGGCCTAACCATAGCAATCTGTTTTCTTTCAAAAACAACGGGGCTTTTGCTTTCGCGCCCCTTAATAACTGGCTTTGCGCTGATAGTATTTTCATCATGCGCTACCAGTACGGCTACAATCTCTTTGTTTTTCTCCCACGGCGCAAAAAATTTAATATCAACCTTTTTGCCGTAAGCGTTTTCAAAATCCTTATCCTTTTTCAGCGGACGGTCAATACCCGGTGAAGAAACCTCCAGATAGTATTTATCCCTGATAGGGTCGCGCGCATCCAAAACTTCCGTCAGTTTTTCGCTGACCATCTGGCAGTCGTCAATTTCAATCCCGCCAGGTTTATCGATATAAATGCGTAAATACCAATCTTTTTCGCGCACATATTCAACGTCAACCAGCGTAATTTCCGTTCCCTGCAAAATCTCTTCTGCCATACCGCTTACCAGTTTTTCAATTTCCGCACTCTGCATAATTCACCTCCGCTTTTATCTTACCCTAATAAGAGGAAAGAGCGGGTAAAATACCCACTCTCTCAAAAGAAGTCATAATTTTTCTTAATATATTATATCATTATACGCCTTTAATGACAAGATATTTGCAGCATTTTAAACAGTAAATTTAAAAAATCAGCCTTTTAAATACGCCAAAATCTCCTCAGCATTGGTGTCTGGCTTAGCCTTTGGGTAAACCTTTTCGATAACACCGTTTTCATCAATTACAAAAGTGCTGCGCACAACGCCCATGCTTACCTTGCCATACATTTTCTTTTCCTGCCAAACGCCAAAAGCTTCTATCGCCTTGCGTTCCGGGTCGCTTAAAAGAATAAAAGGCAGCTCCTGCTTAGCGGCAAAATTGCTGTGCGATTTTACGCTGTCTTTGCTGATGCCGATAACCTCAACACCCAGAGCTTTATATTCGCCATAATTGTTGCGGAAAGCGCACGCCTGACGCGTACACCCCGGCGTAGAATCCTTGGGGTAAAAATACACAACTACTTTTTTCCCTGCAAAATCGTGCAGCGATACTAAATTTCCGTCTTTATCTTCCAAAGTAAAATCAGGCGCTTTTGTTCCTGCTTCAAGCATCGTCCATTCCTCCTTAAAAAATACTGTAAAAATTTATGCCTTTAAGCCGGCGATAGCCGCTGCGGTATTTTCTGCGCCGTAAACATAGCTGCCTGCCACCAAAATATTAGCGCCGGCTTCGCGTACAATTTTGCTTGTTTCAGCGTTAATGCCGCCGTCTACCTGAATATCGCACGCCAGACCTTTTTCGTCTATTATTTTGCGCAGGGCGGCTATTTTCGGCACAACGCTTTCAATAAATTTTTGCCCGCCAAAGCCAGGGTTAACAGTCATCAAAAGCACCATGTCAACATCGTCCAAAACTTCCTGCACCATGCACAGCGGCGTTGCTGGGTTAAGTGCCACGCCAGCTTTTACACCCTTGCTTTTAATGTATTGCAGGCAGCGGTGCAAATGCTTAGTTGCTTCGGCATGTACTACAATCATATCCGCTCCGGCTTTTGCAAAATCGTCGATGTAAGTTTCCGGGTGCTCCACCATCAAGTGGCAGTCAAAAAACATATCCGTTACTTTGCGGATTTTGGTTACAACCGGCGCGCCAAAAGTAAGATTCGGGACAAAATTGCCGTCCATTACATCTATATGCACCCAGTCTGCACCTGCGGCTTCAATCTTTTTAATTTCGTCGGCTAAAAAAGCAAAATCGGCAGATAAAATAGAAGGTGCAATTTTAATCATCTTTTACCACTCTTTTCTTTCAGTAATTTTATTTCATCCAAAATTGCCAAATATGATTGATAGCGGCTGGGTGCAATTTTGCCTGCTTCCACCGCTTCTTTTACACCGCAGACCGGTTCGTGCGTGTGGGTACACGGCACAAATTTACACGCATTTTCAAAATTTTTAAATTCTCTAAAATATTTATACAATTCGCGCGCATCAATGTTTTCAGCTAACAGGTTGCCAAATCCAGGCGTATCGGCAAGGTAGCCGCCGTTAAAAGGCAGCAGCTGCGCATAGCGCGTAGTATGCCGTCCTCGCCCAATTTTTTCGCTGACACTGCCTGTTTGCAAGGCAATGCCAGGCTGCAAAGCGTTAAGCATAGATGATTTTCCCACGCCTGAAGGCCCTGCAAAAGCGCTGATTTTACCATTTAAATATTCTTTTAACCCGTCAAGCCCGGTTCCGTTAACAGTAGAAACAGCAAACACCCTGTAACCTGCCAAACGGTAAACACCGACAATTTCTTCCAGCTTTTCTGCGCTGACAAGGTCGGTTTTATTAAGGCACAGCACGGCTTCAATACCGGCACGCTCCGCAAATGCCAGCATTTTATCCGCCAGCAAAAAGCTGAAATCCGGCCCTGCGCAGGCAAAAGCAATTACAATACAGTCCAAATTTGCCATGGCAGGACGCTCCATGAAGTTGCGGCGCGGCAGTATTTTTTTTATCATACTTTCGCCGTCCGGATTTTTTTCAAACTCCACTATATCGCCAGTAACAGCTGAAAAGCGCTCCTGCTTCATTTTACCTTTGATTTTGCAAGTTACAAGCTCATTTTCCGGAGTTTCTACATAATAGTAGCCGTTAAAATTTTTGATAATGCGGCCTGCTGTCAAAGCTGTTTCTCCTCTATCAGTTTATTATCGCAATAGAATTTGGCAACTGCATTGCCGCTGACTTCAACCTTTTGGCGAAGACGCACGCCTTCGCGTTTTGTACCCTCATAAACTACCCTTTCGCCATCGTCGTCAACAATAACAATGCGTACTTTTTGGCGTTTAGCGCCGTCCGGGACTACAAATTCTGCATATTTGTTCTGCGAAACCGTGCCTACGCCGTCTGCCACACGCAGCACAACGTCAGCACTGTTCAGCACTTTGCTTCCTTCTTTAGGTGTAACTCCCAAAACGGTGCCCGCAACTCTTCTGCTGCCAACAGACTGAGCAGTAATATTTTTAAAGCCAAGTGCTTCCAGCGCTGTCATCGCTTCTCCGGAAGATTTACCTACAACAGAAGGAATTGTTACTTCTTTAGGTTTTTCTGCAATTACCAGATTTACTTTTTCGCCGTGCTGAATTTTTTCATTGGCTTTAGGGCTTTGTTCGATAACCAGCCCACTGCCATCGGCGCGAAATACAGTTTCGACTTTGCCGAGCGCCAATTCTTTGCGTTCAATCATTTTGCGCGCGTCGGAAAGCGTTTTACCGGCAACATTAGGCACTTCTACCATTTCTATGCCTTTGCTTACGGTAAGGTAAACGGCGCTTCCTTCTTTACGCATTTCATCACCGGCAGGGTCCTGCGCAAGCACAAGGCCCGGCGTTACTTTATCGTCATAGGCTTCTTTCAGAGTAATGCTGAAGCCTGTATTTTCAAGTATTTTCTGCGCCTCAACAACTGTTTTGCCAGTTACGTCCGGTACTTTAATGGTTTCGCGGCTAAAAACATTGCCAATCAGCAAAAATACTGCTGAAAGCACAACTACAACCACTGCCAACATAATTTGCTGATGGCGCGTAAGCTGCACCTCTTTCATTTTTTGCAGCCAGCTTTTTTCCGCTTCCGGCTTTCTGCCCACTGCCGGTACCGTCATCACAATAGTTTCTTCCGGCGCTTCTGTTTCTTCATAATCTTCAAAAGCAGGTGCTTCTTCTTCTGTCGGCAAGGCATAATCAGCGCCGTCACCGTCTTTTTCCATTTTATTTTTTATATTATTCAAATCCTGCCGCATTTCTTCGGCAGTAGCATAGCGTTTTGTCAAATCCTTCGCCAATGCTTTATCTATTACGTGCTGCAAACACTCCGGCAAACCGTCCACATAAGTGCTGAGCGGCGGCGGCGTTTTTTCCACGTGCATCATGGCAACGGCAACCGCGGTATTGCCATCAAACGGTACATGCCCGGTTAGCATTTCGTACAGCACAATGCCCAGCGAATAAATATCGCTCTGCGCCGTTATCGGCTTGCCGCTTGCCTGTTCTGGCGAAAGGTAATGCACCGAGCCTATAACGGAATTGGTGTAAACCATCGTCATGCTGCTAATCATGCGGGCAATGCCGAAATCGGCAATTTTAGGGTGCATGCTCTCGGTTATTAAAATATTGTGAGGCTTAATATCGCAGTGAATAATGTTGCGCCTGTGAGCATGGCTCAGCCCTGCGGCGATCTCTTCAGCAAGGCAGACCGCATTATAAGGCGAAAGGCGGCCTTTTTCTTCCAACAGGTCTTTTAAAGTTTTGCCTTCCACATATTCCATTACGATAAAAGACTTGCCATCTTCCTCGCAAACATCAAAAATATTAATAATAGAAGGGTTTGAAAGGCGCGCTGCCGACTGCGCTTCGTGCTTAAACTGGTTCAACAGCGTTTTGTCGTCGTTAAACTGGTCGCGTAAAATTTTAATGGCTACCTGCCTGCTTAAAAGTAAATCTTCGGCAAGGTACACCTCTGCCATACCGCCGGACCCAATGTGGCGCAGGATTTTATAACGTTGTTTTAAAATTGTCCCTTTATCCATTTATATCTCCTCCGCACAAAAATCCAGCAGTATTACCGAAACGTTATCGCGTCCGCCGTTGTTAAGCGCCAGTTCTACCAAAGCGTCAGCAGCTTTTTCGGGGTCTTTTTCGTTCAGCACAGCAGCAATTTCTTCGTCCGCAGCCATATCAGAAAGACCATCGCTGCACAACAGCAGCCTGTCGCATTGCTCTATTGCAAAATCAAAAACATCGGAATCAATTTCCTCGTCAGCACCGACGGCGCGTAAAATTACGTTGCGCTGCGGGTGGCGGCGCGCTTCGTCTGTGGTTATGTCGCCTTTGCTTACAAGCTCTGCCACGTAGGAATGGTCCTTTGTTATCTGCGTCAGCGTACCGCCGCGCCACAAATACAGGCGGCTGTCGCCAATGTTTAAAGCGTACGCCTTGCCGTCAGAAGCAAGATAAACTGCTACCAGCGTTGTGCCCATACCCTCATAATCCGGCATCTTGCAGTCAAT
>DXVZ01000099.1:5097-10824 GCA_019417125.1 Phascolarctobacterium sp.
AATGCTGCGCAAATGGCTGTTGGCTTTGGCTGCCGCCGCTTTTAAAGCGCTGCACAGCTGTTCGCCTGTCAGCCCAGCAAAATGCTGTTTTTCCTCATGCAAAACCTTAATCGTTTCTACGCTGGCAATTTCACCGGCTGCGTAACCGCCCATGCCATCGGCAATGGCAAATAAATCAGGCATATCCGTTAATATGGCGTCCTCGTTGGAGTTACGCACAAGCCCCGTATTTGTTTTACTGACCGCTATCATACAGCGCCCCCTACAAAATTATCGCTTATTATCATTAAACTTTGCCCGCAGCTGTCCGCAGGCTGCATTAATATCCTTGCCCATTTCCTTGCGGATGGTGGCATTAACTTTATTTTTCTGTAAAATCTTTAAAAATCCTTCAATCCGTTTTGCCGTTGGGCGTTCAAAACCTTTTTCCGGCACGGGGTTAGCAGGTATTAAATTTACTGAAGCGTGCTTAAACTTTAAATAATTGCTTAAAAGCTGCGCATCATCCGGCGTATCGTTTTTATCTTTAATTAAAATATATTCGTAAGTAACCTGTCTGCCGCTTGCCTGGGCGTACTTTTCCGCCGCAGCGATGACCTCCGGAAACGGATAGCCCTTGTTGACGGGCATCAGCTCTGTGCGCACTTCGCTTTTTACCGAATGCAGCGAAACAGCAAGGTTAATAGGTATTGCTTCCTGCGTTAATCGCTCAATGCCCGGAATAATGCCGCAGGTAGAAACCGTCATATTGCGGTAGCTCATAAAAGCCGTATCCTCGCGGTGCAAAAATTTCAGCGCGCCGGTAACGGCATCATAGTTCAGCATCGGTTCGCCGCTGCCCATTACCACCACGCGGCTCACCTGCTGCGGTGCTATCGTGGCGTTAAACAAATACACCTGCATAATAATCTCGGCGGCAGTTAAATTGCGCACGCAGCCATTAAGCCCGCTGGCACAAAACATACAGCCCATAGCGCAGCCAACTTGGCTGGATACGCACACACTGTAACCGTAATCATGGTTCATTAAAACAGTTTCGACGGAGTTGCCGTCTTCAAGTTCCAGCAGCAGCTTTTCCGTTAAACCATCGCTTGATTTCCAGCGTGTTAAAATTTTTATTTTGGCAGGCAAAACGCTGAATTTTTCTTTCAACACCGCAATATCAGCCTTGGAAAGATTGTGCATTTTATCAAAATCGAACACAGCTTTTTTATAAAGCCACTGGTAAACCTGTGCGGCGCGGAACTTTTTTAAGCCAATAGCCGCAAATTCCTTCTGCAAAGCTTCCGGCGTTAAACCGAAAATTTCTTTTTTCATCTTTACTGCTCCTTGCGCCGCATTGCGCAGATATAAAAACCGTCCACGCCGTCGCGCTGCGGCAAAAGCTGCAATTCATTTACCGTTGCGCCCGTCAATGGATGTTTAAAGCCAGCGTATTCAAAATTTGGATGCGCCGCTAAAAACTCTTGAACCAACCCGCTGTTTTCGGCAGCTTCAAGCGTGCAGGTACTGTAAACAAGCATACCGCACGGTTTTACATAACGCGCTGCGTTTTTAAGAATAGCTTTTTGCAGCGGCGGAAAAACCTGCAAATCTTTTTGGCTTTTGCGCCAGCGCGCTTCTGCCCTGCGGCGCAGCACGCCCAGTCCGCTGCACGGAGCGTCCACCAGCACACAGTCAAAAGCTGCGCTCCATTCCGGTTTAAACACGGCAGCGTCCTGCAAAACGGTTTTTATAATTTCAATGCCAAGCCTATTGGCATTATCTTCTATCAATTTCATTTTGTGCAAATGAATATCACAGGCATAAATGCTGCCTTTGTTTTGCATCAGCTGCGCCAAATGTGTAGTTTTACCGCCCGGTGCGGCACATAAATCCAGCACCGCTATACCCGGCTGCGGATTAACCACATGCGCAACTAACATTGAACTTTCATCCTGCATATAAAAAGCGTCAGGATGTTTTTCCAAAAGCTTGTTTATCCCGGCAGTTTTGCTGCAAACAATTCCTTCTTCGCACCATTTGGAAGGCTCTGCTTCAAATCCTGCTGCCTGCAAATCTGCCAGCAGTACATCACGCGTAGTTTTAAGCGTGTTGGTGCGCAGGCTTAAAACCGGCGGCAAATTATTATAGCGGCACAGCGCTTGGGTTTCTTCCGCGCCAAACTGCTGCAGCCAGCGCTTAACCAGCCATTCCGGGTGAAACTCCGTCAAAGCAATGCTCAGCGCAGGTTCATCTTCATATTTAGGGAATACAATCGTCCCCGCTTCTTTACTGCGTACGGCAGAACGCAAAATGCCATTAACAAATTTTGCCGTACCCAAATGCCCTGCCGCCTTAGCAAGTTCCGTGCTTTCGTTGCACGCAGCCGAAGCAGGTACTTTATCCAGATAAAAAAGCTGGTACAACCCCATACGCAAAATGTTTAAAACAACCTTATCAATTTTGTTCAGCGGCCTTGACGACAACTGCGACAAAAGCCAGTCCAAAGTACCTTTAGCTTTAACGGTACCATAGACCAGCTCCGTAATAAACCTGCGGTCCCTGTCATCGCAAGTTTTGCTGCGCAGTGCTTTATTTAAGGCAATATTGGCATATGCTCCGCCATCAATAACGGAACAAATAATATCAAGTGCCGTCTGTCTCGCAGTTTCTTTTTTATTTTTTTTGTTTATTTGCGGTTTTGCTGTCATCTATTTCCTCTGTATCTAAAAAGTCCAAAATAGCGGATTCTACTTTCTTAATATCAACGCGCGTATTAAAACACGGGCCAAAAGGCCTTTCGTTTAAAACGCCAATAACCGGCAGCGGAAACACGTCCTGTATGCCGCTTGTTAAATCGCGCTCGCAGGCAACGGCTATTATCGCCTTGGGGCGGATTTCTTTAACCATCTGCCGCGCCAGTGTACCGCCGGTTGCCACGCCCATGTGGATGCCGTACTTATGCGCCAGCTGCAGCATGCCGCCAACGCAGCAGCGCCCGCATTGATGGCAGTTTTCGATGTTGCGCGTAATTTTGAAAGCGCAGGTATCTAACTGAATACAGTGCGGCGTCAAAATCATAATGCGCGACGCTGGCACTTTTATTTTATGCTGGCGTACCAAATGGTTGCTTACTTCTATAAAAGACTGTTCAATCCGCTGGCGCGGAATGTTGAAAATGCGCCCTAACCCTACGGCAAATGGGAACAGCATATTAACGGCTTTCCAAGCCCAAAAGTAAAATGTTTTAATGATAGGAAATCCCAAAATAGCAAGCACAATGGCGCTTACCGCTGCCAAAAGCCCAAGTGCTACCACAATGCCTACACTGCCGAACAGCACCGGCAGTTTGGTGTTAATCTGCGCCAGCCCGGGCAGCGCCACACGCCAGCACAGGTAAATAAACACTGCCCCCAAAAAAGCGCTTGCCAAAGTTAACGAAACAAATATGCGTTTTTTAGGTTTTAAAACACTTTCCATGGCGTTTACTTCCTTCAACCTAAAATTTCACCCTTATTAATACCGCGCCCATTGCAGAAAACAGCTGCCGGCATATGTTTTTTGGATTCCGGCTGCACTTCCGTTACCAAAAGCGCACCCCTGCCGCAAGCAACTTTAAAACCGTTTTTGGTTATTTCCATAACCTCGCCTGGCTGTGCGCTGCCGTCAGAAGCCACCTGTGCACGCCAGATTTTCAGCTTTTTGCCGCCCGGAAGGTTTGTAAACGCTCCCGGTGCAGGGTTAAAGGCGCGGATTTTATTATGAATTTCTTCTGCGGTTAACGTCCAGTCGATATGTTCCATTTCACGCGTCAATAAATGCGCGTATGTTGCTTCATCATTATTCTGTTTTTCAGGTGTAATTTCACCATTTTTAATTTTTTCAACCGTTGCCAAAAGCAGATCGCTGCCGCATTCTTTCAGCTCGTCGTGCAGTTCGCCCATTGTCATTTCGGGCGTAATAGCAACCTCAGCCTTTGCCAGCATATCACCGGTGTCCATGCCGATATCCATCTGCATAATTGTTACGCCGCTTTTAGTTTCACCGTTTAAAATTACATAGTGTATCGGCGCGGCGCCGCGGTATTTGGGCAGCAGTGAAGCATGTACGTTAATGCAGCCGTACTTGGGCATTTCCAAAATCTCTTTCGGCAAAAACTGCCCAAACGCCGCCACTACAATTAAATCAGGCGCAAGTCCGCGCAAAAGTTCTATAACTTCCGGCGCTTTTACGCGCTGCGGCTGGTAAACTTCAAAACCGTGTTCCAGCGCGTATTCCTTTACCGGCGTCATCAGCATTTTTTGCCCGCGTCCTTTAGGGCGGTCGGGCTGGGTAAATACGCCAACTATTTCATCTGTGCCCCGCTCTGCCAGCGCTTTTAAACTTGCTACGGCAAAATCAGGGGTTCCCATAAATACTATTCTCATGCTCATTCTTCCCCGCTAAAATCTTTCGGCATTAAAACCTTAGCTTTGTCAATAAACAGCACGCCGTCCAAATGATCCAGTTCGTGCTGAATGCAGACTGCCAAAAGCCCGTCTGCCTTTATGAACATTTTGCGTCCCTTGCGGTCGTAATATTCGCAGTGCACAATCTCGGCACGCTCCACTTCGCCCTCATAATCCGGTACGGAAAGGCAGCCCTCCGGTCCCACGGCAGCACCCTCACGGTAGGTAATAACGGGATTGATAAGTTCCAATAAACCTTCGCCTACGTCAATAACAACTATTCTTTTCAGCACGCCTATTTGCGGTGCGGCAAGCCCAACGCCGTTAGCGGCATACATGGTTTCTGCCATATCGTCTAACAGGCGCAGAGTTTTTTTATCCATGCGTTCAACTTCCTGTGCTTTTTGGCGCAGTACTGGGTCACCCGCAACAAATATTTTTAACTTACTCACATTAGCCTCCTAAAAATTCACTCTCATAATAATTATTATATCACAAACAAGCCTCTGCGGGCAATTTTACAGCACATTAAACGGATCTACGTCAAAATAGACGTTTTTCATATCGCGGTAAGGCGAGTTCCACAGCGCTGCTTTAAAAACAGCAATCTGCGCGCTTTTAACAAGTACATTCACTCGGTACAAATCGCGCACTTTGCCGATAATACCGGCAAAAGGCCCATATACTTCGCCGTCCGTCCCCGCTGCCTGAGCTTCTAAAAAATCTGCCAGTTCTTTAGCTATGCTGTTGGCGCGTTCCTCGTTTTTATCCCACACGGTTATTTTTAAAAACTCCGTATACGGCGGATAGTTCAGTTCGCGCCGGTGTTTAAGTTCTTCCCGCGCAAAAGTATCATAATCCTGAGCCGCTGCTAAATGTACGGTACGGTTATCAGCATTGTACACCTGCAAAATAACGTTTCCCGGTTTATCACCGCGCCCCGCACGCCCCGCTGCCTGCGTCAGCAGCGAAAACGCGCGTTCAGAGGCACGGAAATCCGGCAGGTTCAGCATAGAATCTGCCGAAAGCACGCCAACCAGCGTAACGTTCGGTATATCGTGCCCCTTGGCAACCATCTGCGTGCCAATCAGCACATTGTACTTGCCGCTGCTAAAAGCGTTTAAAATTTCTTCGTGTGCAAATTTGCGCAGCGTGGAATCCTGGTCCATGCGCAAAACGCTAACCTCCGGCAGCGCGGCTATTTGCGCCTCCGCCTTTTGCGTACCCGTACCGAAAAACTTTATGCGTTTGCTGTGGCATTTAGGGCATTCCGTTGGTATGGGCATAGTGTTTCCGC